>OZ239770.1:0-399034 GCA_965196725.1 Mycoplasmatales bacterium
ATCCAATGATTGCCACCGGCAATACAATTTTAGCAACCTTAAGCGAATTAAAAAAACAAAGCAAACAGCGCTTGCGGATTAAACTAGTTGGAATTTTAGGATCAAAAACGGCAATGGAACGCATCCGAGCGGAACATCCACAAATTGAAATTTATCTTGCCAAAACACCGGAAGAACTCAATCGCAAAGCATTTATCGTTCCGGGATTAGGTGATGCCGGAGATCGGTTATTCGGTGAATAAAAAACCCCTTTATTGGCGATGGCAAAATTTGATCTTAATCGGATTAATCTGCTTTTTTCTAGCGATATCATACTATCAAAATGATCCCAAGTACCTTTTTACTCTCGCTTTGATGTTGATAAATTACATCGGAATTAATTTAAGTTGACATTATTTTTCCTTCTTATCACTTAAACGGGTTACTAAAGGAAAGCTAGTGCTAGCTTTAATTAGTAAAAATCTGTTTTATCTCCTTCCAATTGTAATTGCATTTTTAGCAAACGGAATTTTTGATCACTACACAATCGCAATTTGTTTTGGAATTTATCTTCTTTTCATAATTTTCAGATTTTAATGAGAAAAAATGTTATACCTTAAAAATGGTTGTTAATTAAAAACGGAATTGATCAAAATAGATGATGATTGCTAAAGCGAAAACATTATTTGAAATTAGAAACAAATATGCTAAAAAACTGCCTGTTTTAAAGCGTGATCATTACATTAATGTTAGTCTAGTTATTTTCTTAACTTTTATTGGTTCTTTCATTTATCAAAACATTGTTAGTGTTAAAATTTACATTCCTGGTTTATATTGAATCCCCCAAACGATTACTTATTCTTTCCAGGAAAAATTGAAAAGCATTGATGCCCCATTTCGGATGGATATGGTGGTTTTTTATATTGTTGGATTCAGTTTAAACATTCCACTGTTACTTTTTGCCTATTATAAAATCGACAAACAATACACGCTTTGAACTGGATTTGCTCTTTTAATGTACACCTTTTGGGGTTTGTTTTATAACATCAATAATCATGATTTTCAAAAAGTTATCAAAAGACTGGAAGGGCATCTTCTTCAACAGGAAGCGGACAGAGTAACAAAAGTTGAGTTCTATTTAACAGCGCTGGTTGCCGGGATCATTTTAGGAACTGTCACCAGTTTTTTATGAAAACGCGGCATTAGCGGTGGTGGTTTGGATGTCGTTTACACTTATTTGGCAATTAAACGCCGGAAACCACTACGGTCACTAACAGTCCCGGTTAGTTTAATAATCGTCTTTTTAAATGTGTTAACAAACACATGAATTTTGGAAAACGATAAGATAGGAGGCAATCCAATTTACATTTTTTTCTTTTTGGTTAATTCCGCTATTTTTGCTTATGCTTATTCTTATATGCTTGATTATTTTTATCCTAAATTTAACATTGTTACCCTGGTTGTTTTTTCAGAAAAACTGGATGAAATCAAAGTCAAAATGAAAGATTTTAAGCGCACCGGAACCATTTTTAAGGGAACTGGTCTATACAAGAAAAAAACCATCAACATTATTCTCATTACCACAACATATCTCGAAAAAACTTTGCTCGTCAAACTAATTCATCAAGCGGATCCAGATGTTTTCATAACAGTTTTAAACACCAAAGAAACGCACGGCAATTTTTTCGTTGGTTTCTAAATCGAAAACCAGCGGCGGCATGTAATATAATAACTACTGTTTATTTTAAGAAACAAAAGCATGAAAAATATTTTTGAAATCCTTAATCAACCGCGTGTTTTTAGCGGGCGTACCATCATAATCATGGGTTGAATTAAATATAATCGGTTTAGCAAAAGGATTGGTTTTATTAGTTTAAATGATGGCACAACAATTCGTGATTTACAAATTGTCTATAAAAAGGAAATACTTGCCAACTTTGCTCTCATTGCCAAATTACCAATCCATAGTGCAATTAAAGTGCAAGGGCAATTAGTTAAAAGTGCCCCAAATGCCGAACAAGTATACGAATTGGAAGCAAAACAAGTTGTGATAATCCAAAAAGCGGCAAGTGATTATCCTCTCCAAAAAAAGGCACATCGAAAAGAATTTTTTCGCGAAAAAAGTCACCTAAGGATTCAAAATCGCCTCTTTCAAGCAATTCATTTGCTGCGAAACAGCGCAGTACAAGCAATTCATGCTTTTTTTAGCAAGAAACGGTTTTATTGACTGCATGGTCCGATTATTACGCAAAATGATTGCGAAGGCGGCGGGGAAGCTTTTCTGGTCAACGATCAACTAACCAAAAAATGATTCTTTGGCAAAGAAAGTCGTCTAACTGTTAGTGCTCAATTACATGCGGAAGCATTTGCTCAGGGTTTAAAACAAGTTTATACATTTGGGCCAACATTTCGCGCGGAAAAAAGCAACACGCGGTTTCATGCCGCTGAATTTTGAATGTTAGAACCGGAAATGGCGTTTGCTAAATTAAATGATGGTATGCAACTCGCCGAACAATTGTTAAAAGCAATTGTTAAACATCTTTTAAAACATGAGCAAACAACCTTACTTTGATTGGGAAAACGCACGAATTGTGATTTAGTTGCTCGGCTGCAAAATAGTATTGCCAATAAGTTTGTGAAAATCAGTTATCAAAACGCTTTAGACCAACTGAATAAAAGCACCAACAATCACCTGAAATTTGGTGCCGAATTAGGGCGCGAGGAAGAACGAGCATTGGCGGAAACAATCTTTAAGCGTCCGGTCATTGTTTATGATTATCCACGGGAACAAAAAGCTTTTTATATGAAAGCGAACCCCGATGGTAAAACGGTGCGCGGGTTTGATATTCTTTTTCCACAAATTGGCGAAGTAGTTGGAGGCGGAGAACGCGAAACTAGTTATGTGAACTTAGTCACCCGGGCAAAAGAATTAGAATTGGATACAACGAATTTAGCATGATATTTAGAATTAAGAAAGTATGGGTATGCGCCATCGGTGGGGTTTGGTCTAGGATTTGATCGCTTTTTAATGTACTTGACCGGAATGGATAATATTCGTGATGTTGTTCCGTTCTACCAAGGATTTAAAAGCTTAAAATACTAAAAAAGAACAATGAACAGCAAAAATATATTGCAATTTAGTTTAAATAAAAACAAAAAGTGAGAACAGATTAGTAAATTAATTAAAAAATTTAAAATTATTTACATTATTGGGCACAGTAATCCGGATGGGGATAGTTTAGGATCACAATTTGCCCTTCGCAATGTGATCAAAATAAATTTTGGGCATAAAAAAATTTATACCCCATTAAAAGGATCGGTGGCAAACGAAAAATGAACATTTAAAATCACCAACAACGATCCGGAACCGGATCAACTGGCACTGGAAAAAGATCTAATTATTTTAGTTGATGTCAATAATCCTAAGCGAACTGATTTTCCGCAAATTGCCCAAGCGAAAAATTTAATTATTATTGATCATCATATTGTTAATCCCCATCATTTACCAAGCCATTTAACGGCATGAATTGAAGCAAAAGCCAGTTCAGTTTGCGAAATGATTGCTCGCTTTTTAATGTGGCAAAAGTGACAAATGAATCAAGAAATTAGCAATGCTTTATTAACAGGGATTATTACTGATACTGGGAATTTAAAATTTAATTCAACCAAAGCGGAAACTTTCTTTATTGTCGGATGATTAATTTTGAAGAAAGGACAGCTGGTTGAAATTCATAATCGAATTAATCATTTGAGTAAAAACGATGTAGCGGTTTTTCAGTTTTTTCAAAAAAATTATGTTGATGCCAAAACATTTAAATACTTTGCTTTTAAACCGAAAGATAAAGCAAATTTACCATGAGTCAATGAAACCTATCAGTTTAAACGGTATTTACATTTTTTAAAAAATATCGATGAAACTAAAATTTGCGCGACTTTCTTACAGTTTAAAGAAGGTGGCGAAATTCATTGTTCTTTGCGCAGTAAAAAAATTGATGTCAATTCAATTGCCCAACGGTTTGGTGGCGGCGGACATCGCTTAGCAAGCGGAATCAAACTAAAAAGCTGATTGCGTGTTGAAGCATTAATTGATGAGATTAAAGGAACGCTCAATCATGTTTAATAATTTAGATTTGATTCAAACAGGTCTTTTAACTGTCATTTGTGGACCAATGTTTGCCGGGAAAACAGAAGAATTAATTCGCAAAATTAATGTCTTAAAACGAGCCGGCAAAAAGGTGATTGTTTTTCTTCCGCAACTGGCGGAACGTTATCAAAAAGACAAAATTGTTTCTCATGACCAAAGAAGTATCAAAGCTTGTTTAATTTCAACCCCAAAAGAAATGCAAGTCTATTTACAAGCGGTAAAATATGATGCCATTTGTTTTGATGAAGTACAATTTTTTTCCAATCAGTTTTTTAAACCAATTTTAGAGTTGGTGAAAAAACAAAAGATTGTTATTTGTGGCGGATTGGAAAAAGATAATTATGCGCAATATCAAGGATTATTGGCAAAACTTTTAGTCCGCGCTGATGTTGTTTTAAAATTAAGTTCGATTTGCGCTAAATGCAACGGCTTAGCAACCCGAACGCAAAGAATTAGCAAAACTGGTGAAGCGGTCAATACCTTTAAACCGAAAATTTTAATTGGCAGCAACGAACATTATCAAGCACGGTGCAATCGCTGTTTCGTTGAGTTTATCAAAGATGAAGAAAAAACTTGATAATAAACTATTAGCAGTTTGAAAAGAATATTTAGCATTAAAAAGGCGCTTGAAAGAGCCGAAAGTTTTGCAAAACATTGCGCTTTTTACGACTTTATCACAAAAACTTAAACCATTAACAGTGGGCGGGAATTTGTTGGATCAAAAACACAAATTAGAACAAACAATTAAAGAGCTAGAAGAATTAGGTCAAGATGTTGACCTTCAAAATGAAGTGGCAAAAGAAAAAACCCAACTCGAAGCCAAACTGGATAATTTGGAAAGCAAAATTAAGGATTGATGATTAAATTACCAACAAGCACAATTTACGGTTGCAAGCGTCATTCTTGAATTACGATCTGCCACCGGCGGTGATGAAGCAAGTTTGTTTGTTGCTGATGTATGCGAAATGTATCTTAATTATTTTAAGAAAACAAATTGAGAATTCAAAATTCTTGAACAGCGCAAAAACAGCGGTGGTGGATATAATTATGTTGTTTTGCGAATAAATAGTCGGGAAGCATTTAATAAATTACGGTTTGAAGGCGGCGTCCATCGAGTTCAAAGAGTTCCTAAAACAGAAACGCAAGGAAGGGTTCATACTTCAACAATTACAGTGGCCGTCTTAGAAAAAGTAACCGAGAAAAAGTTTCCGCTGGCGGCAAAAGATTTACGGATTGATACTTTTCGGAGCAGTGGTGCCGGTGGACAATCGGTTAATACAACTGATTCAGCAGTTCGAATTGTTCATCTTCCCACCGGCATGAAGGTTAGTTGCCAAGACGGGCGTTCTCAACACGATAATAAAGAACGGGCAATGGAAGTTTTACGCGCCCGTCTTTACAAACAGCAACAAGAATCAAATCTGGAAAAAAGTCAAAGTCACCGGCAAAAACAAATTGGGGCGGGGATGCGAAGCGAAAAAATTAGAACCTATAATTATCCGCAAAACCGGATTACTGATCATCGCATCAAAACTAGTTTTAGCGGGATTGAGCAAATTATGAATGGGAACTTAGAAAAAATTATTACCCAATTGCAACTCAAATTAAGCATGGATCATGGCTAAAAAAATCTTTTTCTATCGGCACACTTTCATTGTTAATAACAATGTTTTTCAACCACGGTTTGAAACAGAACAACTGGTTGATTTAACCACTCGTTACATTAAAAGTTGGTTTAAAAAACCGGATCGCCTTTTGGAAATTGGGGTGGGAAGCGGGGTGATTGCCTTATCATTAAAAAATCTTTTACCCGCATGAACAGTTGATGCGGTTGATATCAATGAACAAGCATTGGCAAATACCAAATTAAATCAACAAGCGTTGAAATTGGTTATTAATTGTTGAAAAAGCGATTTGTTTCAAAAAATTAACAAACAATATAGTGTCATTGTTGCTAATTTACCATATCTTCAAACTGGTGAGATGGTTAGTCAAACTGTTTTGGATCAAGATCCGTATACAGCTTTGTTTGGCGGGGCAAGCGGACTAAAATATATCGAAGCGTTCTTAAGACAAGTGAAACCTTTTTTAAAATCACGTTTTTTAATTGGATTGGAAATCGGCAATCGCCAAAAACAGGCGGTGTTGGATTTAATCAAAAAATATCTTCCTGATGTCTGTACATTGGCACAAAAAGATTACAATCAATTGGACCGGTTTATTTTCATTTATAACTATGTTGCTGACGAATCAAAAAACAATCATTAAAGCATTGCAGGCAAAGCAAATTGGCTTAATTCCAACCGATACGATTTATGGTCTGGTAGCTTTATACTCGGAAGCAAAAGCGGTAAAAAGAATTTATCAATTAAAACAGCGCGCTTTAACTCAATTGCCAATTATTCTGGTTGCCAATTGGAAACAGGCGAAAAAACTGGCACAAATTAATCAAGCAATTCAAAAATGAGAACAACGGCAAACAACCCCAACCACGTTAATTTTACCAAAGCGAACCACGGAGTTTCAAGCGTTAAAATTTTGAAAAGTGGAAACAGTTGGATTACGAATTGTGAGATGAAGTTGATTAAAAACCATTTTACGTGCCACAGGGCCACTGATTGCAACCAGTTGTAATCGCAGCGGGGAAAAACCTTTAACTACTTGAAAGCAACTCGGAAAATGAAGGCAAAAAGTTGATTTTAGTGTCAAAAAAACTGCTGTTGGAAAAAGCGCATCACGAATTTATGATTGAAAACAGCAGCAATTTATTCGGTAATTAATTTTTGCGCAGGGAAAAAGCACTGTTTTTAATGATTGCTTCCGCAATTGTCTGCGGCGCTTTTTCGTAAGAAGCAAACTGCATAACATAATTACCACGACCCTGCGTAAAGGAACGCAGATTAGTAGCATAGTTAAACATTTCTTGTAATGGAACCAACGCGGTAATTGCTTGTAGACCACTAATTTCGGTTGTATTTTCCACTCGTGCCCGGCGGGAAGCTAAATCACCAATCACATCCCCATAATATTCTTTTGGTGTTGTGACATCAACTTTCATAATTGGTTCCAAAATATGAACCGGAATATGCTCTTTAATTTGTTGTAATGCTAACGCGGCAGCTGTTTTAAAGGCAAATTCCGAAGAGTCAACTTCATGGAATGATCCATCATATAACGTTGCCTGGACATTAATTAACGGATAACCAGCAATAACGCCGCGTTTCATATTATTAAGCAATGAATCTTCAATTGGTTTAATGTATTCCCGGGGAATGCGGCCGCCGGTAATTTTATTGGTAAACTGATTGCCGTTTTGACCATTGGAAGCAAATTTAATTAAAACATGCCCATACTGGCCACGACCACCGGATTGGCGAATATATTTGCCTTCCGTTTCTACTTGGTCGTAAATTGTTTCTCGATAAGAAACTTGGGGAACACCAACGTTGACATCAACTCGAAATTCACGCTTTAACCGGTCAACAATAATTTCTAAATGTAATTCACCCATGCCAGAAATAACCATTTGGTTGGTTTCGTAATTCATCCGGGCATGAAAAGTAGGGTCTTCTTCGGCTAATTTTTGTAGGGAAAGACTCATTTTTTCCTGATCAGCTTTCGTTTTTGGTTCTAAAGCAAGCGAAATAACTGGTTCTGGAAATTCCATTTTTTCCAACCGTAAGTCCTGTTCCATTGCGGCAATTGTTTCACCGGTAATCGTTTTTCGCAACCCAATAATCCCAACGATATCACCGGCGGAAGCACTTTGAATATCAGTTCGACTATTAGAATGAATTTGCATTAAACGTCCGATCCGTTCTTTGACATTTTTATTGGTGTTTAAAACATATGAACCGGACTTTAAAGTTCCGGAATAAATCCGGCAAAAGGCCATTTTACCAACAAATGGATCTGTCATTAATTTAAAAACTAACCCCACAAAGGGTGCTTTTTCATCCGGTTGGATCATGGTAGTTTCACTATTGGAAGTTAAAGCTTTTGTTGGTTCAACTTCAAGCGGCGAAGGCAGATAATCAATAACAGCATCAAGCAAAAACCGCACCCCTTTGTTTTTAAAAGAACTACCAAGTAAAACGGGAAATAACTGATTTTTGAGCGTTGCACGGCGTAAAACTGCTCGTAATTTAGCGGGAGGAACTGATTTATTATCAAGAAAAGCCAGCATTAATTCATCATCAAAATGGGCTAATTGTTCAAGCAATTGATGGTGATATTTAACTGCTTCAGCTTTAAATTCAGAGGCAATTTCACTAACAGTAACATCTTCATTTGGCTTATCAGAAGTATAAAGATATTGTTTCATGGCAATTAAATCAATAATGCCGCGAAACTGACTTTCTCTTCCAATTGCTAATTGGATTAAACAAGGTTCGACATTTAAACGAGTTTTGATTGTTTGAACAGCTTGAAAAGGATCAGCTCCTAATTTATCCATTTTGTTCAAAAAGAAAATCCGCGGAACATTATGCTTGGTTGCTTGTCTTCAAACAGTTTCCGTTTGGGGTTCGATTCCAACTTGGGCATCTAAAACAACAATTGCCCCGTCTAAAACACGCAGCGAACGTTCGACTTCAACGGTAAAATCAACGTGGCCGGGGGTATCAATAATATTAATCGTATGAACGACATGATCGGTTTTTTTTCAGGTAACAGTTGTTGCGGCGGCGGTGATTGTAATTCCGCGTTCGCGCTCCTGTTCCATTCAATCCATTTGCGTTTTTCCCTGGTCAATATCATAAACCCGCCCGATGCGTTCGGTTAGAAAGAGAATCCGTTCGGTGGTTGTTGTTTTGCCGGCATCAATATGCGCCATGATACCAATATTGCGAAGGTGAGCAAGTTTTTTCATGGTTGATAACTATCAAGAAAAGTGCGAAAAGGCTTTGTTGGCTTCAGCCATTCGCTGAATATTTTGTTTCTTTTTAATTGCGTTGCCTTCTTTACGGAAGGAATTAATGATTTCGTTTTCTAAACTTGATAGAAAGGTTTGCCCGCGGTTTTGTTTGGCCGCTTCAATCAGTCAACGTAAAGCAAGTGTCTCCTGCCGTTGGACGGAAACTAACACCGGCACTTGATAATTAGCACCACCAATTTTTCGGGATTTTAACTCAACTTCCGGCTTCAGATTATCAATTGATTGTTGTAAAAAAGCGAGCGGGGTTGTTTGGTGTTTTTGTTTAATATGATTTAAAACAGCGTAAACAATTTTGGTGGCTTTCAATTTTTGGCCGCGACGCATAACAAAATTAATAAGACGCGCAACCAACGGTGAATTGTATAACGGATCAGGGTGGAGAACTCTTTTTTCAACTTTTAATTTTTTACGCATAATAAACTAACTTTTTGGACGTTTCACGCCATAACGAGAACGAGAAGAACGCCGGTTTTGAACACCGGCGGTATCTAAAACACCACGCACAACTTTATAGTTAACACTGTTTAAATCTGGCACCCGTCCACCACAGACAAGCACGGTAGAGTGTTCCTGTAAATTGTGTCCTTCGCCAGGAATATAAGCGGTTACTTCTTTCCCGTTGGAGAGAAAAACCCGAGCATATTTTCTTAAAGCAGAGTTGGGTTTCTTTGGTGTCATTGTTCCCACTTTGACACAAACACCACGTTTTTGGGGTGATTTTTGGTGCTTAACTTTTTTATTCAAACTATTTTTTCAAATCCGTAGAAGTGGCGTGGCAGGTTTGACGACCTTGCGCTTACGACCGGAACGAATCAATTGATTAATAGTTGGCATAAAAAAGAATAATTAATTATCTTTAAGAATAATATGAGTAAATATTTTACCAAAGAATTCTTAAATTTTGGCATAAATATCTTGATGAGGAAAAAACTTAAAGCAGGCGCGGCACCGAGCTTCATAAACATCAGCACCACCAACCACATTTGTAATTTGGTTGGGAGAAACTTCTTGCCGAGTTTGCGGATCAACCCGTTGCGTTTTGGTGGCTAAATTACCACATTTAAAACAAGCAGCATAAAGTTTAATCAAAATATCAGCAAATGATAAAAGAATCATCATTGTCGTAAACAATTGATCATTAAAACCCTTATCTAATCCAGCACATAAAACATTTTGGCCGGTTTGCACCAATTTGTTGATGTAATAAGCAAATTCAGGGGGAAAAAATTGCATTTCATCAAAAGCAAGAACATCATATTGATGCGTTGTTAAATGATTTTTCAATTGCGCTAAATCAGTTACCAAAAATGCTTCCATATTAATATGTGAATGGGTTTCAACGAGTTTTTTTTGATCATTCGAACTTATTTTGCGACGATCAAAAAACGGCTTAAAAACAGCGACTTTTTTCTTGGCCAAACGTAAAATATTCACCTTGCGAATTAAAGTTTCTGTTTTGCCAGCAAACATACACCCACAGATCACTTCTAAAATTCCACTGGTTTGACTAAAATTTAACATGCTTTTCTCATTTTAACGATTTTCTGCTGAAAATGGGACTTGATTTTGGTAAGAATAACTTGAGCTTGCGAAGCGACTTTAGCAAGCGCGGTAAAATAAACTTTAAAAATGGGTTCGGTGGCGGAAAAACGTAATGCAACTTGAGCTTGATTACTCAGCTCAAGAACCAATAAACGGAATTTAATTGAGCGGGGAAAGAAGTGCCGTTTAATAATTTTGTAACCACCCAAACGTTGTCATTGTTCGATGCTTTTAAGCAGGACGGAAAAACTTAACTCTGTTTGCCGGAGAGAAAAACGAAGTTGCGCATAAAAATAATAACTAAACTGTTGGTAAATTTTTGCTAAATAATCAGCAAGGGTTAAGTTTTTTTGTTGGGCTAAATAGTTGGCAATTTCGGCAATTGTTTGGGCGGTGAAAATACCGTCCTTGTAACGATTAACAGTTAAACTGGGAATAAAACCAAGCGATTCTTCAAAGGCAAATAAAAATTGGTCGGGGACTTTCATATAAGCAAGCGCTAAATTGGTCGGTCCGGTTTCGGTGGTAAGAATTGGTTGGTGAAAATGGTTGGCAATTCGGTCAATTAATGGCGTCGAAACCCAACTACGATAAATTCTCCCCTTTCACTTCATTTCATGGAGATAAAAATAGGTAATAATCGTTGCAATTTCATTTCCATGCAAAAGGTTTCAGGTTTTAGAAGCTTGCACCGCAATCCGCACCCGATCACCGTCACAATCTTGGGCAATTAAAAGCGCATGTTTAGATAGATTGACCTGCGTGGCTGCTGTTTTGAGCAAATGAAAAGTTTGATCATGTTCTGGGTTGGGATCTTGAAGGGTGGGAAATTGCGGATCAAAATCATGCTGGGATGGAATAATTGTGACCTTAAATTTGCGTTGTTTTAAAAAGTGATCAGTTCAATTAGCGGTTGTTCCATGTAAGGCGGAAAAGAAGAGGGGAATTGTTTTGGGAGTTTTGGCAAACCGGGCAAGAAAAGCATTTTGGTCTTCAAAATAACTCCTTTTATAGGAAGGTGATAAGAAATGTGGTGACTGATAGGAAACCGAAAGGTTTAAATAACGAACAGCATTGGAACGCAGTAAGCGATGAAAAGTAGTTAAGGTGGTTTGGTTAAGCCCAATTCCTCTGTGATCAAACAACTTACAACCATTATAATTGGCAAAACAATGACTGGCTGTGATCATCATGCCACCAATAAAATTATAATGCTGCAAAAGGTAAGTAAGAAAAGGAGTTGGCGCAAAACGATGCTCGTAATCAGTTGTATAAGCGACAAAATTAAATTGCTTGGCCAAAGCAATACAAAGCGCTTTTGCTTCCTGACTTAAATGACGTTGATCAGCAAAAATGAGAACTTTTCCCTCGGCATATTGACGTTGCAAAAGTTCAAATCAGGCGGCGGCGATTTGTTTCATTGTGTACAAATTAAAACTGTCACTTCCTAATTCAATCGGTCGTCGCCATCCGGAACTATTCATGCGAATTAGTTGCTGAAAACGTTGAGCTTGAAGTTTAGGATCTAATTGCAATAATGCGGCGCGATCGGTTGGAGTTAAACTATTGGAGTTTAACCAGTCTAACAATAACGGCGCCTGTTTCATTTTAAGCAGCAAGGCGACGCGTTTTTGCCAATTGATAAACAGTCATTGTTCCGGCGGCAGCAATTCATAACCCGGTTAAAGTAAAAGCCAAAATAATCGTTTCAAGTGAATAACTGCCGTACTTTTTAACGTCAAAACCAGGTAAGTCAATCTGCAATCATTGCCCGAAAATATAAATAAAATCAACCGTAAAAATAAGCAAAAGAACTGGAGCAATGATTCAAACTAACAACTTTTTCAATCAATTGAAAGGACCAATTTTTAAAAAGGTGTGCGGATCATTTGCTTTGGCAATTTGGTGATATTTATTACTTAAAGGAAAACTAACCGTTTCAAAAACCCCGATTAAAACAATTAAAAATAAAATCAGCATATCTTGCAAATCAATTAAATCAGCCCCAAACGAAAGACTATATAAAAACGCGCCAACAACATTAATCGCACCTCAAATCAATAAAGCTTTTAACCGGGTTAGCGAGCGAAAATTGTTCAGCAACGAATTAATAAAAACTTCCACCAAAGCAGCTAACGAGGAAAGAGCGGCAAATAAAAGCGTTAACATAAAAATAAACATTAAAATCTGTCCAAAACCACTAAAAACTTGCTGATCCAACTTATAGAAAAAGACCGGCAGAAAAGAAAAAATTAGTGTTGCTCCACCACCCTGTTCTTTGATTAAAACAGTCATTTTCTCCTTGATTTCATTAGGACCGGCGGTTGCCGGTAAATCGGTGGTTGCTTTATTGGCAATAATACTCATAATTAAAACACCGGCAATGAAACCAATTAAGGTATCGGCTAAAAGGACAATTAAAACTTGATTGCCTTTATCAGTGCGTTTATCGGAGGAATTGGAAAAAACAATTAAAATCCCCATCAAGATCCCGGTGGAAAAAATCACTTGTTTTAAAGCGGTTACCCAAATAAACGGATCTTTAAATTTAGCGCTTTCAAAGGTAAAAATATGCTCAACACCCAGGAAGGCATTTTTAAGCGTAAGGACATAAATTGTTAAGCCAATTAAACCTAAAAACAAACCAGGAACAACAAAAACATTTAGTTTTTCCAACCCGTTCCGGATCCCAAACGATAAAACAAGAAAGATAAAGGCAATAAAGAAAAGCGTCCCAACGATAACGGGAATCGAAATTGCTAATCCACTGTTGCTTTTCGAAGCCAAAATATTAGCTTTAAATCATGATTCTTGGGTGGCACTTTCCTGAAACACAGCGGGGATAATCGAAACCCCTAAACTTAAACCAACTCAGGTCATAATTACGATGTAATAACAACCAACTCCGGCAATTAAAAAGATTTGTTTTCAACCAATAAAACGACCAAGTTTGGGAATGGTTTGCTGAAAAATATTGACAATTCCTTTGCGAAAAAAAAGTCCATAATTCATTTCTAAAAGCGCAATTGGTAGGGCAATTAAAAATAAACAAAGAAAATAGATAATCACAAACGCGGATCCACCGGATTGAGCCAGGGTTTGAGGAAAACGTCAAATGTTTCCCAAACCAACTGCGGCACCGATTAAAGAAAGGATAAATCCTAGGTCTGAAAACAGCAATTTTTTTGGCTTTTGCATCGGGAACTGGGAAAAATTAAAGTTTGCTTTTCGGTTCTAGTTGCGGTTGGAGGTTTTCTTCGCTTGTTAAAATCTTACGCCGATTAACAAGCGCATAAACAAACGTGCCAAACAAACAGGTAAAAAGAAAAACAAACAAAATAATTGCGATTAAATGAGCCATGATGAAGATACTAACAAAATAAAGTTACTTATGAAATTATACCAATTTTAGGAAATTTTAGGCAAGTTTTTTGATTCGTTTGATCAGATCCTGATCAATTTTTTCCCAGGGAGCAGCTTTGGCAGAGCGACCAAAAAAACCATAAGTGGCAAAAGAACGATAAAACGGTTGGGCTAATTTTAAGCGCTGTAAAATTTCACCAAAGGTTCAATTAAAAATCTTCGCAAAGATTTTCTTGATAACAGCACGGTTTTGATGTTGGGAAGTAGTGGAAATTCAAACCCGTTTGGCGCCAACGACGGTATTGACTTTAATAATTACTTCTTCGCAAATTTTGGCTTCTACAAGGTGTTTGGCAATATAACGCGCATACAATGCTAACGAAACATCACCTTTGGTTGGATCTTTTCCAATGTAACTACCACCACCATGGCGAATCAGGGTTCCATAAGCATCAATCATTAATTTTCGTCCGGTCAAACCGGTATCAGCATTTGGTCCACCATAAACAAACGGCGTTAATTTGGACTTTTTTAATCAATCAGAACTAATTTCAACATTGAAACGAACCAAAAGGGGTCGAATAATTTTTTGGAGGATTTGGTGCTTTAATTCTTCGGCTGAATGGACTTCATTATACTTGGGTAAAAACTGTTGGGAAAGATAAATCGCTTCACAACATAGATTATTTCAAACAATTTCAATCTTACCATCGGGAGCAAAAGATCAGGTTTGATTAGCGATTTTATTACGTCGGATTTGACTGATTTTTTGCATAATTTGGTTAGCTAAATATTGTTGCAATGGAAATAAATTATGCGCATCACGGCGGGTTGCATACCCAAAAGAAATACTATTATCCCCGGTGCGAGGTAAATGATTACGATCGACTTGCGCTTTTAATTCTTGTGATTGTTCATTGATTAAACAGAGAATGATTAACTTTTTCAATCCGTTTCAACTTTCCTCGTTGTATCCAATTTGATGAATAACTTCTAAGGCTAGGTTGCAAAGTGTATTCTTAAATGCGTTAATGGTTAAATTTTTTTTATGAAAAGTAATTTCACCACCAATAATTAAATGAGTTGAAGTGACAAAAACTTCGCAAGCAACATGGGCATTTGGATCTTTTTGCAAACAATAATCAAGCACTGCGGCCGCAATTTGATCACAAATTTTATCAGGATGTCCTTCCGCAACGGATTCAACAATATGATAATGGGGTTGCTTGGTTGCTTTCATATGTCTATGATTATACGTTTTTTTCTTTTTTTTTGGTTTTTGCGGGAAGATCACGAAAAATGTTATCGATTACTCGATTAATATAAGTATAATTTTTCTGCAAACAATAAGTTCGACTAATTTTAACCGCTTCGCTAATCACAATTGCTTTGGGAACTTGGTGAGCACGAATTTCGGCGATTGCCACAAATAAAATCGCTTTTTCTAAATTAGAGATTTCACTAAAGGATCATTTTTGACTCAAATTAGCGCTAATTTGCTCGTGTAAAACATCAAAATGATTAAAAATATAATCAATAATTTTAGTTTGATATGAATCAAAATTTTTTGTTTTTAAATATTTACGGGTTTGTTTCAACGAATAACGAATGACAAAATGATGATAAAAGAAAAAAATAACTTCTAACCGTTTTTGATGTTGATTTTTAGGACTAGGATTCATAATTAACTTTTAAACTCGCAATTTCTTCTTTATAACCAGTGGGGTTATTTTGATGCGGTGTTTCCAGAATTCATACTTTATCATGTAATTTATCGTGATTAATTAATTTAAAAAAAGTTTGCTGCTTGAGATAACCTTCCCCCAATTTGGCATGTCGATCACGATGACTTTTTAAAGGATGCTGACTATCATTAAGATGAACAAAACGAAGTTTTTTTAACCCGATTATTGCTTCAAACTCACTGATAACCGCATCCAAATCATTTTTGATATCATATCCGGCAGCATATAAATGACAAGTATCTCAGCACACTTGCAACTGAGCCAACTTATTGGTTTTGGTCATAATAAACGCTAATTCTTCAAATGTTTTACCAACTTCGCTTCCCTTGCCACTCATCGTTTCCAAACAAATGGTGATTGTCGGAAATTGATCTAAGATTTTTTTTAAACTATAAGCAACCTGCTCCATTGCTAATCGACGATCGCTTTTTAAAGCAGATCCGGGATGCAAAATAATGTATTTGATTTTCAAAGCAACGGCAAAATGACAAATTTCCGTTAACAAGCGGAATGATTTTTGATAAGTTACAGCATTTGTTAAATTAGCTAAATTAATCAAATAATGAGCATGAATACAAATGTTTTCAAGCGAGATTTGATGTTTTTGTAATAGTTTCCAGAAGGTAGAACGATTCATTTTTTTCCAATCGGGAACACGCATCATTTGCGGCGAACCAGCAAAAAACATCGATGCATTTGCATCCAAATAAAGACACTGTTCAATTAATCCTTCCAAAAAGGCAGGAGATTTCAGAGCCATAAAAGCACCTATTCTAAATTTTTTCACCATTGTTCGTTCTGATTTCAAAAAACTAAAAAGTTAATCTTTTGTATTTTAACATTCCGTTTTATCTCTTAATTATTAAATGATTTATGAATTAAAAAATACCAACCAAACAAAATCAAAATAAAATTTCTTAGTATGAAAAAATTGTTCTTTCGGCAAAAAAGTCATTGAGATTGTGGACTTAGTTGTCTGGCAATGGCGCACTACTATTATTTTCATGATCAAACAATCGGGAACCGCCTTTTTTATGAAACAAGTGCTTACCAGGGGTTAAATCTCTTACAACTTGAAAAAATTGGTCGCCGTTATCAATTGAAATTAAATAGTTATCGAGTCAATTTTAGTTTTATTCAGTTACCATGTATTTTTCCTACTCAGATCAAAGGGCAAAATCACTACTTGATTGTTTTAAAAAAACAAAGAAGTTGATATTTAATCGGCGATCCAGCAAAAGAAGATTTTCAATGATGTAAAAAAGAAGTTTTACAAAAATATTTTCAAAATGTAATGGTAACTATCCTACCAATATACAACGAAGATATGAAAAGGAAAAAATGGCCGGTTTTGAAAACAAAAAATTGGTTATTGGGAAAAATTTTGCTTAGTGGCGCATTTTGTACATTAGTTTTAGCAAGTTTAAATTTAATGGTGCAATTTGGGGTCAAAACATTGATTGAACAAAGTTTTTTTCATGTTCTGAAACCAAATTTAAGTCTTTTCCTAGGAATTAGTCTTTTATTTTTGGGACAAACAATTATTGCGATCCTATGAAAAATTCAATTATCTATCTGACAATTAATGCATCAGAAACAACAAAATAAAATCTTTTTTGCTGTTCTAGCTAAATTAGATTGAACACAATTTGCTAAACAAAATCATTCTGGAATCTGACGAAAATACCACGATTTACAAATTATTAATGATTATCAAATTTCAGCAGGTTTAACTTGGATCAGAGGATTATATTTAATTACAGGAAGTATTATAGCTTTAATGTTTTTTGATTTTTGGATCACACTACCAATTGTAATTGTAATTATTCTTAATGCATTATTAAATCTAATTATTTGACCCAAACAACAGGAAAACATGAGAAAAATGTATTTAAAAACACAAACAACTAATCAACAAATGCATCACCAATTAAAACAATGAGAAGATTGAAAAGGTAGACGATTATGAAAAGAAAAAAACCAGCAACTTTTTGTGAATGTTGTCAAAAATGCTCATTTTAGTTTTAAAGCAACTTGATATCAATTTTTGAATCAAATTATCGACCAACAAATAGGGTTTTGAAGTCAAATCATTTTAATTGCTTGTTTAGTTTGATTTCGGTTGGAAATCAAACTGACAGCCGCCCAAATTTTGTTCATTTTGGGCTTAAGTGCTAGTATTTTTGTAGAAAGTCAAATCTTGTTTGCTTTTTGAGTTGAAAGAAAAAAAATTCAATGATTAAAAAGGGAGCTAACAGCTTTTTTAACATGAAATCAAAGGACGATTGAAGATACAGAAAAAAAATATCAGATTAACGGCACAAAGATAGAATTTAAGAATTTAAATTTCTCCTATAATGCGTATGATTATCTTTGAAAAAACAATATTGACGGTGTGTTTGATCGACATTTATGAATTAATGGTAAAAATGGAATTGGGAAAAGCACATTTTTAAAATTATTTTTAAATCCTGATTTAACTTATCAAGGCGAAATTTGGTTGAAGCAAAAAGAATGAAGAATGTTATCCCGCCAAAAAAGAAATGATCTCCTTTATTTAACCAGTCATGCCCAATTGTTGAGTGGAACGATTAAAAACAATATTTTAATTTATAACAAACACCCGTTAACACCCAATTTAGTCAAATGAATGACAAATATTCTTCATCATCATAATTTAGATTGAAATACCAATTGTTGCGAACGTAAACTAAGCAACGGAGAAAAACAAATTGTAGTTTTTTTAAGTTTATTTGCTGCCAATCAGACCATTTATTTGTTAGATGAAGTTTTAAATGCGGTTGAACAGAACGTAAGAAGGGTGCTAATTGCCAAATTTTTAGATTATAAAAGTCAACAGCAAATCATTTTTTATGTTAGTCATGATTCAATTGCTGATTTGCCAATGCAAAAATTAACGTTAAATTAGCAAAAAATTTACTTAACTGTTCGGGGAAATGATTTTGTTTTACTTCGGCGATGACGCAATTCTGCGATCACTTCGTAACTAATTGCAACCACAAAGGTAATAAAAAAGAACCCAATAATAATCATCATCATAATCATTCAAATTGCCATTATGTCTGCTCCTTCTTAAGAGGTTTTCATCACCCGATTCATGAAGAAAAACGAACATTAACCGCTTTTAAACCTTTAAACAGCGCAAAGTAGAGAAAAGGAACAAAGAAGAAAATTGAAGACATCAGTCATTCTTGTCAGGTTCAATGCTTAACCGCTGTTTCATAATAATTTCCGGCGGTTAAATCATAAACACCATAACTGAAAACTCCTAACACAGCTAACCACGAAAAGACAATTAGCACCGAAAATCAAGTTCCTAATTTAAAAAACGATAACTTATTATGATGGGCATAAATTTGCTTTTGGTTTTGACGAGAGAAGGTGAAAATTCCCATTTCAACCAAAGCGGAAAACAATAACAACCAACTAATTCAGACTCCATCGGTAATATCGATTAAGTGTCGTGAGCCGTTTTGAGTGGTGAAAATAACCCCGAAAAATAGCTGAACTGTTCCAACCAAAAAAGAAGCAACAGGACGGGAAAAACCATCTTTATCTTTTAACGCTGCTGTCATTGGTTCTTGCAAACTAATTAAAGTGGAAATGGCGGCAAATAAAAGTGCGCTGTAAAGTAAGACCCCAAATATTTCACCTAAAAAGCGCTGTTTTAAACTAATGTTGTAAAAAACTAACGGAAACATCTTGAAAATCAGGGCATTGCCCGAAGCTTCCTTCGTGGTCCCACTAAACAAATACTTTGTTCCTTCGGTAGTATTTGTTTCGGTAATAATGCCTTGTTGAATTGCGTTTCCGAGTGTAGCACTAATAATTGAACAGGCTAAAAGGGCAATTAAAGTATCACCGGCTACAATTGTAATTGCGCGGTTACCACTATCACCCCCTTTTGGCGAATTAGCAGAATACAAAATGATAATCGCTTCACAAAGGGAAAGCGTGAACAATGCTTGACCAAAAGCAGTTGATCATGCTTTTCCGTTTTTTAATTTTGAAGGGTCGAACCCAAACATCTTTTCCAAACCTTTGTTGGCGCCGCCAAGGGTTAAGGTATAAATAAAGAAGAAAATAATTAAGGCAAATAAAAAGGGAACTAAAAACTTGTTGGCTTTTTCGATCCCCTTTTCAATTCCGAACGAAACGATGATAACTGATCCAAAGATTACCAAAACAAATGTTAAAAATAAAATTGGTTGAATTCGTCCCAATCCAAAAAATTCGGTTGTTTGAGTAACACCTAAAACGTTGCTATCGAAATTACTGGCAACATCTTTACTGTATCCGCCACTAACAAACGGGGTGAAGATGGAAATGACAACTCATGCAATAATAACACCATAATAAGTAGCAATCATCATTTGCAAAGTTGTTTGCATTCAACCGAACAAAGAACCACGTTTTTTTCCAAGATATTTTGGAAAAACATCAACTGACGATTTCCGTCAGAAACTTCCCATGTTAATTTCCAATAACATCATCGGAAATCCTAATGTTAGGACAGCAATAATATAAGGGATTAAAAAGGCTGTTCCCCCGTAGGTTAACATTTTGGTTGGAAATCCTCAAATATTTCCCAAACCAACTGCGGCACCAATCGCAGAAAGAATATATCCGATTGGCGACATTCCTTTTTTGCTAACTTTTCCTGTCATGATAAAAAAATTAAAATCTTAATTTGCTTCAACAATTAAACAATTCCAACAAAAGTAAAATAATCAAAGAAAATTATTATTTATTTCTTAATTTTAGCATAAAAAAACTTTTTCTGTTTAGTTTATAATTATTTTAATGAACAAAATGTATTCAATTGGGATTGTTGGTCGAACTAACGCCGGCAAATCCAGTCTCATTAATACTTTAACAATGCAAAAAATTGCTGCTGTAAGCAAAACAGTGAATACAACCCGTAAACCAATTCGTGGATTCATGGAATGAAAAAAAAGCAAACTGCTTTTATTTGATAGTCCCGGAGTATGTCGGGTTAAAACAACGTTAGATAAGGTATTAGTGCGAAATCTTCATACTGTGATCAACAATTCTAACATTATTTGATTGATGGTGGAAATTGATGATGTGTGAAAACAAGACTTAGTTTTTTTGACAAAATTGTTGAAAGCGAGCAACAAACCGCTTTTGCTTTTAATTAATAAAATGGACCGGAAAACAATTCAAGATGTTGCAAACTACATTCGTAAGGTTCAAGATCAAAAAATTTTTACCGCTATTCTGCCTGTTTCTGCCAAAAAAAATCTTAATTTAGCCAAACTTTTAGATCTAACAATGGAAATTGCGAAAAAAACACCATCGTTAAACCAGCAAAAAGTGTTGAAACCAGCACTAAACACAGAAAAGCAAGTGCGTGAAATCGGTAATGAAGTGATTCGAGAACAAATCATCTTTCAAACTAAAGAAGAAATTCCTCATCAAATTGCAACGCGAATGCTTGAAATAAAAATTAAACCAACAAAAGTATTTATCACTTGTCAAATTGTTGTTGCAAATGTAAATCAAAAAAAAATTATTTTGGGACGAAACGGGCGAAAAATTAAACTTATTCGCATGGATAGTAGTCGCATTTTACATAAATTATTTAAACGATACATTAATTTACGACTAGAAATTAAAGTAATTAAAAATTGGTTCCAGAACAAACAAGTTATTAAAGAATTAAATTTAATTGAGGAAGATGATGAGTAAAGATAATCAAACTAAATGAAACATTTTAAAAAAATTTAAGGAAGCAGGAAGATACTGATTGTTTTGAAAAGAAACTAATCGATTTTGGTTCCATGGATTTGAAGCAAGTGATGGGATGATTATTGCCGATTGCGAAACCGAGCAAAGCAATTATTTTCTTGATCCACGTTATTTGCAAGAAGCAAAAGATCAACAAGTGAAAGCAACAATTATCGCTTTAAATCAGTTCCCTAACTATTGAAAACAATTAAAAGGTGAAATTAAATTAGAAAGTGATTTACCTTTTGCACTTGTTAAAAACTTGCAACATTTGAATCCAAAATTAAAGTTTCAGTTTTTTAATTACCAGCAATTGCGTATCATCAAAACCGATGCCGAAATTCAGAGCTTGCGACTAGCCTGCCAAAAAACAGTTGAAGTTTGAAAAATAATCGAGGAAAAACAAGCAAATTGAAAATCCGAACGGGAAGTTGCCTTTTCAATTGAAAAAGAATTATTAAACCGCGAATGTAAAACTAGTTTTGAACCAATTGTGGCAAGCGGGAAACGGAGTGCTTACATTCATACTAAACCGACAGAGCAAATAATTAGTGATGTTTTATTGTGTGATTTTGGAGCAAAATCACAAAGATATTGTGCTGATTTCACCCGAACAATCATCTTAAATCCTAACTCGCCGTTACAAGCACATGCAGTAAAATTAAAACAAATTTATACAGAACTTTTAGAAATGTTAAAACCGGGAATGCAAATTAAAACCCTGGTAGAAAGATGTAAAAAGCGGTTTGCCGAACAAAATTGACATTTAGAACATGCGTTAGGACATGGAATTGGCTTGGATGTTCATGAAGAACCAGGTTTATTTGAAGAAAGCGGCTTGGTTTTGGAAGAAAAAATGGTTATTGCTCTCGAACCAGGTGTTTATTTTCCTCAACTAGGCGGAATTCGCCATGAAGATACCATTTTAATTACTAAAACAGGGTATGAAATTCTCACCAAAACAACTAACTAATTCTTTCATAAAGTAAAAAAATTAACAACAAAATAAAAAACAAAAGGTTGATAAAAACAAAGAAAAAAAGATACCAATTGGTTAATCAAAAATAATGCCTTTTCTTTCTAGCAAATTTTCTTTTCAACAACGGAAAATTAATTTTGCCCTTGTAAAAATTTGACTTTAGATAGTGGGGGGGAACTTTTTTAGTTGGATTATTAATGTATTTTTGTAAATCAGCATACATTTCTTCCGGTTTTTGATAGCGTTCTTTGCGGTTTTTGGCGGTGGCACGAATAATGATGTTTTCAATCTGCAAATTGATTTGACTATCAAAATCAGTAATGCGTGGAAACGGCATGTATAAATGTTTTTCTAAAATTTCGAGTGGTTGGTTATCAAAAAAAGGTAAATGCCCGGTTAAAACTTCAAAAAACATGATGCCAACGGCGTAAATATCGCTTTGAATACTAATTTGATCACGTTGTTGAATTGCTTCCGGCGACATGTAGCACAATGTGCCGGTTAGTTTGTTAATAAATAATTCCCGTGGTTTTTGATAATTATCAAGGGCAATGCCGAAATCAAGAATTTTAACTGTTTTTTGATTAACAATTAGAATATTACTCGGTTTTAAATCGCGATGAATAATTTTATTTAAATTAGCATATTTAAGCGCTAAAATAATCTGCAAAAAAAGACTAACAGCCGTTTTAACATCCAAGCTCCGCTGGTTGTTTAATAATGTTCTAAGGGAAATTCCATCGATAAACTCTAAAACAATTACAAATAAACCTAAATCAACAAAATAATCATATAACTGTACAATATTGCGATGTTTAAGCTGAGCGGTAATTTTTAACTCATTTTGAAATGTTAAACTAAGGTGTTTAAAATTAATTTCTTTGTGATTTTGGTGCGGGAAAATTTTTAAAATCACACGGCGTTTTAGAAGTAAATCTTGGGCGGAATAAACAACTGAATATTGTCCAACTGAAATTTTGCGTTCAATTTTATAACGGTTTTTAAAAATCCGTCCAACATTAAGATCTATCACGATGAATTGCCACGTATAAAAAAGTTTTGTCATCCAACGAACCGTTGAGATAAGCTTTTTGAATAATTCCTTTAATTCCGGCGACGGTTGGTGGTCGATTGAAAACAACTTGTAACTCTTTCATATTCACAAAATCATGAATCCCATCAGTGGTAAGGAGAAGTCCATCGATATCAAAGGGCAGAACCGAAAAATCAACGTAACAGTTATTACGATTAGATAATGAATTTTCCAATAGATTTTCTCGTTTTAACCAAGAAAAGGTGTCTAAACGCCGGTCTTTTTGAACATGATCGGTGGTAATTTGATGAATTTTATTGTTTTTTAACTGAAAAATTCGTGTATTACCAACGTGAAAAAGATAGAATTGTTTTTTGACAATTATCACAAAACTAAGGGTTGTGGCAATGTCGGTTAATGCGCTTTGTAAGGCACTAAAAATGGTTTGTTGAACCAGTTTTTTTCCCCACTGTTCAATTTCTTCTTCGGTTAAGAGCTTAAAATTGGTTTGACGAAACTGAAAAGCTAAAATTTGACATGATTTTTGACTAGCAATTTGGGATTGAGAAAGCGATCCAACACCATCGGCAATAGCAAAAAGCAGTTGGTTTCATTCATTTTTCGCATAAAGAGCAAAATCTTGATTCTGCAAACGGTTAGCATTATTATAAGTATTTTTTCAAATTTTAATTTTCATAACAGTATTATTATATAACCGCAGTGATAAAAGCGCAAATTCTTCTCTATTCTGTTAAGAACGATGACTTTTTAACTTTTGCCGAAGGAAAATAGCAATTTTAGCGACTGTTTCTGCCAAATTTTGGTTTTCAATGTAAAAATCACAAAGATTTTGCGAAGTAACCGTTTGCAATTCTTTCTTGGTTATTTGTAAGCGATGGGCAATTTCGTTGGCTGTTTCACTATTTCGTTTTTCTAACCGTTTTTTGATTGCCACCAAATTAGGCGGAAAAATGAAAATTCAAATAGCCTGAGGATAAAGTTTTTTCACCGTTTGGGCACCCTGAATTTCAATTTCAAGCAATGGATTCTTACCCTGGTTAAAAATTGTTTGAGTATGGTAAAACGAAGTTCCGTAATAATGATCAAGATATTTAGCATATTCTAAAAAATAACCCTTTTCAATCTCGGCTTCAAATTCGGCGGTGCTTAAAAAATGATAATCTTGATGATTAATTTCGGTTAAACGTTTTTTACGAGTAGTACAAGAAACTGAATAGCCAAGGTTTAAATCTTTTAAACGTAATAGTTGATGTAAAATGCTTTTTTTGCCGACCCCGGAAGGACCAGAAAAAATAATTAGTTGTTGGTCCTTGAAATCCAGGCGCGCTGAAGCAAACTTAGCGCTTTTTAACTGATAATAAAAAAGTTTAGTTCGCCCATATTGTTTGGTTTGGAAAAGAGTTAATTTGCGATCAGAAAAAGGAAAAGCACAATCTAATTGAACAACAATAATGGCATTTGAATTTAAAAGGTGGTGTTCTAATAATCCTTCAATTGCTTGTTGAGCGTATTCGGGATGCGAATATGGTGGAGCTAAAAAAATAAGGTCTAATTTGACACGCAGTTGAAAAAGTTGATTGAGAAATTGGCGATGATTAAGGTTATCAACTTGAGCATTTTGAACGGCAAACTTGGCAAGATTAAGGTTTAAATGCTTGGTATTTAAATGATTTAAATCATTAAAATAACAAAATTGTGCTCCACGCGACAAACTTTCAATTCCTAAAATCCCTGATCCGGCAAAAACATCGGCAACAATTGCTTCAGCTCAATTAATGCGAAAATGCAAAGTATTAAAAAGGTTTTCACGCACCGAACTTAAGATCGGACGAAAATGGAGTTTTTTAGGCAATGATAATTGACGATATTTATATTTACCAGCAATAACACGCATTTTTTTAAACCAATCAAGCAGGAAAATCTTTCATAGTCGCAAATTAAACAGGTATAATTGTTAATCAATTAACGACTATTTTTATTAGTATAATTACAAAACGAGTGATTTGGAAAAAAAATGAGTAAAACGCTAATTTATGCGCTTGGTGGTCTGGAAGAAGTTGGAAAAAACACCTATTGTATTGAGCATAACAATGAAATTATTATCATTGACGCGGGTTTAAAGTTTCCGAATAAGTACTTTCTAAATATCAATTTTATCCTTCCTGATTATCAATATTTAGTTAAAAACAAACATAAAATTAAAGGTCTGTTCATTACCCATGGTCATGAAGATCATATTGGTGGGATTCCCTTTTTAATCAAAGCAACCGGGTTAAAAACGATTTATAGTCCAACTTTTGCGAATGATTTAATCAAATTAAAAACGAAAAAACAAACTGTGCAAATCGTTCCTTTTCACCATGATAGTGTATTTCGGTTGCGCCATTTTGAAGTCAGTTTTTTTATTATTACTCATTCGATTCCGCATTCGTATGGTGTTGTTGTTAAAACGCCAAATGGGAGAGTGATTTACACCGGTGATTTTAAATTAGATTGAACGCCATTAGGAAAAAAAACGGAAATTCATAAAATTAGCGATCTTGGTAAAAAAGGAGTTGATCTTTTGTTGTCTGATTCAACCAATGCGGAAATTCCCGGTCATACCTTAACAGAAAGCGCAATTATGCAAAATATCAGGCGCATTTTTGAACAAAATGTTGATAAACGAATTTTTATTACCACATTTGCTTCCAATATGAACCGGATTATTCATCTCATTCAGATGGCAGAAAAATGTAAGCGTAAAATTTTAATCTTGGGACGAACAATTGAAAATGCTCTAAATATTTTTCGGACTAAAAAGTATTTTAAAATCGATTTTAAAAACTTTATTAAACTTGATGATCTACATAAGTATCGTCCCGAAGAAATTCTGATCATATGTACAGGTTCACAAGGTGAACCAACCTCGGTAATTAGTAAATTGGCCAATCAAGAATATCCGAAAATTACGGTTGCGAAAAAGGATTTATTCATTTTTTCTTCCAAACCAATTCCGGGCAATAACTACATCATAAACAATGTTATCAATAAACTTTTCAAATTAAATGCGGAAGTTCAAGTTGATACAGCAACGAGCAGAGTGCATACTTCTGGTCATGCTTCACAGGAAGAACAAAAAATTTTACTGGTTTTGTTAAAACCAACTTATTTTTTGCCGGCTCATGGAGAATACCGGATGTTAAAGGCGCACAAAGAAACCGCAATTAAATTAGGCATGAAAGCCGAAAATACGTTTCTAATTCCTAATGGCCAGCAACTTGAATTAGTCAAAGGAAAAATCAAGTTAGGGAAAAAGATTCCCGCTGATCCAGTTTTCATTGGGAACAATCCGAATAACAATGATGATCTAGCAACTTTAAATGAGCGGCAAATTTTACTAACTAATGGGATTGTCAACGTCATCTGTTTTTATAATTCCATTAATAAACAGTTCCGGGAAGCCCCTTTTTATCAAGTATTTGGCGTGAATGGCTTCGAGGCGGACCAAAAATTTCTTAAAATCTTAAATACAGAAATTATGACAATCGGACAACAAAGTGAATTCAAACAGACAACAATGCAAAGAAGAGAAAAAATAATTGAAATGGCTTTAAGTCGCCAATTTTATAAGGTGAAAAAGAATAATCCTATGATTAAGGTTTTTATTCATGAATAGACTGGTTTAAATTTAAGCTTTATATCGTTTAAACCCATCAGCAATCAAAGTTAAACTGGCTTCTAAACTAATTCAACCTTTAATTTTGACATCTTTGTCTTCTAAATCTTTATAATGGGCAAAGAAATCAGTGATGACCGCTTTTTGATGCTGATTAAGATCTTTTAAACTTTTGAGATGAGAATATTGTGGATCATTGCTAATTACGGCCAATAATTTCCGATCAACTTCATTTTCATCTAACATATCAAGCCCACCGATTACTCGAACAGTTGCTAACGAACCAGGCAAAAGAGGATGGGCGGTTAAAATAAGCACATCAAGCGGATCACCATCCAATTCTAGGGTTTCAGGAATAAAACCATAATTTCCGGGATAACGATGCGTCCCGAACAGGAACCGATCTAATCGAATTTGTTGGCGTTCTTTATCATATTCGTATTTAATTTTAGAACCCTTCGGAATTTCGATCAAAACATCAAATTGATTTTCTAACATAGTGTATAATATTATACAATTTTATCTCTAGCTCTAGCAAAAAAGATTTTTCCCTTATTTTATATTTTTTTAATTTAAATTAAAGATGTTTTTGAAAAAAAAAGGCTCGAAATGAGCAATCAAAAAGTTTGCCGGAAAAAAGCGCCGTGCTAAAATTCGTGAGCTTGTAATTATTGCCTATTTAACGGCGGTCACTTCAACGATTGCTAGTTTTCATTTTTCAATTCCATTTGAAGGGATTGAAATTAAACTTGATTTAGGTGATCTTGTCTTTTTAATTGCAATTGGCTTAGTTAAATTTTCAACGCTTGCCTGGGCAGCAATTTTGGTTCCAATTATCGATAATACTATTCATGGCCATAATTGATTTGCAACCCCATTGGAAAGCGGGGCTAATTTTATAGCATTATTTATTGTTAGCCAAATTTTGAAAAGAGTTCAAAAATCAGAAAAATGGGGTTGAAAACTTTTGGTTGCTAGCCTGTTGTTTTGCGCTATTGTGCCAATTAAAATCTTTTACAACAGTTTAGTTGCTTTTATTCTGCTTAGACAAGATCACGATTTGAAAGGATTGCTGATTTTAGTTGGGTTAATTTCTGTTATCAATTGTTTAAAATACGGCGTTATAATCTATTTAACCATTCTAGTACGTACCGATCTGAAACCATGGAAGTTAAAACGAGAATTGTCAAATACGGTAAATTAAGAGAAAAAGTTGATCAAGAAATTAAGATCATGAAACTGAAAGAAGCAAGTCATGATCCAAAAAGTTGAGTTCCTAATTACGATGAAATTAACGAAATTAATCCTGACTTTTTTTTAAATGCCATTCAGTATAAAAATAATTTATTTCCGGTCTTGAAACCATTTTTAAAAAACGAAGAACAACAAAGTAAGCTTGACTTTGACACCACGCTTAAACAACTGGAAAATTTACAACAACAAATTAACGATTTTAGTCAACCTTTAACGGATAATAAACAAACTTTGGCTGATTATATTCCCAATTTAACCAATGAAAGATTTTTACGCCAAAAGCAGGAAAACCTTGTTTATGAATTAACTATTTTGGATGAAGTTTTCCAAAATCACCAAATTCAAACAAAACTGCAAAACCGGAAAAGCACGAAATTAATTAGCAAGAATGAAATCATTAATGAAATTGTCAAAAATAATCGTCAGATTGATGAAAAAATTGCTATTTTTGAAAAAATCGGGAATCAAAACAAGCGCAAAACAGTTTGAATTCTGTTTACTTCATTGTTTTTAATTATTGCGATTGCAAGTGCTTTAATGGTTTATTTTTGATGAAATGTTAAATAACAAACATAATCTGACCCAAAAAGAACCGCGTGGAACCTGAATTATTACCATTGATGGGGAAGCAGCCACCGGCAAAAGTAGTTGCGGGCAAAAGTTAGCAAACGAATTGGATTTTACCTTGATTGATACCGGTTTCTACTATCGTTTTCTTACCTGATTAGGATTAAAAGAACAACTCACCGGACCATTTACTCCACAAACAAGCACACAATTATTAAAATTAGCAAACAATAATTACTATTATGATTTTACCAAACAACAATTTTATTATCACCAGAAAGAAATTACAAACGAATTATTTACCCTAACTATTGCCAATCAGATTCAACATGTTAGTACCAATAAAGATTTGCGCGCTTACATTACCAAAACAGTGCGTGCCGAAAGTGTGCGACAAGATACAATTTTGGTAGGACGCGATGCAGGCAGTAATATCGCCAAGGATGCGGAGGTTAAATTTTTCCTTACTGTGAATGAAAAAGAGAAAATTCGGCGCCGCAGACAACAACTAAAAAATACGGACCAAAAAGTAATTAGCGCCATGCTTAAACAACGCGATGAAAGCGATAAAACGCGTCAATTGGATCCATTAAAACCTTTACCAAGTTCAATTATTCTTGATACAAGCGATCTAACAATCAAAACAGTTGTAAATTTTATGTTGAATCAAATTAAACTCTTATTAACCACCAAATTGCCGCAAATTATTCTAATTGGTCCCAGTAATGTTGGCAAATCAACCTTGTTTAATCGTTTAACCAGGGGAACAACATCGTTGGTTTCACGTCAACCTTTTACAACCAGGGATTTAGTTAAACAACGAATTGTTATTAACCATCATCCGGCGCTTTTAATTGATAGTGGCGGAATTGAACCTAAGTTAAATACGCCGCTTCATCATCTGATTCTGGAGCGAAATCTAACCAGCATTAAAGAAGGGGCAGTGTTTTTGTTGGTTTTTGACTTGAACCAAATCTGCACCGAAAAAGAAAAATGATATTTTAACCTCTTAAAACGGTTCAAAAAACCAGTTATCCTGGTTTTAAACAAAGTTGATCAGTGTCAAACCAGAGTTCAAAACCAACTCAGTTACCAAAAATTGGGCATCAAAGAACAACTTATTATTTCTGCCAAACAAAAAACGAACCTTTGAAAATTAATCCAAAGTCTAGCAAAACATCTCCTTGCCAATCACAAAGCATGAGAAGAAAAACTAATGAGAATGGAATTAGGACCAGGGATTGCTTTGTTTGGGCAAACAAATGTGGGTAAATCAACCCTTTTTAACGCTTTAATTGGGAAGGAATTAGCTATAACTTCCCCTTTCGAACACACAACAACTAATTTAATTCAATTTACGATTATGTTAGGTAAGCAACATCTTAATTTGATTGATACCGCTGGACAAAGACGCAAAAAACAAAAAAGATCGCTCATTGAAATCGTTTCCAATAAACAAGGCGAAAACTTATTAAAGATGATCGATATTGCAATCTTAGTGTTGGATGGAAGTAAACCAATCACTGATCAAGATCAGCGCATTGCCTGAAAATTACGCCAACATCGGCTTCCAATTCTTTTGATTGTTAATAAAAGTGATTTGTTGCAAAAATGACCACGCAAGGAAACTATTTATCATCATTTCCCCCAACTTGCCAAAAAAAATCTCCTCTTTACCAACAGTTTAAATTTAACCAATCGGGAACGAATTGGAAGCGAGTTACTCGCTATTTTTAAGGAAAAGAGACGAGTTTACGCCGTGTTAACCCGACGAAACAAACAGAAACAACTTAACCATTGATTGAACGAACAAAACTGAAATGGTAAAATTTATGCTTTTACATACCAAAATGGTGTTTTTAACCTTGCTGTTGATCCGAATTTATATCGGCAAAAAAATTGACAAAAACACTTGGAAAAACAGATTGTGAAAACAGAAAAATTTCAACGGATTAAACCTGTTTTTATTTACAAAAACCAGAAAAATATTGTAGAATGTGAAGATAGAGGAAAAAAAGGAGACAAACGATATGAAAAAAAACAAATTTATCGAGTTGTTAGCAAAAAAAGTTGACATTAGTCGCAAGAAGGCAGAAATGCTTTACAACACTACATTCAATATGTTGGTTGATAGCATTATGGCAGATAAAAGTCATAGCGTAAGCGGATTTGGAAGCTTTACGGTGACACAACGCGCAAAACGAAAAGGGATTAACTTGCAAACCGGAAAAGCAATTACCATTCCGGCGAAAAAGGTTCTTAAATTTAAGGTAAGCAAAAACTTAAAAGAAAAAATTGCAAAACTGTAGTTTTGTGATCGAATTGTCAGCACTTATTCGGCTAGAATAGGTGCTGGCGTTTTTACACCACCAGGAAAAAAGATGAAATTAACCGCCGAGCAAGTTTTAGAGAAAAAATTTACCGTTGATTTAAAAGGTTATGACACGCATGAAGTTGATTCATTTCTTGATTTAGTGATCGAAGATTATCAAGAGTTTAAAAAAAACCAGGAAGAACAAAATCAAAAAATTAATGAACTGACATTAATCAAAGAAAAACTGAAAGAAGAAATTCAATTAAAAGAACACCGTTTAAACGCTTTAACCAAACAAATCCAAATCCTAGAAAGCAAAGGATTATCAAACATGGATCTGTTAAAACGCGTTAATAAACTCGAAGAAAATAGTAAATAAACCAAAATCCCGGTAAAATAACAATGGGAGGCGTTTTCGGTTAACTGCTGGTAGAAAATACCAGAGGAAAGTCCGTCCTTGCACAATCTGTGATGATTGTAGTGTTTGTATTTCAAGAAATTGAAAGCAGGAACAGACCTCCTTGTTTCTGACGACTAGTGCCACAGAGACGAGTAATGTGAAACGCGGTAAACTCTACAAGCAAGCAACTCAAATTTTGGTAGAGGCATCCAACCAACAGAAGCGAATGGTGGTTGGAATTTAATTTTTTTTAAATAGATAAATAGTTAACGATAACAGAAGATGGCTTATAGAAAATGCTTCCCGCTTGACTTTGCTTAATTTACCTTAAACAAAAATAAATCAAAAATTCAGCAGAAAAAGTTTGCCACTTTTAGTTGGTAAAACCACTAAATTAATTTTAAGCAGTTAATTAGATGGAAAAAAAACTTTTAGAAATTATTAAATATTATCAAGCCGATGTTGTCAAGCAAGAGCAATCAGAAGTGTTTTCAACCGGTAGTTTATTGCTTGATCGCATTACGGGAATTGGCGGTTATCCGCAAAAACGGATAATTGAAATTTATGGACAACCTTCAACCGGCAAAACAACGTTAGCAATTTACGCAATCAAATCAATTCAGACTGTTTTTCCGACTAAAAAAGTGGTCTTTCTTGACGTTGAGCGAACGCTCAACTTAGAATACGTCAAACAATGTGGGGTGAAAACAACAGATCTTATTCTGTTACGACCCAAAAACGCAGAAGAAACTTTTAATTTAATTGTTGATTTTTTAAAAACCAATTTAATTAGTTTAATTATTGTTGATTCCGTTGCTGCCTTGCTGCCACAAAAAGAAGAAGGAAATAAAATGGAAAACGATACAATCGGTTTGCAAGCACGATTAATGTCAAAAGCATTGCGGAAAATCAATTATCTTTTAAGTGCAAAAACGGCGACAATTATTTTTATTAACCAAACACGGGAAAAAATTAAAAAATTCTTTGGTAATCCGGAAATTACGAGCGGCGGCAATGCTTTAAGATTTTACGCTTCACTAAGAATTCAGTTACGGCGGATCTCATCAACCAATTCGAAAAAAAGCAGTTTTTTAACACAAGCTAAAGTTGTGAAGAACAAATTAGCACCACCATTTCAAATTTGTGAACTGGAATTTCTTTATAATCATGGCATTAAACAAGAATGAGAAATTATCAAATTAGGGTTGGAGCAAAAAATTATTACCAAAAAAGGGAACTGATTTTGGTATAATGAATATAGATTGGGTTTGGGTTATGAACAAGTCCTAAGTTTTTTATTGAAAGAGCCCAATATCAAGCAAAGTATTTTAAAAAGTTTAAAAATATTATAAATTTTTAGTTCCTTAAAACTGAAATGAATTAATCCTATTCATAACTTTGATTGTTTTATTAACCCTTTAACTTTATCTTTAGATTCATATTAAGAATATTAGGGAGATTAATTATGTCAACATCAGAAATCATTGGTGCTGCCTTTGGAGCAGGGATAGGTTTTTTGGTTTTATTTACAACTATTATTTTTCTATCTTTTTTATACAAAAAAGTTCGTTTTGATAAGAAAAAGCGCAATTTTTTGCGCAAAGCAAAATTAGACTTAGAAAGAAAAACAAATGAGTTAAAAGCAAAAAATATCTTTTATTTAAATCAACGCAAAAGTGAATTTAAAGAAAGGGAAAAAGTGCTTTTGCAAGAACAGAGAAATAAAATTGAAAGACTAAACAAAGAAAGCAAGCAATTACAAGAGAAAGAACGAAAACTTCACCACCAAGAAGAAATTTTGAAAAATACATTAGAAAAACAAAAGCTAATGAACGCCAATTTATTCCAAGAACGAGAAAAAGTGATTAAACGCCTGGAAGAAATTAGTGATTTAACCGCTAAAGAAGCCAAGGAACAACTATTTCTTAATATTGAAAAAAAGGAATTGAAAAATCTTAATAAGATGGTGAAGGAAATTAAACATCAAACACAGAAAGAATTGAAAAAAGAAGTAAACAATATTTTAGCAAGTGCGATTGAACGGTTTACAAATGAATATGTGGAAGAAAAACTCACAACCGGAATTTTGCTAGAAAATAAAGAAATTAAAGGAAAAATTATCGGTAAAGATGGGCGCAACATTAAATCATTTGAAACTGCATCAGGAACTGATCTTATTATCGAAAAAGATAGTAATTTAATTAAAATTTCTTCTTTTAATCCTGTCCGTCGTGAAGTGGCAGTCAACGCTATGAATTTTTTAATCAAAGACGGAAGAATTCAACCGCAGAGAATTGAAGAAACCTTGAAAAAAGAAAGTGCTAATATCGAAAATATTATTCGAGAAAAAGGTCGACAAATCGTTAATGAATTAGGAATTACTAATATTGATAACGAACTAGTTTATTACATCGGGAAACTAAAATACCGTACCAGTTATGGACAAAATGTTTTGCAACATTCAATTGAAGTTGCTAAAATTGCCGGAGCGTTAGCCAAAGAATTGCGTTTAGATGACGAATTAGCGGTGCGGGCAGGCTTATTACATGATATTGGGAAATCAGTCGATTATGAGGTTGGTCTTTCTCATGTTGATGCCGGGTTAAATTTAGCCCAAAAATATAATGAAGCAGCGGTTGTGATTAACGCTATTCATTCGCATCATGGTGATGTCGAACCGGATAACATTTATTCCGTTTTAATTGCAAGTGCGGATACAATTTCAGCGGCGCGTCCAGGAGCGCGTGATAATGTGCATGAAGATTATCTCAAACGCATGGAAGGAATTGAAAAAATCTGTGATTCAATTTCCGGGATTAAAAAAAGTTATGCCGTGAAATCAGGACGGGTAATTCGTGTCATTGTTGATCCAATTCAAGTTAATGATTATGAAGCGGAAAAAATTGGCGAAGAAATTAAACGCCAAATCAAAAAAGATATTCAGGTTCCGGGTGAAATTAAAGTTACAGTCATTCGGGAAAAACGATTTGAAACAATTGTTTAAACAATTGTTAAATAACTTTTAAGATAACGGGTTTTAAATCTGGACGAGTGGTCTTAATTTGAAATGTTTGGCGTGCTTCACGAATTAAACTCTCCGCATCAAGGTCAGTAAAATTTGTGTATAAAGTCATAATTTTCTCCCCAACTCGAACATAAGCGCCCGCCGAACAATGAACTTGAATTCCAGCATCAAAATCGATTGTTTGTTTTGGATTAATACTCAAACGATTAAAAAGAGAACCTAGTTTTTGGAGATTTTGAAATGATCAATAACCATTTTTCATCGCTAAGACAGCAATTTTTGTTTTGGTGGCGCGGAGTTTAATATCATTAAATCGACCATTTTGACCTTGAATAAATTGCTTAAAATTCAATAATAGTTGATCACGTTTTTTTCAAGCCTGGTTGATTAATTGGAATGCTTTTTGAAGACTAATATTTCTGACTAAAACTAATGCATTGGCAACTAAAGCATTGGTAAACGTTTGAAGGCGAGGAAATTGCTTTGGTTTTTCGAAAAACTGTAAAACATTTCATACTTCCAATTTGTTACCAATATAACTACCTGTCAATTGATCCATATCAGAAAAAACAAAACGAATTGGGCGTTGATAATTATGAGCAATTAATTTTGCAAGTCTGGCAAATTCATCAGCCTGCTTCATGGTTTTAAAAAATGCTCCGCTACCAACTTTTAAATCAATCAATAACCCATCGTTCTTTAATAGCAATTTCTTGATCAGCACACTAATAACAATTAAACCAATTGCATCTAAACTGCCGGTTTGACTACGCAATGGATAAGTTTTGCTTTCAAAAGGAGAAATTTGGTGATTAGTGTTGGCAACAATAATATTAATTTTTTTCGCAAGTAGTTTTAAACGTTCAAGGGTAAAATCAACCTTCATAGCGGAAATACTACTCAATTTATCAATTGTTCCGCCCGTAAAACCTAACCTACGACCAGAATATTTAAACATTTTAATATCAAAATATTGTAAAAAGGGAATTAAAACTAACGTTCCTTTATCACCAATTCCACCGGTGGCATGTTTATCTAACTTAAAACCTGTAATTGTTTTGAAATCAATTTTAAAACTGGTTTGATAAATAGCATCAAAAAAATCAAGAATTTCTTGATCACTTAATTTACGAAAACATAAAACCATTAAAAAAGAGGCCATTTGTGCATCACTAATTTTGTTTTGAATATAACCATTAACAATTTGATTAAATTCAGCAGGAGCTAATTTTTGACCAGTTTTCTTCTTTAAAATAATTGGTAAAATGTTCATTTGCTTTTTATTCTCTTTTTTATATCATTAATGAAAAAAATGATATACTTTTTTTTCCAAAAATTGTTGATTAATGCGCAACATTTGACGTGAATTATAGCTTTCAATCAAATTCAATTTATTGGGACTAGATTTTAATCCTCTGACAAAATGCAGAGCAGGAATTCCACTCCCAAGAAGATCGGCAATAAAATTTGTAATCTTTAAAGTCCCGTTTGGTGCAATTACCAGTAATGTGCGAGGAATTTGTAAATTAATGAGGAGTTGTTTTTTTAAAGCAGGTGTTATGTTATGCTCATTCAAAATAAAATGGTTTAAAAGTAAGCAAAATTGTTTGCAAATTGTTGGAAGCAATTGTAAATAATCTTCTGTAAAACAGAAAGAAAGGGGAGCAGTTTTTTTAAAATCATTGACCTTAGCAAAAAAAAGTGGAACGGATGGATTGGTTGTTTTAACCAATAAAACAGTGCTTTCAAATTTTCAATTATCTAAATCAATCTTTTTTACTTTTGCACTATAAAATCAATGAAAAATTTTGCTGTAACGACGAACAAAAAGATAACGTTGCCGTTCTTTAGTTCGGCGTTTGTTACTTTTTTGGTGATTTAAACGATAAAAGACTCATCGAATCCGAAATTGGAGAAAAAAGTAGATAGGCCAGGCAATCACTACTTTTCAAAAATTTAATTGCATACACTAATTACTTTAATGTTTTTCTGATATTTTACCAAAAAAGCGCGAGGTAATAATTATGAAGGGAAAATTTTCTTAATTTCGTTTGCTCAAATACAGTTGACAACTTCATCACTAATAAAATTTCCACTCAAAAAAACTAAATCTCCTTTATGCAAACTAATTTCTTTTAAAATAAAACGATAACACTTCACTTTTACCATGGTTTTTTTTGGGGCATGAGATTGAAAAAAAGCCATTTCATTTTTAAAAAAAACGTCAAAATAAATAAATTTGGAACGACTATTATCTTCCGGGAGGGTTTGAATTCAAGCAATGAGAAAGATAGCATTAAACACAGTTAAAGTTTAACCATAACTGCGGAAAAAGCATAATGATAAGTTTTTTTAGCAGTTAATTATTTTTTCAAAGCATTGTAAAGGCGAAGAAACTGGGGCATTGTTAAAGTTTCAGCACGCAGATTAGAAGGTCATTTTTGGACTTGAAAGACCTTTAATAGTTGAAAACGATCAAATTGGGGATGAAGATTATTAATTAAAAACTTGCGAGGATGATGGAAAGCTAATTTCACAAATGACAAAAAAGCGGATTGCACAGAAAGAGGCAAAAGGGGTTTAGTTCGTAAAACAAACCTTAAAACAAGAGAATCAATTTTTGGTACCGGAGTAAAAGCTTTACGTGGTAAAAAAGCAATTTGACTAATTTGACGACAGAAAAGAGCGCAGCAAATTGCTAAATATGAATTTTTATTATTCAAGGCCAGAATACGATGAGCAACGGGAAGGGGAAATGTTAACAATAACTGATTAAAATGAGAAGCAGCAAGGAACAATTTTTGCAAAATGGCGGTAGCAACGTTATAGGGTAAATTGCTAACAACAGTCAGCTTTACCGCTGGTAAACGAACAAAATCAAAAGTAAGTAGATCTGCTTGTATAATTTTAATGTTGCTTAATGGTTGATATTTTTGCCTCAGTCATTTTGTTAAGCGAGAATCCTTTTCGAGCAAAAATAGAGGACGTGATTGTTTAATTAATGCGGTTGTTAAAGCACCAAATCCAGGACCAATTTCAAGAACTGGTTGCTGCGAATCTAATCCAAACTTGGCAACCAAAGCATTCGCTGTTGATTGGTCAAGAAAGTTTTGTCCTAGTTTTTTTTGAGGCAGAAAATGTTTTAAAGGGAAAAAATGTTCCATAGAATCTAAGCGATTTTAGGAAGCAGCACAAAGTAACTATCTGAATAATTAGCAAAAATATTACGAAATCCAGATTTTAGTTGGTTAAAGTCATTGGCATTTGCTAATTGTTGTTTTAAAAAAGCAGGCTTTAAAAGATCTTTAACTAAAATTAAGTTTTTAACTTCAGTTTTTAGTCATTTATTTTGATAGAAATAATTGAATTTTTCGTTAAAAAACTGATTAACTTTCGTCAAACTGGTTGTAAATGCTTTTGGGGTAATTGTTTCTTTGTTTTGTAATTGAACTAAATCATTCCAAATTGGTTGTAACGAATTGTTATTAAAATTAGTGTACTTTTCGGCAATTTTAAACTGGTTAAAAACGGCATTTAAATAACTCTTGTTTTTTTGCTTAACAAAAACAGTTTGATCCTTAGTGGAAATGATGTAGAAAGGAGTAGCAAAATAAGTTGTGATACCGATTAAAGCAAGAAAAACAAAAAATTTGATTATGATGTTGCTTATCAATAATTTTTTTCCGGGCGTTGCATAATAAGCAACAAATTTACGTCTAAAAAGAGCGAAATAAAAAAGGTTGGTGAGAAGAAAAAATGCTAATAATGCTGAGGTAAAAAATAACAATTTACTGATAAAAATATTAAATTTAAGGTATAAAACAAACTCTTTTATCGCAACGGAAGAACTTGACTGTTGTAATAATTGGTCATACCAAACATTTAATTCTTTATTAATGAGTGGCCAAACCAAAAGAGAAATGCCAAACCCAATAAATAAAGTCGAACCTAAATAGTGAAAATAAAACGGTCTTAAAAAGTATAAAACAACTAAAACCAACAGAATAAAAATGAGAAATCCTAAATCAATTCATAATGAATTATTAGGGTTTTCCACAAAAGTTAGAAAATTCATAATAACTTTCTCCTTAATAGTTCTTGTTATTTTAACACATTAAAGGAATTGTTAGTCCTTTTATGAAAAAAGCAAATAAATTATCTATAATCATTAGATGCAGGTGGTAGACTTGAACTATATGCAAACAAACAGACTCACTCAAATACAAATCGATGAGATTATCAAGCACTTTTATGAATTTCGTTCTGGTGTTTCCCACCCAACGATGAAAGCGCGCTTTCAAATTCCAATTAGATTTTCCATGATTTATTTGACAATTTATCAAACAAAAAAAATTCTGGTTCAAGGAGATATTGAAACTAAAAAACGATTTTGAGAAATAACCCAAAACTTTTGACGACAAATCAATTGCACCGCTTGATATCTCCAAACACCAAATACAAAGCGGGAAGCTTTGATTTGAGGAGGTGATGAATCCGGAAAAGGAGATGTTTTTGGCTCAATTCATCTAACGCTTGTCAGAAATACTCCGAAACTAAATTTGCTCGTCAAACAGTTTCATTTGCAAGATTCAAAAAAAATGTCGGATCAAAGAATTCTGTTTTTGGCCCCGAAGATTTTAGGGGTGTTAAAAGCGGCAAAAAGTTGCTATTGACTAAAAATTGTGCCGGGAAAACTAATCAACAAAAATCTTAATGCTGTTTTAGCTCAACATTATTGAGAACTAATTTCCCAAACTAATGATCAAATTCCGGTCGTAATTGATGCTTTTTGTAGTTATCAAAAATTACGGGAATATTGAGGAAATAGAAGTCCAAGTGGCAACAAAATCAGCGTTAAAGAAAAGGGAGAAAGTTTTTTTAATGCGATTGCCGTTGCTTCAATTATTAGTCGTTATCATTTTCTACAAGAATTAAAAAACTGAGAAAATACTTTTGCGCTTGTTAACGCAATCCCTAAAGGAGCAAGTCGAAAAGCACAAAATACTGCTAAAGTTTATTTAGCTCAAAACCCCAAAATGGCCAAAATAATTAAGATCAATTACATTAAAGGGTAAATTGTTTTTAATAAATTCGGTTTCAAAAGTTAGGTTTTAAATTCTTGTCTCAAAAATTATCTTGATTATCCGGCATATATTCATTGGCATAGACAAGAACAGTTGTTATCATTCCAATTAAAAAGAGCGCAAAGCAAAACGAGAAGGAAAATCATAATAAAAATTGACTATCAATTCGAAAACGTAATAACAGATTAGTAGAAAAGAACCCAAAAGCAAATGTTATTAATGGTGCAATCACAACTCAGGATTTAAAATCAGTTGTCATAGCAATAGTTTGGGTTTCATAAATAAAATTATGACGCTCAACATACCGCACAATGATTGTAATAATTGCTACTAAAGTCGTTTGTCAAAGTAAAGTGCGAATTTTCTGGTTAACTTGTTCGGAATGGGAAAATTGCATGAAATAATAACAAAAAAGAGCTCCAATCGATAAAAGGGTGAAATAGATAGTGCCATAAAAATATAATCGTTCTTGTTTAGCAAGTCCAAATTGTAGAAGTCCAATTGTTAAAATACCGCTCAATCATAAAAAGGCAGTTTTTTTGCTTCCTAGCGTAATTTCTGTATAGTAACCAATGCGATAGAAGGTTAAAAAAATTATTAGTGAAGCAATTAAGAAGTTTAACCCTTTCACATTTTCTACTAACGGGAAGGTGAAAAAGCGTCAAAACTGATAACCATACAAAATAGCATGCTTATTTTGGGCAGTAAAATAAACTAAAAACTTGTCTTCAATTTTACTTAAAGAAGTGATGCGGAAAAAACCCAATAAAAAAAGCGATAAATTGATTACAATCATTAAAAAAAGAATTGTTGAATAAACAGGGGCAGATTCAAAATCAAGAACACCAGCACGCAATTTTTTAATCCGTAAAGTTGTTTGATACGAATTTTGCGGATTTGATTGGGTTGCTCTTTGATTAGAAGAATTAGTAAAGAAGGTAGTAAAAATGTTGCTTCAATGGTACATAATCTATTCTTAATATTTGTAAAAAGATCCCTTTTTGGTAATTATATATTATTTACCATAAATGTTAAAAAATAATCAGGTAAAGCTTGATGAAAAGTTAATTTAATCGTCTTATAAAAAGGGTGAAAAAACACTAAAGAAGTAGCATGCAAGTAAATAAAATTGGCGGAAGTTGATTGAGCTTTTTGCTGATAAAGCGGATCATTGACAATCGGGTGATTAAGATATGCTAAATGAACTCGAATTTGATGAGTGCGTCCGGTTTTTAATTGACAATTTAATAAAGTATGATTGGCAAACAAGTGCTTTACAATAAAAACGCTTTCCGCTGGTTTGCCAATTCCGGCAACTTTAATCTTACGATGAAATGGTGATTTAACAAGCGGAGCATTAACATGAAAATGGCTGCTTTTGATTAAACCTTTTGCCAACGCTAAATAAGTGCGCTTAATCTGATGGCGGGCAAACATGGTTTTTAATTTAGCGGCGGCAATGTGATGGCGGGCAAGAATTAAAAGTCCGCTGGTCAGTTTATCTAAGCGGTGAACTATTCCTGGTTTAAATTGAACAGAAGGGAAATTAAGATACTCTTTCATTTGGGTGGTAACAGTATTTTGAAAATGATGATGATCGTTATGGGTTGTAATGCCGGCTGGTTTGTTCACAACAATTAAATCAGCATCAATATGTAAAATTGAAACTTGATGAGGTTGCAAAGGTGCAGGCCACTTGGGCACTTCCACTGTAATCAGGTGTGAATGTTTCAAGATGGAAGCGAAGGTTGAAGGACTTTGCTGATCAACATGAATGGCGTTTTCTAAAAATAATTGGGTTAAAAATGCTGTTGTAAAACCATGTTGATGTAATTTAGTTAACAAAAAGTCGTGTAGTGTTTGCGGAAACGATTGGATAAAAACAAATTTAAGCAGAATCATAATCCATCAAAACTAAGTTGTTGCCGGTTTAAATATTTGTTTTGGATTAACGGTTGGTTTATGATGAATCTTCCCTTTGCTAAAAGTTCAAAATGGGAGATAAAAAATAATCCCAATAATTGCTGTTGTAAGCATAACATCTTCTAAATTAAAGTAAATCGCATTCCAAAATTTTCCAAATCGGAACCCAAAATAATCTTTTACAACTGCTTCTGATGTGCGGAGACGACTGATAAAATTACTTAAACCACCAAGTAAAATTAAACCAAAAAATAAAATAAACAATTTATCACGGGAAACAACAAAGATGATAAAAACAATTAACAATAAAAGGGTTGTTAAAAGATAATAAATCATTTTAATTGTTTCAAATTGCAATGATGAAATTTGCTGGACAAAATTAACAAACCAGGAATTAAGGCGAAAAAGATTTGTTTGATCACTAATGAAAAATAATTGATCATTATCATTGGTTGCTTTAAATCAGTCGAAAAAATAAACCTGAAAAAGTTGGCAAACAACAAGTAAAGTTAATAAACAAAAGGCAACACAAATTTGATAAATAAAAGGTTTTTTTCGGACTTTTACGGTAGTATTTATCATAATCAAATACTCCTTTAATTTCGTTCTTTTATCAAGAAGAAATGATTAAAAATGACTATTTCCAGTTATTATAACTGAATTTTTTAATTTCCGCAATTCTGACAGTAGTTATCGATTAAAAAAGGGTAAATTTCATGACAGCGTAAACATTTTGTTCCCGTAGCAATTTTGATTGTTAATTGATAATCATCAGCAATTAAACGACTGGTTTGAAAAGTGAAGTGATTAACTTGGAAAAACTGTTTTCAGTCAGCAAAATGGTAAGCTTGTGCTTCTTGGAATTGCTGATTTAAAATTTGATAAGATACATTAGTTTTAATTTTCCATTCATCCAAAAACTTCTTTTTCGCTAGCTCTGAGTTAAAAAGATTGAATGCTAAATTATGGGTATAGTGAATTTGAGCATAACGAGAATGGCGCAATTGATGGTTGGTTTTCATTGCTTCCAGATGTTTACTAATCACGCCGCGAACATAAAAACGATAATGTCATTGCAACGCAAAAGTAAGTCGTTTGGCTGGTGAAGTCAAACCATGCGGTCATTTTAATGGCTTTGGCAATGATAAAAGATGAACTGATTGAGCAGAGAGTAAATTTAAATTCGGATTGGTTTGAAAAATCTCTTCCGCGGTATGTGGGATAAAAACAGTGATAATTGCTAATAATTGCTGGTAAAGATATCACATCGTTGTTTGGTGTTGACGCCGAAATAACGCATTTTGCGGAAGCAGGTAAAGCGCTTTTTTAATCAAATGAAAATAGATGGCAGAAAGTTTATTGTTACAAAAATCAATTAACAGGGTAAAAGCATGGTGAAAATTGAGTTGTTTAAAAGTTGACTTTATGGTTTGAAACGTTGTTTTAGCATGATATAAAATTCATTTATCAAGGGCGGAAAAAGTCGTTGTTAAAGCAGTTTTTGGATTAAAATCATGCAAATTATCAAGCAAAAAACGCATTGTTAAACGAATTTTAAGATAACTTTGACTAACCTGAGCTAATTTTTCCGGCCCAATTGTCACATCGTCATAATAATTAGTTGAAGCAACCCAAAGCCGTAAAACATCAGCTCCTTTTTGTTGACAAACAACCAACGGATCAACAATATTACCACGACTTTTAGACATTTTTAATCCGGTTTCATCATTGACAAATCCATGGGTAGCAATTTGTCCTAAATGGTTTGCTTTCCGTAAAATTGCCGCCACAATCATTAAAGAGTTAAATCAACCGCGAAACTGATCATTTCCTTCTCAAATTAAATCAACCCGGGTGTGTGGATAAAGATTGGTCAGCGAACAACCGGAGTCAAACCAAACATCAATTGTATCCTGACTTTTATAAGCAATTTTGTATTTAGTCATTAAAGACGGTGAAAGTAAGCGTTCTAATGGTCAATCTCATCAAATTTGATCGCCATGCACCGCAATTAATTTGCTAATCTGCTTAATAAGTTCTGGAACAAGAATCGGTTGGTAATCAACTGTGAAAAATAAAGGTAAAGGAACACCTCATTTCCGTTGGCGTGATAAACATCAGTTTTGACGATGATTAAGCATGTTTAATAAACGTTTTTTCCCTCATGAAGGTGTTCATTTTAATTGGTTCAACTGTTCGTGCAAGCGGGCGCGCAGCGGCGTTAAATTGGCGAATAATTGTTTGGTAGCACGATAAATAACTGGTTGATGCGTCCGTCAATCATGCGGATATTGATGTTCATAAGCGCTCTGATGCAATAAATTGCCGGCTTCAATAATTTTTTGAATGATAATCGGTTGAGCTTTTTGATAGAACAGACCATCCAATGTTGGATCAGCAACTTTGGCATTAAAACAACCGTTTTCATCAAGGGGAACATCTATTTTGGTGGTTAATTTTTGAACAATGTCAAAATCTTCCGCGCCAAAAGCGGGGGCTAAATGTAAAACACCGGTTCCGGTGTTTGCCTGAACGATTTCCGCATCAATAACAATTGATTGATGCGGCAAATAACAATGCTGATACTTAATTTTTAATAGTTTTTGCCCGGGAAAAGTTTTTAAGTTCGTAATCTTTCATTGCCAAGTTTTTTTGAGACGATAAAAAGAGGTTTTTTCCATTATTCAAGTTCGCTTGTGCATTTGAAAAGAAACATAAGTTAACGTTTGATTGACTGCCAAAAAACGATTAGCAACCAGCGTTCATGGCGTTGTGGTTCAGACTAAAAAAGCGGCTGGATCAGCAAATTGGCGGTCAAGAATAGGGAAAGCAACAAAAACTGCTTGACTAGTAAAAGGTTTGTATTCAATTTCAGTTTCTGCTAAAGCTGTTTTGCTTGATCATGATCAAAAAACAGGTTTTAAAGCATAAAACAATAAGTTTTGTTCTGCCATTGCCGCTAAAACATTTAATTGTTTCGCAATATAGTCGCGCTGGCAGGTTCAATATTTTGGCGTTCAATTAATAAGCACGCCTAGGCGCTGAAATTGATGTTGTTGCCGTTCCATTTGCTTTAGAGCGTATTTTTCACATAATAAACGATAATCCGAATTTTGAACTTTAACATTTTGGGTTTTTAAAACAGCATTGGCAATCGGTAAACCATGCGTGTCTCAACCAGGGACAAAAACGGGATTAAAACCTTGCAAACGGGCGTAGCGCAACGTAAAATCTTTTAAAATCAAATTTAAAGCGTGCCCAATGTGAATATCACCGTTTGCATAGGGAGGACCGCTATGGAGAATAAAATTACCTTTCTTGCCGGATTGTGATAATTGTTGAAACAATTTAATCTTGGTTCAAAACCGTTGTCATTTGAGTTCCTGGGTTTTTAAATCAGCGCGCATTGGCAAACCAGAACGAAACAAATTAACTGGTTTAATTTGCTTATTTTTTGGCAGTTGGTTTTTCATTTTGGATTTTATTTTGAAGATGGTGATAATAAGCGTTGCCAATTAAAAAATTATCTTCATAATCATCGAGTCCGACAAAATTATTATCAAGCGTTTTAATAATCAATTTTGGCGCTAGAGTCTGAAAACAAGCTTGAATTTGATTCACTAATGTTAATTTCCCAGAAAGAAGAAGGGAGAACTCACGACTGGTCAGTTTCCAATCTTGATGGAAGAATTTTAAAAGCAAGCGGAAGTGTTTTTTTAAAAACTGGTTACAATGGTTAACAACATCTTCATAATGGGTTTTTAACCGTGGTTTGCGATGAAACAAACTTGCTTCAAAATCGGATAAATTTCGGATTTGAATTACATGAAAAAAATAATTTTTCGCATCTTCACGGGAAATCCTAAATTTATTTGCTAGGTCATGAAAAAGCGTCCCAAACCCAAAAGGAAAGGTTTTTTGTTTCAGATAAACATGTTTTTCAAAGTAAAACAACGTGGTTTTCTCCTCTTCTCAATGCAAAATAACGACTTTCGAAGTTGGAAAAAACAATAAATTACCAACATAAATCGCATAAGGAAGTAAAACTGGTTTAGTTGGTTTCGCCTTCAAAAAACGAAAAATTTTTAAATAAGTCGAAAGTACTTTTCAGTCAACTTGGTATAAAACACCACTAACTTGTAAATTACTAACCAAAGTATTGGCGGGAAATTGTTCACTTCTTTCCTGCTTATCAGGCAGAAAATAAGTTTGAGGTTGAAAAGAAAAATTTAAATACTTATCTTTTTGTTTTCAACTGCTTAAAACATCGCGCATAATATTGTTGAGATGGGTAAAATTGAGTTTAATTGGGCGGGGAAAGCGATGGTAATAACTATAATCGAGACGAATCTTAATTGAATCAGTGGGGAAATTATAACTAATTGATTTAATCGATAATCCCAACAAACGATTGGCGTTTGTAATCAAACGATTTAAGAGAACAGTTTGTCAAGGACGAAATCAATAAAAAATGTGGTCATTCTTAACTAGTTTTTGGTTAAAAACGACGTAAAAAGTAGAAAGATGGTAATAAGCAACCAATAATTTTACTTCTTTATTGCCAAATTTAGCAACGGCGAAAAAATCTAACTTTGAATTAAGAGCTGGAAAATTAAACATATTCGACCGCACGTAATTTAGCGCTTCGAGCTTGCAAGTTTTGCGCTATTTCCTGTTGAGAAGCTAAACATGGTTTGCGAGTTAACAATTTGGCAGACGTTAATGAGGCAAAAAAGATTTTCACAAGCCGATCTTCCAAGGAATGATATGTGATTATAACAATTCTTGTTCCGGATTTTTGAAATATCTGGGTTTGGGGTAAACCAATTTGGAGGGCATTTAATTCGTTATTAACGGCAATCCGCAGCGCTTGGAAAACTAAGCGAGCCGGATGGCGGGTTTGAAATAAGCGAGATGGCGGTAAACTTTTTTTAATCAGGGCAACTAATTGATGGGTGGTCCGAATTGGAGTTATTTGCCGGGCTTGACAGATTGCTTTAGCGATTGGAAAGGCTGCTTTTTCTTCCCCAAAAGTCTGAAAAATGCGTCTTAATTCTTGATAACTAGCTTGATTAACAATTGTGAAAGCCGATAATTTTTGGGTTGGATTCATGCGCATATCCAACGGTCCGTTTAATTGATAACTAAAACCACGATCAGCATTATAAATTTGTGCAGCAGAAAAACCTAAATCATACAAAAACCCATCCACTTTGGTAATCTGATGTTGAAAAAGCAAAGCTTTTAAAGCGATAAAATTCCCATGAATAAGAATTAAACGTCCGGGAAAAAAACTTAAACGGTTGCGAGCAAGCTGTAAACTTGCTGGATCCTGGTCAATTAAAACAAGCGTGGCTGCTTGATTTAATTGCTTGGCAAGGGCAAGACTATGTCCGCCATGGCCGGCGGTACAATCAACGTAAGTTCCATTTGCTTTAACAGCAAGGAAACGAATAACTTCGGGTAATAAAACAGGTTGATGCAACACTTCTTAAAAAGAGCTTCAAGTTATTTGGCGGGTTTGGTTGAAATTGTTAAGATTTTTTTTCCTTTATAAAAGCCGCATTTTGAGCAGACACGATGAGTTTGACGGACAAATCCACATTTTGAGCAACTTGTTAGGGCTTGCATTTTTAACCCTTGATGAGAACGCCGTTGCCGTTTTTTTTGTTTCGATGTCCGATGCTTAGGAACAGCCATATTTTTTTTCCTTTATTTAAATGACTTTTATAAAATCTTAACTACTTCCTAGATTTTAACATTTTTTAGAAATTTTAAGCAATTTTTTACCTTTACGGTCAGTTTTGCTTGAATTGCGCCCTTTGCTTTTGGATCAGTAATTTTTCAAACAACCCGGATCGTCAGTCTGTGTTGTTTATAGATGTCCAAAATTTTAACATTAACAATCCGTTTGTCAGCAAGCAAAACAGTTTGTGCTAACAATTGTAATAAATCAAATTTAAAAGTTTGGCCTTTAAGGGTTTTAACCGGATAAAGCTGTAATAAAGCAGCAAAATTAAGCGTTAAATCAAACCAAGCAAACTGTTGTTGCATCTGATCTTGGGAGAGTAAGGGAAGATATTTATTATTCGATGTCGTCTGCTTAGTAATCTGAACAAAAAGGGTGTAATCAAGTGTCAGATAAGGAACTAACATAACTTGATCTCGTTGCGTCGTCGTTCGTTTCAATCCAAGTTGCGCAAGGGGTTGAAAACCATTTTTAGTTTGATAGGAAATGATATTAACTAAAGAAGGATTGCTTTGCTTTAACAAAGTGAAAGGTGGCAATTGAAGTTTAAGGGGAGAAAGATCAAATTCCAAGATTAATTTTTTCACAAGTTGCAAAAAAGTGGCTTGAGTCTCTCGTTGTTGCAATAATTCATTGGTTTTCAATGGAGGTAAAACAGCAGCAAAAAGTTGCTTTTCCTGTTTGTTTTCTCAAATAGTATCAAGCGCAAACAAGGGACGAGCAAATTTAGTTGTTAAGGCAACTAAATAGGGAAGAAAAGTCTCTTCTAGTTGATAATACGGATTGGTAAACGATGGTTTTTGGATTAGTAATGGTATGCGCGCTTCAATAAAAGCCCCAGCTTTCCAAAAAGCAGTAAATTTTAAGGCGGTTTGCAAAATAGAATTATCCGGTTGCTGATTTGGTAAATCAGTTGGGAATAAAGGTTGGGAAGGAAGATTTTGATAACCTGATAAGCGCAGAATTTCGCCAATTAATTCAAATTGATCATTTAAACAATGGGTTAAAGGAAGGGTAAAGTGTCAAACTTGCTTTTTTTGAACAATTTTTCAAGTGGTAAGATCAAATAATTTTTTCACAGCGGAAAAAGTTCATTTTTGACCACTGATCCGAATTAATTCCGCCGGATCTAAGATAATTATCTGGCGAATGGGAAAAGGGAGTTTAGTCACATTGGCAACTAAATCAACTTGCAGTTGATTAAAAAGACGACTTAAATGAGCAAATGTTATGAAACGATATACTGGTGGTAACTTGTTTAGACCAAAAACTTCGGGGATACGTAACAAAAATGCTTGGTTGGTTGTGGTTAATTGTTCGGTTCAGGTTTCGGTGGTTGCTTTCAACGGTTTAAATTCCAATTTGCAACCGCTAAATAAATAAAAATAAGCGCTTAAATCAGCGGTAAAATTGTTGGTGAAAAGCTTTAAGCGTTTTAAAGTATCTATCATTGGCAACGGCAAATTTAACGATTTGGTGGTTTTAATTAACAAAAGTAAGGCAGTTTTTTTGGTTGGAAACGGAAAGGGTGCTTTTAAGGTTTGAAAAGGTGGGAAAAAAGGCAAATCATTTAACGGCAATTTTCAATATTGTGCTAAGTAGGTTGTTAACCCAAAATAATTGCTTAAATGCCGAGTTTGAAAGGTAAATTCTAGTTTTCAAATCACATCAGCGAGTGTTAAATATTGAAGGGGGTTTAAACTACCAAGTTCGGCCGAACTTGGTAAGATAACAATCTGATTAGTTCGGGATTGGAACGGAATTAATTCATCAAGCGCACAAATCATCCCATTCGAACGCATGCCGGCAAAATTCGCTTTGCTAATTTTAATTCCATTAAATAAAATAGCCTTTGGTAAAGCAAAAATCACTTTCGCATGCAAAGTCAAGTTTTGCGCACCACAAACGACTTGATATTGACCATGAAGCCCAGTATCAACTTGACAAACGGTCAAATTAGTTTTTTGTGGATGAGGTTTGAGCGCTAAAATTTGGGCAACAACAATTTTTTGATTGGCGGTAAAATCATTGCGAATAATTTGCGGTTCAAAACCAAGTCAAGCAAACGCATCGGTAAAAGCTTGAACTGATTTCGTTCGAAAAGCGGTTTGAGTTTTAAACCATAAATAACTAAAATGCGTATTTTTCATCCTTAATTCAAACTTCCTGCGTTAAGTCACGAATATCACGAATTTGATATTTAACCATGGCAATTCTTTCAATGCCGATTCCGAACGCTAAAATGACGGGATGATCGGCAATTTGGCATTTTTGCAGGACATTTTTGTGAATGACGCCGGCGCCCAGAATCTCAATTCAACCAGTCCCTTTACAAATTGAACAGGTTAAGCCGGGACATTGTAAACATTTTAAATCCATTTCCAATGATGGTTCCGTAAAAGGGAAATAGTTGGGACGAAAGCGAACAGTTACTTGCTGACCGAATAAAAATTGTGCCATTGTTGTCAAAAACCCTTTTAACTTGGCAAGATTTAAATTTTTTCCTCACATACAACCATCAAGTTGAATAAATTTCGGAACATGGGTGGCATCATCGGTATCATTGCGATAAACATTACCAATTGTATAGGCAAAAAAATTATGGTTTGCTAGTTGATGATAATAAGTTTGTAAGATGTGACTGGTAAAATTGGTGGTATGCGTTCTTAAAACCATTTTTGGATCAATAAAAAAACAACCAGCCGGATCATAGGCCGGATGATCAGGGTCAATATTGAGGGTCGAAAAATTATTTTGCACGGTTGTAAGTTCGGAAACACGTAAAAATTGAAATTGATGACGAGCAAAAAAATGATGCAAGGCGTTGATAAGATTGGTTAAAGGATGAAAATTACCGCTAGTTGGATTCCAGACAGCAGAACGCAAAAATTGATTGGAGAGAGAAACAGTGGGAAAAGTTTGCGCTAATAAAGGCGGAAGTTCAAAGGCAAACGAAGATGAAACAACTGGCAACTGATAAGTTTGGAGTTGTTTTGCCACCTCCATTTTTCAATTCGCAAAAGCTGGACTAAACCTTTGTTTATCCGCCGGGGAAAAAGCATTAAAAGTTTGCACAACAACACTATGGCGACCAAGAAAGGTTCTGCGGAGCTGTGAGATTGATTGTTGATTCTGACAGGTGATTAGACGGGATTGAAAAAGACGGGTCTGACTTTCTAATAATTGCGGAAAAGAAACGGGTTTAACTGACATCAGATTCATCACTTTCAAGTGGGGAAAGCGAGTTGGTTGGAACAGCATTATTTAAAGTTGATGATGGGGGAAAGGAAGTTTGATCAGCGCTATCATCTTTATGGGGATTAGCTAAAAGAATTCTGGTTAGTTTTTTCGAAATTTTTTCAAAACTAATCTGAAACCGGTGAAAATTAGTTTCAAAAGTGCCAAAGTTTTTATTAATTCCGGCAAAGCGTTCTTGCAAACGCTGTCAATCTTTTTGAAAATGCTGTAATAATTGCAAAATTTGCTTAATGTTTTTTTGAATATTATGTCTTTCAATCACTTTGTTAATAATTTGCAAAACAATTGGTAAAGTGTTTGGTCCGACTAAATAAACTTTATGTTGATGGGCAAAGCGATCTAAATTACTTAAATCATTGTTAGCATAAATAAATTCAAACAATGGTTGAGAAGGAAGATATAACAAAGCAACGGCGGTATTATCTTTCTCGGAAACATATTTACTAACATCTTGAATATGCTTCCGTAACTTGGTTTTTAAATCACTTAAAGTGGTACGACGTTCATCATCATTGCGCGGATTAAACAGCGCTTCCGTATTAATGAGTGGAAACTTACTATCAATCGGAATATTAGATTGGGGAGCGTGAATAAAAACATCGGCACGTTTCCCATTTTTCATTTGATATTGGGTATTAACAACTTTCGCATTGTTACCAAAAACAGCATGCAAAATATAGTTTAAAGTCGTTTCACCACTTGAACCACGCCGAGAACTATTAAAAAAAACTTTGGTTAAATCATCAAATTGTTCGGTTAAGCGACGATTATCCTGACTAGTGTTTTCCAGTTTATTGTCAATTGTGGTTAAATTAGTTAATAATTTATGGTAATTAGCACCCAAAGTTTGAAAATTTTTATTCAGTTCTTGATTGGTGGTTTGTTCAATTGTAATTTTATCGGCAAAAGCACGAAATTGGTCGCGTAAATCAGATTGTTTGGTATCAAGGGTTGTCAAAACCGTTTGAATTTTCAACATTTCTTCCGAACTAGCAAGAGTTGCTTTCCTTTGTTCTTGTTGGAAGTTTAATTTTTGGTTGGTTTTTCAAACAAACAAACCTGTTATCAAGATTGAAACCAAAGCAGCAAGAGCGGAAAGCGATAAAATTAAAACTGTTATCATCACTAAAAATTATTAATCTGGTTACTTTTGGGTCATTTTTACCAAATTAGCAAACACTTGCGGTTGTTCAACAGCTAAAAGAGCAAGCATTTTGCGATTTAAACGAACATCAATCCGTTTTAAACCATGAATAAAATCACGATAATTACTTTTTGCTAAACGAGTGGCAGCCCCAATGCGAGTAATTCATAGACGACGAAAATCACGTTTACGATTCCGACGATCACGATAAGCATAACTTAACGAATGTAACAACTGTTCATTAGCAACCCGGAACAAAGCATGTTTGGAACCAACATAACCTTTCGCAAGCTTTAAGACCTTTTTATGACGTTTTCTGGTAACGGGACCTGTTTTAACTCGTGGCATAATTTATTTTGCTTCGGATTCCGCTTTCGGTTTTGGTGCTTCGTTATTCTTTTTCTCTAAACGAGCAATTTCACTTTTTAATTCGTTGAATTGTTTTTTACTTTCCTCTTCTTTAATTTTCTCGCGCAAATTGAGATAGTAAACTAATCCAATTAAACCAGTAAGAATAACACCAACAATAACCATTCATGTTTTCTTACTTTTGGCACCGATCCGAATCAAACGGTAACCAACGATCAAAAAAATCACCAAAACGACAAGAATAATCAATAAAAGAGTTGGATTATTTCATCAAATACTTCACGATGTGTCCGTTGTGCTTGTTTCTACTAAATATTTCATATTTTTTTAATTCCTCTTTGTTTTATATGTGTAATTAAATCAATTTTTTCAGACGTTTATAATCGGCTGGTTTCACAAGTGCTTTTCCATCCAAACGCTGTTTTTGTTGTTTGGTTTTACTGGCAGCTAAGTGAGAAGTGTGGGCATTACCACGTATTCATTTTGCGGTTCCAGTAATTTTAATCCTTTTTCGGAGCGCTTTTTTCGTCTTAAACTTCATTTTCATTTAAACAATAAATCAGAAAAAGTTAAATTTTTTCCCTTGATTTAATTCCTTCATTATTTTATCCTACTTTTTCTCATTTTGCTTGGTTTGTTCTTTGGAAGCAGTTGTTTTTTAAGTGGTTTAAATTGAATAAAATAAGCGTTTCCCTTTCTTTGCCATGGTTTGTCTTCAACACCAAACTGCGTTACCGCTTCAACAAAAGCATTAAATTTAGCTAATCCAAAATCTTTAATGTATTTTTCGCGTCCCCGCAAGAACATGCGAACACGAACAGTATGCCCTTTTTGCAAAAATTGAATTGTTCGTTTTAAGCGTAATTCAAGGTCATTTTCAGCAATTTGGGCAAAAAAGCGCACTTCTTTAATTACATTGAGATTACTTTTTTTTGTTGCTTTTTTCAGCGCTTTTTGCTGTTCGTATAAATACTTGCTTAAATCAATCAAACGGCAAACAGGATTTTGAGCATTATCCGACAATAAGATTAAATCTAATCCTAATGCATGTGCTTTTGCTAATGCTTCGCTTTTACTTAAACGTCCTAGATTTTTGCCAGTTTGATCAATTACAATAAAGACTGGATAAGGAATCTTATCATTACTAATTGGTTTTGGTGGTTTTTTGCTATTCAAAATAGTGAAGATGTTTTGATAATCTGATAGTCTCATTTTAACACAATAATACTATGTAGCGAATAGATTGCCGAAAAAGAGGATGCTTGATTTAAAACAATTAATCCAATTAATTAGTCTTTATGAGCAATCATTTTTAGGCAAAAATCAATAAACGGTAAAGGATCAAGCGTTTTTTTATGGTTACGATTAGAAGCAAGTTGATAAGTTAACTGGTTGTTTTGATATTCTTTGGCGCCGATAAAAACCCGAATTGGCACTTTTTGCACCCAGGTTAGGCGGACATTTTCTGCCAAGGTTGAATCAGACGAAGCAATTTCGCTTCGTAACTGATAACGTTGAAAAAGGGCATGCATTCGTCTCACGTAATTAATTAGTTCAACACTTGCTTGTAAGGGAATTAAAACGATTTGCACAGGTGATAATCAAAACGGTAATCAACCATTATTTTGCTCCATCAAAATAACCAGTAATCGTTCGTATGTTCCAATTAAACCGTGATGAATTAAAATTGGTTCCGCATATTTAGGCTCTGATGCAGTTTTCAGGCGATATTTCAAACCAAACCGGTTGCTTAAAACAAAGTCTAATTGCAAAGTTGAAATCGTAATATTGTGTCCTAAAGCAGTGTCAATTTGAAAGTCGATTTTAGGACCATAAAAAGCGGCTTCCCCTTTTTTTAACTGGTATTTAAGCTGTTTTTCCTCTAAAACGGTGCGTAAAAGAGCGGTTGTCGTTTTTCATAACCGGGGTAAGTTCACAAATTTTGTCGGTTTAGCATCATTAATTGAAAGATAAATCTCGCGAATTTTAATTTTTAACGCTTTTAAAACGGTTTGGGTTAAATCCAGACATTTCCCTAGCTCTTTTTTAATCACTTCATCATCAACGGGTAGAAAAAGATGACTATCTTTTAATTCCATTTGTCTAACTCTTTCCATGCCTAATAAAGCGCCACTTGCTTCCTGGCGAAAAAGGAGGGAGTTTTCGGAAAAACGGAGCGGCAAACTAGCATATGAACGCGGTTCGGAGGCAAAAAGCAAACAATGATGCGGACATGTCATTGGCCGCAAATACAAAGCTTCGTTTTTTCGTTTAAGACAGGAAACATATAATCTTTGTAATGCTTTAAGTGGTTGCTGGTTTCATACATTGATTGACTACCTAAAATCGGGGTTTCAACATAAGTAAACCCGGCGGCCTGTTCAAGTGCAAAAACAAATTGACGAATTAAGTTTTTCACCAATAAACCACGTGGCAATCAATATGGCAAACCAGCACCATTTTGATCATTAAAAACGAAAAATTTGAGCGTTTTATTCAGAAAACGATGATCGGCAGGCAAAGGAACGGGTTTTGCTTGGTTTAATTTTAATGTTAAACGATGATAAACAATCTCATCTTCAGTAAAAGTGGAAAGATTAGTCAACTGAACGGTTTGAAGCGACAAAGTGGTTAACACTGGTAATTCAATCGTGATTTTTTGACCGGCGAAATTAAAATGTAAAAAAGGTAAAACTAAGTTTTGAACTGGTAAACTTAAGTTTTGAACTGGTTGTTTTGGCAGTTTTTTCCACGTTTGCCGTAAAGTTTTTAATTTTAAAAGTTGTTTATGTTGAAAAACAATGTTAGCTTCATTATCAGTAACTTTAATTGTTTGTAATTGTGCTAATTTGAGATTATGCAGAACAAAAAGACTGCTTCCAACTAGCTGGATCACTGCTTGATCATCATGATCACATTCATAAAGTAGATGCCCGTTGACAAGGTGATTTTGCTGGGTCAAAATAACTTGATTTTGCTGTTTAAAAATGTAGATGGAAAGGTTTGTTTTAGTCATTTTGATCTAAATATCCAATAAAAGGTAAATTCCGCTTTTGTTCATAAATATCAAGTCCAAACCCAACCAAAAAAAGTTTGGTTGGACTTTTGAAGATAAAAAAATCAGGTTTAATTAAATTATTTTTTGGTTTGAAAATTAAACTGACAATTTTAATTTCTCGTGGTTGTTTTGGTTGTAAATGATCGATAACCAATTCAATTGTCTTGCCGCTTTCAATTACATCATCAATCACTAAAACCACATGATTTGTCAAATTAACAGCGGTATCTAAAATAAGGCGGGGAGTTTTTAAGGGTTGTTTTTGACCGGCATATGAACTAATAATCATAAAATCCATAATTAGTTCAAACTTTAAATGCTTAATCAATTCTAATAAAAACGGCAAACAACCTTTTAAAACTCCTACTAAAACAACCGGTTTTGCTGATTGTTGATAATGGTGATTAAGCGTTTTCGCAAGCTTTTTAATCCCTTCTAAAATTTGTTTTTGGCTAAATAAAGGAGTGATTTTGGGTTCCATTATAACTTTTTTTGAAATAAGACGGTCTCACTTGGAACTTGAAAAAACTTTAGTTTTTGCGCTGATCAAGCAAATTGGACCTTTTTTTGATTAAACCATAAATTAATTTTTTTGCTAAGATTGGGGGCAAAAGGGGTTAAAAAAGCGGGTAAATTAGCAATAAACAATAAACTTTCGGTTAGAAGATGTTGTAATTGTGGTGATGATGCGATTAATTTTCATGGTTGATTATGATCAAAAGTTTGATTGGCAAAGCGACAAAACTGCAAAAGAATTTGCAAGGCTTGCCCGAGTTCAAAGGTTTGAAAGGTAGTTTCAAAAGTCTTAAAATAACCGTTAGCTTTAGCAAAATGAACTGGTTTAAACTGCGAAGGTAAAGTTCAATTTGTTTGCTTGACTAGTTTCATTACCCGATGACAGTAATTACTTAAATTATTCACCAATTGACTTTGATAAAACTGTGCTAATCCGTTTGATTTTAAGGCAATATCTTGACCGGGATAAATTAAACTTGCCATATATAAACGAAACGCATCAACCCCGTATTTTTGCACTAAAGGACGAAAATCTCACGCATTCCCTTGTGATTTTGACATCTTTTGTGCTTGATTTAATAATCAACCATGAAGTAAAAAAGTATCGGGAAACCGATAGTTTGTCGCTTGAAGTAATAATGGTCAATAAATCAGGTGAAACTTACTAATTTCTTTTCCTAAAACATGAATAATTTGGGCATGTTGATGCGAAGTTCAGATTTTGGTTTGTAAAGATTTTGGTAAAACCGAAATATAACTGAATAAAGCATCAAATCAAACATAAGCAATTTGGTTGCGCGGATCATTGAGGGCAATTCCTCATTTTAAATGTTGCCGACTAAGGGAAAAATCTCAATCCGCCAAGTTTAAAAATGATTTTAGATCATGAAAATAATTGTTTTTGGCAAGTTGGTTTGCTCAAATTGGTAAATGGGTTTTAATTAGTTGTTTTTGGTGCTCATTGACACGAAAAAAATAGTTTCATTCATTAGTTTTCACTAATTTACTGGCACAGGTTGGACAAATTAAAGCATTAGATGAGATTTTAATAAAAGTTTCACAACCAACACAATATCAACCTTGATATTTTTGTAAACGTAAATAATCATCCTTCATTAACAGTTGAAATTGCGTTTGAATAAAATGATGATGATCTGGTTTGGTAGTTTCCACAAAATAATCATAGGAAATCGCCAATTCTTTTCAAGCGCTTTTAAATGAGGCTGTAATTTGATCAACAAATTGTTGCACCGGTAAGTTGGCTTTAGCAGCTGTTTGAAGAATTTTTTGCCCGTGTTGATCGACCCCGGTTACAAAAACAACTGCTTTTCCCTTTTGCCGATAGTAATTGGCAAGAAAATCAGCATAAAGAGTTGAATAAGCATGCCCAAAATGGGGTTGACCATTGGCATAATAAATTGGCGTACTTAAATAAACAAGTTTTTTAGTCATTGGAAATCTTTAATAATTTGCGGGGTAATTTAAACAAACGTCGGGCCAATTTAATTGTTTGTTGCGAGGTTAAATTTAAATTGGCAATTGCTGCTTCAAACTGGTTTAAATGAATAAGTTGGTGCTGCGATTTGGGCAAATTATGATCAATTACAAGTACAAATTCTCCTTTTAATGTAATTGTTTTTAATTTTAACATGCTTAACTGACCGCGATAAATCGTTTCATGTTTTTTGGTTAATTCTCGGGCAAGGGCAAAGCGATGCTGCGGCCAAATTGTTTGCATCAGTTGTAGCGTAGCTTTAATGCGATGAACTGATTCGAAGAAAACAAATGTAGTGGAAAGCGAACTTAACTTGGTTAAGAATCTCTCTTTTTGAAGGGGCTTGCGAGCCAGAAAATTAACAAAGAAAAAGGTTTGAGTTGGCAAACCAGAAACAATTAAAGCGGCTAGCCCGCTATTATTTAACCCAATTGAGGTAACAGCAAATTTTTGCGCTAAAACAGCATTAACCAGTTTATAACCTGGATCAGCAATTAATGGAACGCCAGCACAACTGATCAAACCAACATTATGATTGGTATTGAGTAATTCAAGCACTTGAATTTGCCGGCGGTGTTCATTAAACTTATGAAAACTAAACAGTTTTAAATGTGTAAGTTGCAAATGATTTAAGAGTTTTTGGGTAATTCGGGTATCTTCACAAAAAAGATAGTTTAATTGTAATAACAACGGTTTAACCGCATGACTGATCGTTTGTAAATTGCCAATTGGACTGGTAATCAAAAAAAGGGTCGGAATTTGGTCACGAAAGGTTTTTTGGATTTGCATTATTTAACATTAATTGCAAAAATAGATCGTAAATGCCGACCGGCCTCGTTTAAATCCATCCCATAACCAATTAATCAATTGGTTTGGGTGGTCTTAGTTCAAGTAAATAAATGGTCAAGCGTAATTTGTCGGCTTCCCATTAGTGTTTGCTGTTGACTTTGATTAGCATGGTTTTTAATTAAAACAGCAAAGCGTAAAGAAAGCGGCTTTAACTGTTGAAAATAATGGTGTAAATCGGCGATTGTTTGCCCGGTATCTAAAATATCGTCTAAAACCAATAAATGTTGCTTGGAAAGATCATTTGGTAATTGTTGATCAAATTGATTAACAAGCTGCTGCTGGGAGGTTTTTTGCTGAAAATGGTATGTTTTATAGGTTAAGAAAAAAATCTGCAGGTTAATTTTCTGACTAAGATAACGGGTTAAATCAGCAGCAAAGTAAAATGCGCCACGCATAATAACAATCAAAGTCAGATTTTGATTTAAATAACGAGCATTTAAGTTTGCCGCATAAAGTTTAATCTGAGTTTGAATTTCGGAAGCAGAAATGATTTTAAGCAAATTATAATTTTTCATCATCAGGAAAAAGTTGCTGATAAATTTGGTTAATTTTAGGCATTAAATTATTTAAGTCAAGGCAAACTTTTAAATCATTCGCATCCAAATATTTACTAATCGGATGGGTTGGTAAAATTAATTTTAAATTTGTTTGACGATTATTAGCTTGAAAAACAGCATCTTGAACTAACTGATAAGCGGTTAAACGATCTAAATGTGTTTTCGCAATTAGTTTCAATAACAGTTTTTGACTATAAATCGATTGCGCTTGTTCTAAATTATGATTGATTTGCGGGTAGTTAATTTTTAAATTAACCACAACATCAAGCATCTTGTGTAAACTGGTAGCAAGCAGATGAAAAAAATCAGGGACCAAAACTCTTTCAATTGATGAATTAGTTAAGTCCCGTTCGTTTCAAAGTAAATTAGTTTGATAAATAGCATGACTAAAACTGCGAAGCATTCTTGTCAAACCACAAATGTTTTCAAGCGTTACCGGATTAATTTTATGAGGCATCGCTGATGATCCTTTTTGGTTTTTATGAAATTGTTCCTGAAATTCATTAATTTCACTGCGCTGCCCACTCCGTAAATTAACTGCTAATTTTTCCAAAGTGGTGGCCAAATTAATGCCGGCTTGATACATCGCAATTAAATAATCACGTGCTACAATTTGGGTGCTTAAAACGGCTGGTGTTAAACCTAGTTTTTCGGCGACAAACTTTTCGATGTCAAATGGCAGATGAGTATAAGTACCGGTCGCACCAGCAATTTTAGCTTTGGCAATTTCCGTTTGGGCCACTTGTAAACGTTGATAATGGCGTTTAAATTCCGCTGCGAAGCGGGCAAAAAATAACCCAACCGTAATTGGTTCGGCCGCTTGACCATGGGTGCGACCAAGCATTAAAACGTATCTATCATCGAAAGCGCGTTTTTTTAACGCTAAAAAGAGAGTTTTCAAGCGCTCAAGAATGATTGTTAAACTTGCTTTGCATAAATAATTCTGCGCGGTATCTAAGACATCATTTGATGTTAAACCAAAGTGTAATCATTTGCGTTCTGGACCAACTTGATCCGATAATGCTTCAATAAAACCAATCATTTGATGACGACTCAATCGTTCTTTGGCTAGAACTGCTTCCAAACTCGGAGCTTGTAAAGTTTTTAATTTAGCAAAGGCGGCAGCGGGAATAAATTTATTCCGGTATCAACCTTCCACAACCAACAGTTCAATTTGGGTTCAAAGTTTAATTTGATTTTCCAATTTTCAAAGTGCATTAATCGCTGGATCTTGATAACGTTCAATCATTTTTGTCGGTCAAGCAAATACTTATTCTACCAATTTAAATCCGAAATACCAATAGTTTTACCTGTTTAGCGTTTAATTGCTGCTGTTCGTTCTTTCCCAATCGAAATAAAAGTGACCGGCAGTTTTAATAATTGTTCCAGTTTTTCAATGTATTTTCGTGCATTAACGGGTAAATCAAGGTATTTTTTCACCGTGCTAAAATCAGTTTGGTTTCAACCACTTAAACTGATATATTGCGGTTCAATTTTTGTTCAATCAGAAGGAATAAACGGGGGAAGATAATATTTTTTGCCATCAATTAAATAATGGGTACAGATCTTAATTTCCTCGCAAACGGATAAAACATCCAGTAAAGTTAATGCGATTTGTTGAAACCCATTAACACGAATTGCATAACGAGCTAAAACAGCATCAAATCAACCAATTTGCCGACGCCGGTTCGTAACTGTGCCGTATTCATGTCCTTTTTCCGCAATTAATTCATTTAACGAGGCGGATTTGATTTCGGTTGGCAAAGGACCGGTTCCAACCCGACTGACATAGGCTTTAAAAACGCCTAGCAATTGTGCCTTTTGTAAATTACAAAGTGTTCCTAAACTGGCCTGTCAAGTGATTGGTGATGTGCTGGTCACAAACGGATAAATCCCATAATTGAGATCCAACAATGTACCTTGAGCACCTTCAAATAAAACACTTTTCTCTTCATTGTTAACTCAAAACTTTGCACTATCAACAACAAAAGGTTTAATTCTTTCAAATAAACACATTAAATCGGTAAACAGTTTTTCCAATTGAAACGGTTGGGGAAAAAGCGGGTTTTTTAAACTTAAATTGTGTGCTAATTTCGTTTTTAAAGTTTTAGGGGCAAAAAAATCGGCAATTTGAATCCCAATCCGATTGACCTTATCGGAAACACAAGGACCAATCCCGCGTTTGGTTGTTCCAATTTTTTGCGCCGCTTTTTGGGTTTCTTGAATTTGATCAAGCATTAAATGATAAGGTAAAATGACATGCGCACGGGCGGCAATCCTTAATTTTCCTGGATGAATTTTTAAAGCAATTAAGTTATCTAATTCGCTACATAGCTGCGTTAAATTAATCAAGCAACCAGCGCCGAGAAAACTAATTTTATCAGCGCGAATCATTGCAACCGGCAAAATCGAAAATTCATAAACTTGATCTTGAACTTTAATTGTATGCCCGGCATTATCGCCGCCGGCATAACGGGCGATAATATCAAATTTTTCCGCATAATAATCAACCACTTTGCCTTTTCCTTCATCACCAAAAAAAGCACCGGCAACAACTAATTTTCGGGCTTGTTTTGCCTTAGAAGCAGCTTTTAAAGGAGTTAGTTTGGTGGCAAACAGCGTTTTTTGCGGTTGGTTTCAAACCTTTTTTAAATGGTTTTTAATGGCGTGGAAAAGGGTTGGCAACTGCTTTCATTCCGAAACGGGAAAGGAACTAAGGACTCATTTTTGCAAGGGATTTTGCCGCCCAACGCCAATATGAATCGAAGCACCACGTGGACTATGATTAGCAATGTTTTTTAAACCATTATGACTGCCCGCTGATAAACGATTATTAAATTTAACCGTTCCAAATGGTAAATCAACATTATCAGCGATTACAATTAGGCGGTCAGATGGAATTTGAAATGTTGCAAGTGCTTCTTGAACAGCACGTCCGGAAAGATTCATCATTGTTTGTGGTTTAAGCGCAATAATTTTGGTTGAACCGATTGTTTCTTCCGTAAACAGGTATGTTGGATGTTTTTTTCAGATGGCATTAGGAAATAAAGTATCTAAAAAAACAAATCCAACATTATGCCGCGTCTTCTTAAATTCATTTCCTACATTGCCTAATCCGACAAGTAATCAGGAATTATTTTTCATATTGCGCTAATTTATCCAATTCTTTTTGCCCTAGTTCCGAAATTGATCCACCATGAAAAAGAATTTTTAATGAAGCAGCTAAGTAACTAGCTAAGGAAACTACTTTTAAAAACGGATAACGATGAGCGTTTGGAAGATGAATGGTATCGGCAATGAACATTTTTTCAAATAGTTGCTCCTGATAAGCTTCGGCAAAATTAGCCAAAGCATCGGCGCTAAAAACCGGATGGGTGGCAACAAGGTAAATTTTTTTCGCTCCTTTCGCTTTTAAAAAGCGAATGGTATTTAACATTGTTTTGCCGGTATCAATTAAATCATCAATTAATAACACATTTTGATTAGCCACTGAACCAAGAATAAATTTAACTTGCGTATCGTTAATTGTTGGTCGCCGTTTATCAACAACGGCAATGTAACGATTCAAATATTTATTTAATTCACTAACACGCCGATGTGATCCAAAATCAGGTGCGACTAAAACAAAATCCCGCACTTTATTCACCAATAAATCATGAAGTAAAATTGGTAAGGCGGATAAATGAACCAATGGAATATCAAAAAAACCTTGGATTTGCGGGGAATGCAAATCAAACGTAATAATCCGTTTCACTTTCAGTTTGGAAAGCAAATTAGCAATTAAACTAGCTGTAATTGGTTGGCGACCGCGGGCTTTGCGATCCTGACGGGCATAACCAAAATAGGGCATAATTAAAGAAATACTTTTGGCGGAGCTCCGGGTTAAAGCATCAATGGTAATAAATAATTCCATTAAATGTTCATTGGCCGGAGAATTAGTTGATTGAAAAAGAAAAACGTCTTTTTCGCGAACGGAACACGGAATATTAACAATTAATTCTTTATCGGCAAAGATTTTCTTTTCAATTAAGGTTACTTCATAACCTAATTTTTTGACGGTTGTTTTAGCAAACTGTTCGGAATTGGGAAGGGTTAAGAAAATGACTTGATTGGAAGCAGATTTGTTCTTTACCATATGAAATTAGGATTCCGGTTTGGAATCTTCAACGGTTTTTTCCGCGGTTGGTTTTACGTCCAAGGAATCTTCCCTTGACTGAGATGGAATATCTTTAGTCTGATTAGTTTCAGCATTTAAAAGTGTCACTTCTGGTTTTGGTGGTCGTTCTTTATAACGAAATTTTTTCTCATTATCAAGGTTAATAATCAAATAACGTAAAAGTGGTTTCACCAGGTTTAATTTGCCGGGTAAAGCAGCAACAACTGCGGCTGATAATTGGCAATTAATTTGAATGTAATGCCCGCTTGTTTGTTTTTGGATCGGATAAGCAAATTTTTTTAGACCTCAGTGGCTAATTTTTAAGTTTTTCGCATCAATTAATAAATCAACCAGTTTTTTTTCAACTTGCTCAACGGCTTTTTCGGTTGGATCAATAATGTAAACAATTTCGTAATTATGCATTTGCTTAGATATTTTAGAGTATTTTTGAAAAAAAGGGGGAAGAATTTCCGGTTGAAAACGAAGAAAAAGTAGGCTTTGAAAAGAAAATAAAACCTTCTGCTTAAAATATGATGTAAAATAAAAAACGGTTTTTGATCTGCGCTTATAGCTCAATGGATAGAGTGCTTGGCTACGGACCAAGAGATGAGGGTTCGACTCCTTCTAAGCGTGCCATCTATTAAAATATATTGATTATCTTTTTTTGTTTTTTAACAAGATGCAAACGTTGAGAGAAATAACAGATCTAATCCCTGTCAGGCATGATTAATATGAAAAAAGAATCTAACATTATTTCGTCGATTTATGAAAAAGTTTTAAATTATTCACCAGAAACCGGAATAAGATTAGACAGTGCGCAAAGATTAGAACTTCAACGATTACTAAAAAGACATGAAAAATTAGGGCTGCAAGGAGCGTTTCTTAATTTTAAGGAAAAAGATGAGAGTTTTAAAAAAAATTATTGTGTTTTTCAGGACAAAGCAAAATATAAAAACAAGCAATTGAATTTAAAATCCCAGAATAACAACTTGCTCATCGAAGGTGAAAATTATCATGCCTTGAAAGCGTTACAACAAGCAAATGTAAAAGTTGACATCATTTATATTGATCCTCCATATAACACAGGAAAAGAATTTATTTTTAACGATAAAATTATTGATCCAAGTGATGATTATAGACATTCCAAGTGATTGTCATTTATGAAACTACGGCTTGAAGTTGCCAAAGAGTTATTGAATTACAATGGAGTGATTTTTGTTTCAATTGATGATAATGAACAAGCGTATTTGAAGGTTTTAATGGATGAAATTTTTGGGCAAAATAATTTCATCTGTAATTTCATTTGGGAAAAAACTTATTCGCCGAAAAACAATAATAAATTCGTGTCTAACGATCATGATTATATTCTCGCTTATCGTCAATCTGATCAACTAGAGTTTTTTGATCGATTGGAAAGAACAGCAAAAAATAATAAAGTCTATACTTATAATGATCAAGATGGCAAAGGTTTTTACTGCCTTGCTGATTTAACAATCAAAAATGGTAAGCGCTTTTCAATCACAATTGAAGGAAAAAAATATGATCCTGGTGAAAACCATCAAGGTTGAAGATATTCAAAGGAAAAAATTAACGCATTGATCAATGAAAAGCGGGTTTATATTCCTAAAAATGGTGATAGACTTCGTTATAAAAGATATTTAAACGAGGTGCAAGATGTCATTAGCCGCAGTATTTTAGGGCATAAATTAGTCGGGCATAATGATCAAAATCAAAAGGAATTAAATAAAATTTTAGGCGCCCAAAAATTTGAATATCCGAAGGGTATCAAGCTGCTCAAGTATTTGCTTAAACTTGTTCCAAATAATCAAAATGCAACAATTTTAGACTTTTTTGCCGGAAGCGGAACAACCGGTCATGCCGTTTTAGCGTTAAACGAAGAAGATAACGGAACCAGAAGGTTTATTCTGATCAACGAAAAAGAAGATAAAGCTACAAAAGAGCAAAAATGCATTACACAAATTACATATGAACGTTTATATCGTATTATTAAAGGCAAAGGCACTAATGGTGAAAGCATTGAGTGAGAATTATCAAGCAAGAAAAAAGCATTTTTGCATGCTTCTTTAAGATTTTTAGAAATCAAACATATTAATAAATTAAATGGCCAATTTGAAGATTTTGAAACACCTCAAATTAAATCATTGTATAAAACAGAATTCAATCATAATATAAAAATTCAAGATTTTAGAGACAATGACTAAAAACAGAACCTTAGAATATCAAACCGAAGCTATTAACAAGGTAGTTCAAAAGTTTTTAAAATTTGATACAGTGGTTCTTCAAGCGCCTACTGGATCAGGAAAAACATACATTATTGCCAAAATTATTGAAAGAATTATCTGTTCAAACTCAATCCAAAAACCATATGCTTTTTTATATTTAGCACCAAGCAATGGGGGTTTGGCAAATCAAGGTTATGACAAAATTACAAGTTATTTAGAAAGAAATTGAGCAAATGGATTTTTTACCAAGTTAATTAATGGTAATGGAAAAGATAGAGGGAAATCTGACTATTTGGCAGGGGTTGATTTCTTTCGTTCAAATTATGTTTATTTTATTGGTTGAAATACATTAAGCAAAAATAGTAATGCTACGAAAAAAGAGACGGAAAAAAACAATATCTATGATGTTTTAGAAGAAACAAAAAGAAGAAAGATTAATTTAATTGTTATCGTTGATGAAGCACATCGTGAATATTTATCATCCAAAGTTAAAAATGAAATCAAAACAAATAAAACTCATTTTTTTAAACAAATACAATCTATGACCCTCAAAACCCTAGAAGTTTCAGCAACTCCAAAAGAAGTAATTTTAGATGATGCAAAAATTAAAATCTCAGTTGAAGATGTTAGAAACGAAGCGGCAATCAAAAAAGCAGTGATAATTAACGACTTTAGTTACTCAAACCATGATCATAAAACATATGATGATGAGGATAATATTAATTTGCTCATAAAACAAGGCATAAAAAAACAACAACAAGTGAAAAAATCCTATGAGAGAGCAAAAATTACCGATCAAAATCCTTTAATTTTAATTCAAATACCGGATAAAGCAAGTCAAATTTATCATGAAGGCAAAAAAATTAATATAGATGATTATTACAAAAAGAAAGTTGAAAAAATTGTGAAACACTATGCTGATAAATATGCTTTTAAATATGCTATTTGATTGAGTGGCAAAAAACAAGTTGAAAAAAATGATTTGATAAAAAGAAACTCTGTTTATGAAGTGTTGGTTTTCAAACAGGCAATTGCAACAGGTTGAGATATTCCACGTGCCAATATTCTCATTAAATTAAGAAATCCAAAAAAAGGGTCAAGAATTTTTGAAATTCAAACATTGGGAAGAATTTTAAGAAATCCATTTTTTAAATATTTTTTTGAAAAAAGAAATACTAAAGATGGGGAGTTAATCAATAATGCTTTTGTTTTTACATTTGATGAAGAATATCAAAAAAGAGTTAAAAAGCATGAAGCTTATGTTGTTAAAAAAGAGAAATTTAAATTATCTTCCAAGGGTCGTAAATCAAACTTAGAGTTAAATAAATTAGCAATTGAAAAAAAGTTTAAAAATAATTCTTTTGACCAGATATATTCAGAATTAAAAAGTCAAAAAATCATTCAAAAAATTTTGGATGAAAGTATGAAAGATATTCAAGAACCTATTGTATCTAAAAGTCGACAGCAAAGCACACATGTTTTAAAAGGAGAAATTAAAACTAATCCAAGACAAACAAAATTGCAATTATTGTCAAAAAACACCCTTTTTCAAATTTGATTGGATTTTCAAACTTTTATTGAAGGTTACCCCAAATTAAAGGTTTTTTTCATAAAATTAGTAGATAAAATTTGACAAGAGCATAAAAAAATTAAAAAGAAACAATTGTATCAATTTTTTAGTAATAAATTATTTTCTACAACTATAAAAAATGGAGATATTTTGAAAATTGAAATTGAAAAAGTTTTCTTAAAACATCAAAAAGATAATTTCAAAATTATTCAAAAAGATAAACCATGAATATTAACTGATCACAATTACAAATGATATCCTAAAAATTATCATAATGATGATACCGGCAAAGATTGAGATGATGTTAATTCATATCAAATTAAATTAGATTGTGAAAAAGCTATCAATCGACCTGAGCAAAAATTTTATGAATTCATACAAGATTGATTTCGTGATGATAAAGTAAAAAAACATATTTTACGAAATGGAACTACTTTAGATAGCGATTTTTTCATACCTTATATTTCCAGCGAAAATAAAATTCGTAATTTTTTTCCTGATTTTATTCTTGAAACTGAAAAAAATATAGTAATAATGGAAGTAAAAGGCAAAAGGGATTTAGAAAAAAATGCAAAATTTAACTGAGCAACAGAGCTCATTAATCACTTGATTGCAAACAAAAATAAAAATTTAATAATTGCTTTTTTAGAAGTTTCGGAAGATAGTAACCATAAAATTTGAAACTGGAAAGTGTTATTTAAAAATTGGCAAGAGCAACAAATAAGATATCTACCTTTAAAAAAATTTAGAGAAAAATTCTTGAGTTAAATTAACTCAAAAAAAATAAAAGAATTAACTGAATATTAAAAAAACAAAAACGAAGATAATTACGAAAATAATAAAAATTAGTGTATAGACTAATAAATTTTTGGTTTAGAAAAATAATTGCGTGATTCAGCACCATTGTTAACCAGACGAAATTCCTTAATCTTACCCAAACGGAATAACCAGTTCTTTCTTGGGAGTTTTAAGGTTTTTGTGTTGATCGCTAACTAAATCAAAGGTAAATTTAATTTCTGATCCAGTCCCAAAATCAGATGTAGCCGTTGATGCGGCGCTGGAACGCTTGGCGCTAGAATAATCAACTTGAAAATTATCAACATAATCAAGTGTAACTCATGAAGTATTCGTAAAGCCAGAAGGATAACTCAGAATAGCAATTGAAAAGGTATCATTACTATCAGATTGATTATCTAAAACACCATGCCCCTGCACATAAACATAATCATCACCAAAGAAAATATCTAATTTAAAATGATAATAATCAAACAAAAGATTATGGGCAATAAAAAGGGGATGATCATTTAAATCCAGCGGTCCATAAACATGAGATTGTTCCATGTTAACTTTTGCATTACCCATTCAACGGTTTCAATGTTTAATTTCTCATAATTTAAGCGCTGTTCCTTTTTGATCAGCGAAAATGAATGCTGGTCCTTGATGATTCAAATGTGTTTTTCGCACTTTACCTTCCACTATCAGGCGATCACCTTTAAAAAGTTTTAAATTTTCAACCGCTACTTCGTTGGTTCATTTTTGAAAACGTGCTTGAACAGGATAATTTTGGAGAAACGATGAATAAGTTGTCGAAGTGATTTTACCGGCGGCGTCTGTTCCTTTTTTTACCACGCTGTGCGCGTTAAAAAAGACAGGATCTAATTTATTATCAGCATCTGTTTTGCTGTACAAAAGATTCTTATCGTATTTATTAGCTAAAAGATTATTAAAATCAGTTTTATCATAGACGGTAATTTTATCTTCCTTGGTTAATAATTCACCATCAACAACTCCTTTCGTGGCAGAAGCAGTTTTATCAAGTTTAGTTGCTAGTTTAATCTCTAATTGCGATTTAGAATAATGATCTTTTAATCCCGGTAAAGCTTTTAATTTGGTATCCAAAGTAGTTCGATCATAAACATCTGCAATGGCGATTTTTTGGGCCGCCAAACGGTCAACATCTTCTTTCGTATAAGCGTTACTTTTTAGAATTTTAGTCGCTAGCTCTCTGGTTAATTCTGCTTTGCCAGGATAATTGGTAAAAAGGGGAAGATTAATCATTTTTTGGAAAATTCATTTAATTTTAGTAATTGAACCAACGATCGACTGCGGTTGAGATGTTAAATTGTAATAACCCAAAATTTTATGAGTTATAAGATCGTAAAGTTCCCCGCTCAGTAATTTATCACGGTTATGGGAAGCGACAATTCAACCAACAAACACTTTGTTTGCATAATCTGTCAGTTTAAAATTAGAAGGAAAAATCAAAACAATTGGCATTTCATCATCAAGTTTGGCAAAATTGTCATAAGCATAGTCATTGGTCATTAATAAAGTTATTCCCACTGAACCAGGATCACCTTTTGCCCCTTTTGGTCCTTGAATGCCGCCGGAAGGAATTTTATGATCAACGTTTTCGCGATTATAAACATCACTTTGATTGGCTTTTTTATCTGTTAATGTTGTAATTTCAAATGATTGGGTAATTAAAAAATAACTTGCTGATCCTAATGCTGCAATGAGCAAAAAGGAAACAATTGCTAGTAAAACAAGGGCGAGGGAGTTATTGGTCGTGGTTGCTTGCTTTTTTTTCATAATGTTAAACCTTTATTTTGTTATTGAAAATGACTCTCGACGGTTTTAGTGGAAATTGTTTTAGGACCAAATTCACGATTTCTAATATCACGAATGAAAATTAACTCTGATCCACTTGCCATTGTATCCGCGGAAGCACTCCTATCAACTTCGCCGGTTGCATAAACGACTGCCTCGCTAAAGACTGATACAATTCCCAATCCTTTTGCATCATTATAATTGGAAGGATATTTAATGACAACAACTGATTGCACTTCATCTAAGGTGGTTTGACGGTTAGTTTGAGCATATGTATAAACAAAAATATTATCACCTGTTCCAAAAACAATCTCCATCCGGAAAGAAAGATGATTTTTAAATGTTTTATTGGCCGCAAAAAGGGGATAATCACCTAAATCTTTAAGAGGATTAAAAGTAAGGGCTAATTTTTTGGTTTTCACTGTGCCACCATCATGCCAACGGTTTCAGTGATTTATTTTATAAATATTAAGTAAGCCGGTCGGATCAGCTAGATTACGTAAATCAATATTTAACCCTTGATAGCCATTGTGTAAGCTTTTTATTCTTCCAATAATTGTTAACCGATCCCCTTTAAAAAAAGCAGGAGCCATTTTTAAATATAAAGCACTGTTTCGAAAGGCGCCACTGGAAAATTTAGTATTTCCGTAAACTTTGGTAATAGTTTTGCCGGCACTAACACCAGATCGCACAAATTTTGTTCAGTTAAAAGTTTGCCCTTGTTTAATTTTATTGTCAACTTCGGTTTTGGTGTAGGCATAAGATTTATCGGCTTTTTTGGCAATTGCATCATCTGATTGTTGGCGGGAATAAAGATCTCATCTGTCGATTTTTTGATTAATTTTTGTATCAACTTCGGGTTTGGTGTAGGTATCAGATTTGTCGGCTTTTTTGGCTAGTTTCTCGTTAATTTCAGCCTGATTATAAGCGTCAACGGGGGGGGCAATTCCCTTAATCCTATTATCAATTTCTAATTTGTTTGGCGTTAAAGCTTGATCGGCTTTATCCTGTAATTTGCTTGCTGTTTGACTTTTGTTATAACTATTAGCAACATCAGCTCTGTTAGCAAGGGCTTGATCCAATTGCTTTTTTGATAAGTAATGATCTTGAAGATATTTCGGTGCCAGTTTAATAAATTCTCATGCAATATGGTTGGTAAATTTCAAGGTGTCTAATCTCGTTGTTAAAATCTTGTAACTTCCCAGTGATTTTTTTTCGCCTTCATGATAAATTTGTCCCAATAATTCTTGTGATAAATTAACGGTTTTGGTAATTCAACCCGAAAAAGTAGTGCCCGCAAAGGTGGGATTTTTAAAATCAGTTGTAAATTTTAAAATGATCGGTGTTTCGGGAGGAAGTTCGCCAAAATGATCAAACGGATAAAGATTATTAATTTCCAAAATTAATTCTTGACTGGAAGGATCGCCAGGCGGACCTTGGGGTCCTGGCGGACCAATTGTCACAGGTAATTTGCGATCAATGGTGGAACGATCATAAATAGCGGTTTTATTAATTTTTTTCGTTTGTAACGTTTGCAATGATAAAGAATTATCAAAAATAAAATAAGCTAAAACTCCAAAACCACCGCAAAGAACAAGTGACAAAACGATTAGTAAAATTGATGAATAACTAAATTTCATAACCTAATCTGCAATTAAAGACTCCTTGTTTCATAGTTTATTTTATTGTTAAATTCACGATTTGATCAATCACGAATAAAATTAATTTCAGCATGCCCGGATAAAATGGAAACAGGATCTGAATAAACAGTTTGACCCGTTGAACCATTAATTTCCGCGTTTTCAAGATATTCAATAAACAATCCGTCGCTGTCATTATAAGTGGTTGGATATGTTAGCAAAGCAAATGAATCACAAATTGAAATTCCATTTGCGTTCCCGGAGGTTGTGCGACTTGAAACATAAATGTAGTCGTCATTAAATTCTAAGTTAATTTCAAACCGGAAATAATCTTTGACATACCCGCCCTGATTGTTATTTCGGAAAACAACCAACGGATAAGTCCGAACTTTTTCCGCATAACTCGCATCAGAACTAAAATCTTGACTAATCATTTCTGTGACAAAAACATTATTAATATATGAACGATTTCAGTGTTTAAAACTATGAACACCCGCATGGCTTCCATTTTTATTTTTAAGCATAACCAGGATCCCTTGTCAGGTTTTAATGTTGGTTTTGGCAAAACCACGAATTGAAAGACGATCACCTTTATGAAAAGTTTGCGAAGTTGATTTTAACTGTAATGTATCGGTCGTTTTTGCGGCATTTAAATATTTTCCATCGGGAGCAAAATTTAAATCACCATACATAGTGGAAGTAATTTGTTTATTCGGAAGATCAACTTTAACAAATTTAGTTCAGTTATATAAACGTTTTTTCTCGGGTTGATTAAAAAAGGTATCAATTTCGGTTTTACTATAAGTGTCTACTTTATTAACTTTGGTATTTAACTTGGCATCAATTTCGGGTTTGGTGTAGTAATTATCACCTTTGCTGATTTTACCCAGAATTTTATGATTAATTTCAGTGTTGGTGTAAGCGGCGGTTTGTTCAACTTTCGTAGCTAATTTTTCATCAACTGTTTTCGTTGAATATGATAATTTTTCGGGCGGAACGCTAGCGATTTTTTGATCAACTTGTGTTTTAGAATAAGTGTCCGCTTTATTCATTTTTAAAGCTAAAAAATAATCAATTCTGCTTTTGGTGTAGGCAGTTTTATCATCAATTTTGGTCGCTAATTTCGCGTCAGTGAGAGCTTGTGTATAGTAATCATTTAACTCTTGGATGGTTTTTTGGAGAAAAGTTCACTTAATTTGATCCTCGGCGTTTCGCTCCGCAATAATTTTATAAACGCCTTTAAAATTAGCAACGTATACATCAATTGTTTCACCAAACATGATAACTTGGTTTTTATTAGTTGCAATTACAGCCCCCATAAAATCAGTTTGCATAAACGATGTTGGGCGAAAATTTTTGGTAAACTTTAAAAAAACAGCGGCACCAGGTTGTAATTTTTCGAGGTCGGAAAACAGACTGTTGGTTTCAATTGTGATAATTTTGGCGGCGGAAGCGGATGGACCTTTTGGTCCTTTTGGTCCTTTTGGTCCGCGTTTGCTGATGATTTTACTATCAAATGTTGCTCGATCATAAGTTTGACTAAGATCAGCTTTTTGGTTGGAAATTGTTTTAATCGTTCCAGCATGATCAATAAAAAAATAAGTTAATGCACTTACTCCTCCCAGAATAAGCACAATCAAACATGAAGAAAATATCGCCAACGGATTGACTTTCATAGTTTTAAAAAGCAAATGGTAGTCTTGTCATCCGAATAACCATTCGTTTATGATCAGCGTTCAACCATGATCGCCTCTATTCTAACATAAAAAACCCAGATTACTTTTTAACGGCGGCGAAATTCTTTGGTAATATTACGAACCCATTTTTTCCGACGATAAATAAGATACAAAATAATCGTTGGTAAAAAATTTAAACAAAGAGGAATTAGATAAACGATTTCAAAACTAAGTTGCGCAAACGTAACCAATAAATAAGTGACCGGGAAATTAAAGACCGTTTGAAAATACTGATTGACAAAAATCGGAATCCCAACCATTCCGCCTGCTCTTAAAGTGGTTGCGAGCGTAAAATTAGTCGTGAAAACAACCATAAAAGCGGCGTAACACGAAATCATATAAGTAATGTAGTAACTGTCTTGAACAACAGCGGGAACAATTGTTCAAGTCAACAATAGAACTAAACTAGCAAAAAAGATCGTGACAAGCAATAACAAAAAGTAAATTTTGCGAACATATTGTTGGGCCAATTGAAATTTATTCGCCCCTAATGCTTGCCCAACAAAAAAATTAATCGAAATAATAATGCCGGGTAAAATGGCAAACATAATCCCAATAATTGCACCACTAATCCCAATTGCGGAAGCAACGACCGGATAGTTATTCATAAATAGTCAGGCAAATAAAATATTCGCCGCAAATTGAACCAAAAAAGAGGTTGCTAAAATCATTTTACGGAAAAAAGCCTTCACGATCTTAAGATCAAAGTGCCAATCTAATTTAAACAATAATTGCTTGCGAAACTTAAAAAAGACCAATCCTCAAATCAACAAAAGTTCTAAAAAACGGGCCAAAAGTGTTGATCAAGCGATCCCGGTAACTCCAAGCTGAAAAACATAAACAAAAAGCAAGTTAAAAAGAATGTTGTTGAAAAGGGAAAACAAACCAATATAAAGGTAAAATTTAGCTTTGCCAATGATAATAATTGGTTGGATAAATCCAACACTTAACGCAACAAAAATAACCGAACCTGTTAAGATGGGAAGATATTGATTAGCCAATTTTTTAATCACAACTTTATTGGGTTGCGTTTTCAAGTAAAGATCAATAATTTGGGAACCTAACGTAAATAAAATGGTGACTAAAATTATGACGATGACAATGTTAAACAGCAAACTAATTTTAATCGTTTGTTTAAAATTAGTGAACTGTTTGGCACCAATAAATTGATTAGCAAAAATAGCGGCGACCGCATTAATTCCCCAAAAAAACGCAATGGCAAAAACAATTAACTGGGTAACAATTCCCACCGCGGTCAGGGCATCTTTTTGATTTTCACTCACGGTTGCAACCATAAAATTATCAACCGTACTAACAGTATGTTGTAAAAACGAACTTAAAACAAGCGGAAGAACTAAAAGAAAAATTTTGTAATAAATGCCGAGTTTGGCGGTTAAATATGCTTTGGTCATTAAAAATGGTAGCAGGGGTTGGAATCGAACCAACTATCTCTAGGTTATGAGCCTAGCGAGCTACCTTTACTCCACCCTGCTGTTTTTCAATTATTATAACAGAATAGCCAAACACAACGAGGAAGTTTGACTCTAAAACCAAAGCAAAAAACTAATGGTGGTTCGAGGCAGGCTCGAACTGCCGACACCTTGAGCTTCAGTCAAGTGCTCTACCAACTGAGCTACCGAACCAACTGGCGGATCTGACGAGAATCGAACTCGCTATCTCCTCTTGGACAGAGAGGCATGTTACCGGTACACCACAAATCCAGATCGCAATGATCTTATAATGATATTATAACGAAAAAAGGCGCGGCAAACTACTTTTTATTAATTGAAGCGCTTGGCAGAATAGAAACCGCTGTAATCCGTTCGTTTGGTTCTAATTTAACTAACCTGACCCCGCGGGCGGATTTACTTTTCGTAATTCTGGTATTAACTAACGAAGAAATGATTAATTTCCCGTTTGATTTGGCAATCAAAAGTTCTTCATCCCCAAACACAGATAATGTCGTGCAGATAGCGCGAGAAAAAATTTTATTTTCTTTGCGAATTCCAATTACTCCTTTTGCCCCGGGACGGGTTAAACGATAATTGGAAAGGGGGGTCATTTTGCCGTACCCTAAATTATCGACAGAAAGTAATTTTTGATCGGTTAAAGCACTACTGGCACCATTAATAAAAAAGGTTTTGCGCCCTGGTTTAGGGCGGGCACCAATTTTTCCGATTGTTGCCCGCCCGGTTGAACGGACTTGTTTCGCTTGAAACCGGACAATTTGATTATCGCTTTTACTTAGAATAATATGTTCTTCGGCACTAACCGGAAAAACATGCGCCAAATTGTCATTTTCGTTTAACTTAATCGCAATTTTGCCCTTGGAATTAATGTTTTTAAAGTGATGCTTCAGAGTTTGTTTGACTAACCCTTGTAAGGTGACAAAAAAGAGACGGTCTTTATTGTCATCACTTTCCACTTTCACAATCGTGCGAATTTTTTCCCCCGGTTTTAATTTAATTAAATTTTGGGCGGGAGTTCCCTTGGCGTTCCGACCTAAATCAGGAATTTTATATGCGGGTAATGCGTAAACTTTACCTAAATCAGTGAAAAACAACAATTTATCATGCGTATCGGTTAAAAGAATTTGTTTGATGGCGTCATTTTCATTTAATAACATTCCCCGCACCCCAATTCCACCGCGTTTTTGAGTATTAAATAAATCAGCATTAACACGTTTTAAATAGTTATTTTCTGAAACACAGACCAAAATATTTTGATGTTTGATAAAATCAACTGTTGTTAAATTGGCATAAATATCATGCCGTAAAATTTTTGACTGGCGCGGACGGGAAAAAGTTTTCTTCAAGGCAAGTAATTTATTAATTAAAACCGTTTTTTTGCGTGCTTCGCTACCAAGTAGAGTTTGATATTTTTGAATGTTAACTTCAACTTCCTGTTTTTCTTTCCGTAAATTATCCCGCTCCAAAGATGTTAAACGTTGTAATTTCATTTCCAAAACCGCTTTGGCTTGTCATTCATTAATTTTTAAAAGCGTTTGTAAAGCAATTTGGGCGGTTTTGGGATCTTGCGCTTGTTTCGTAGTTTGAATCACAGCATCAATTTTAGCTAATGCTTTCGCCAGGGCGCTTAAAACCAACAGGCGGTTTTGGGCATTTTTCAGCAAAAATGCTGTCCGGCGGGTAATAACATTTAGTTGATGGGCAACATAATATTGAAAAACCTGTAAATAATTCATTAATTGGGGTTGATTTTGATGCAAGGCAATCAAATTAACACTATAACTGGTTTGCAAATTTGTAAACGTAAATAATTTGTTTAATAAAATTGCGGTTTGCGCACCTTTTTTCAGACGCAAAATTAAGCGAATTCCCAAGCGGTTTGATTCATCTTTGAGATCACTAATTTCGGTGATTTTTTTGGCCTGAACCAAACTGGTAATCGTTTTAATTAAATCAATTTTATTAACTTGATAAGGAATTTCATAAAAAACTAACTGGTCATATTGTTTGGTTTGTTCAATTTTATAACGAGCACGAATGATAAATTTGCCACGACCGGTGCTAAAAATTTTTAAATGATTTTTATGGGTCAAAATCACCTCACAACCGGTGGGAAAATCAGGTCCTTGCAAATAAGTGGTTAATGCTTCAAAACTAAGTTGCGGGTTTTTTAGATAAGCAATCAAACCATCAATTACTTCATCTAAATTATGGGGTGGAATATTCGTCGCCATTCCGACCGCAATTCCGGTTGAACCATTTAACAATAAATTCGGTAAAAGGCCGGGTAAAACAACTGGTTCCTGTTCGGTTCCGTCGTAATTCGATGTAAAATCAACCGTATTATAAGCTAAATCATTTAAAACTGTTTCGGTTAATAAAGCCAAGCGCACTTCTGTATAACGCATAGCAGCCGGTGAATCACCATCAACTGAACCAAAGTTACCATGCCCGTTGATTAATGGATAATAACTGGAAAAAGGTTGAATCATTTTCACCATGGCATCATAGACAGCCATATCGCCATGCGGATGGTATTTTCCGATTACTTCCCCAACAATTCGGGCGGATTTTTTAAATGGTTTATTAGCCAATAGTTTTAATTGATACATGGCATATAAAATGCGACGATGAACCGGTTTTAAACCATCAGCAACATTGGGTAAAGCGCGGGCAATAATAACAGAAAGCGCGTAGTCTAAAAAGCGTTGCCGGACTTCCTTGGTGAAACTAACCGGCAATTGTTGATCGGTTAAAAAGGTTGACTTTGGTTCGGTGGGTTTTTTCATCAGAATTAAATATCTAAATTAGTGACGAAGCCGGAATTATTTAAAATAAAGTCTTTCCGGGGTTCAACTTCCTTTCCCATTAAGGCACTAATACACTCGTTGGCATCTTTGCCATCGAAAATGGTAACTTGCTTTAAGATCCGAGTTTTAGGATTCATCGTGGTATTTCACAATTGGTCCGGATTCATTTCTCCCAACCCTTTATAACGTTGTAAATTAATCTTTTGTTCTTTATATTCTGTTTGCATTTTCTGGAGTTCCAAATCAGTGTAAAGATATTGAATTTTTTTGCCAACTTGAAACTTATACAGTGGTGGTTGGGCTAAAAAAACTCGTTTGGCTTCCAATAACCACGGTAAATGACGATAAAAAAAGGTTAAAAGCAAAACACTAATGTGCGCCCCGTCAACATCAGCATCAGTCATAATAATGATTTTACCGTAGCGTAATTGTTCCTGATTTTTGGCTTGACAATCCAAGCAATTTTTTAAACCATGTTCTTTACAAACAATTCCGGCGCTGCTAATTTGATACCCAAACGAAGTAATTAAATCAAGAATTTCATCGTTTTTAAACAATTTATACATTGGGGTGCGTTCGGAATTAATAATTTTTCCTTTCAAAGGAAGAATGGCCTGAAATTGGCGATCACGACCTAGTTTAGCGCTGCCCCCGGCCGAATCACCTTCGACAATAAAGAGCTCACTTGCTTCCCGATCAGTCGTTGCACAATCAGCTAATTTACCGGGTAAAGGAGAATTATCAAAAATTTTGGCACGGTTAATTTCAATTGTTTTTTTCGTAATTTCAACACGTAATCTTAACGCGCGTAAAACTTTCTCACAAATCTTTTCCCGTTCGCGCGGATTTTCATGTAAATACTTTTCAAACACCCGACTTAAATGTTCATAAACTAAACTGCTAACCTCTTTGTTAACCAGTTTTGTTTTAGTTTGACCATAAAATTTGGGATTGTAATGTAAAACAGTAATAATAGCAGTTAAACCAGCCAAGGTATCTTCAGTCTCTAGTTTGTCTTTTTCGCTTAGATAATTATGTTCCCGCATCACTTTTTTCACCGCGCGGGAAATTCCCATTCGTAAGCCTTGTTCATGGGTTCCACCATCATGGGTATTAATGTTGTTGCAGAACGAATAAATTGTTTGGGTGTTATTTTCGACGTATTGAAACAGGTAACTAAACCGAATCATTTCTTTATTAAAACTCCCAAAAATAGGGGTCGTATTAACTTTAGTATCATTGCCAATCATTTTCGTTAATAAAGTCTGCAGCCCATTTTGAAAATGAAAGACTTGATGAAAATCATTCCGTTGGTCAGTAAAACTAATGTTAATGTTGGCGTTAATGTAAGCGCTTTGTTCAAGCCGATTTTTAACGATATTATGGTCTAAACTGTATGGTTCATCAAAGAGTTTATTATCCGGTTTAAAAATGACAACTGTTCCATGCTTAAAATCAGGTCGATCGGAATCAGTTACCACCACATCATTGGTAGTTTTCAAACCATTTTCAAACCGCAGGGTATGCATTTTATTTTTTTGATAAACTTTGACCACTAAATATTTGCTTAACGCATTGGTCACGGTTGAACCAACGCCGTGTAAACCACCGGAGACCTGATAGGTTTGATTATCAAATTTAGCTGAAGCATGTAAAACAGAGAAGACTGTTTCCAGTGTCGAAACCCCGCTTTCTGGATTATAACCAGTCGGAATACCACGTCCATTATCTTCGATAATAACTTCTTCATGATTGGTAATTGTGACCTTAACAGTGTCACAAAAACCCGCTAAATATTCATCAAGCGCATTATCAATAATTTCTCAAATTAATTGATGAAAACCATTTAGATCAGTTGATCCAATGTACATGGCCGGGTTTTGCCGAACAGCCGGGGTCCCTTTTAAAACTTTAATCGATTCGCTGCTATATTTTGTGCTCATATTGGAAGATGAAGAAGATAATTTAGCTCTCAAAGAAGAATTTTCGATTGGCATCGTTTAGTATCCATTATACATTTATTAAAGAGCAAAATTATAACTTATTTTTGAATGGTGGAAAGGAGAGTTTAAAGAGTTGACAAGCGTTTTGACTAGTCGTTCATAAAACATCGGCCAAACTACTTGTTTTTAGCTTCGCAACCAGTTGAGCAGTTTCAAGTAAATAATGGGGATAATTAATTTTGCCACGGTTGGATTGGGGTGCTAAATAGGGCGCATCAGTTTCTAAAACAAAGGCGGAAAGCGGAAGCATTTTAACTATTGTTCGTAAATTTTCGGCATTGGGAAAAGTTAAAATTCCTCCTAAAGCGAGTTTAAATCCCCGGGCAATTAATCAATTAGCGTCTTCTAAACTGCCCGCAAAACAATGACTGATCCCTTGCAAGGCAAAGGGTTTTAAAATGGTTTTTAAATCAGCAAAAGCTTTGCGAACGTGTAATAAAACTGGCAGTTGATATTTGGCGGCTAATTTTAATTGAGCTTTAAATAATCATTTTTGCCGGGCAATGGTGGCGAAATTATAGTGATAATCCAATCCAATCTCACCGATGGCAACGATTTTATCTCGATTAGTTTGAATTAACATTTCCAACGCTTGAATAGTTTGGGAATCAACTTTATCCGCTTCATGCGGATGAATTCCGACCGCTGGTAAACAGTTCGGAAACTGCTGTGCTTGTTTAATAACAATTTGACTACTTGTTAAATCAGTGCCAACGTTAATTAAATACTGAGCATGAGCTGTCATTGCGGCATGATAAATCATTGCGGGGGTCATTTTTTGCTCGGCAAAGCGCTGGTCAAATAAATGACAATGCGTATCAATTCAACTTTTAAACGATGGTGTTTTAATTAATGATTTGGGCATCGGGTTTACTTCGAAATGATTGTTGAATTTTTTCCATCTTACATTCTAATTGATAATGGAAACGAAATTTTTGAAAGAGAACCCGAGCAAGGAAATTTTCAAAGGTTTTTTTGTTTTGGCGGAATTTACCGGTTAAAAGAGCGGATTGATTGCTTTTAATTTCGACAATAATTTGGTCACGATTTTTGAAAAGAACTTTCAGCTTTTCAATCTGAATTTCATATTCAGTTTGAATAATATCAAACAAAACAGTTTCAATTGTTTTAATAATCGCGGCAAAATTATAAAATAAAACTGTATAGCGCCGGAAAAAAACCAATTTTTCTGTTCTTAAAAGCGAATAAAAAACTGGTTGATCCGGTTTTTGTAAACGACGTTGAAATTTTTTTATTTGGAAGAAAAAGAAAAAAACCTTTTCAATGTTCATGGTTTAATCACTCCTTTTTTCAGCAACGCACGTTGTTTTTTTTGTCATTTTTCAAGATAAAAAAAGATTATTTTTTGTAGAATTTCGAACAACGAACTAAAAATCCAGTAAATACTTGTTCCGGTTGGCACGATAAAAAAGAAGACCAAAAACATAATTTTGAAAACTCATTTAAAGAGAAAACTACGTGTTTTATTCTCGGTTTTGGGATTTTGAATGATAATCACTTTCTGTTCTTTTTTAAAAAGGCGGTCAAAGCCAAAATTATCGAATAAAAACAAACTTAAATAAACTCCGACTGGAAGTAAATAAATCCATTGCAAAGCTTTTAAACTGTCTCAAATGGTGCGGGTTAGAGAAAAGGTTTCTGTTCCAGAATCTTTAATCATTCTCGTTGTTCTAACCATGATAAAAATCGCAAAAAGAAAAGGGGTAAAAAGAAAACTATTCAAGGCGTTGCCGGAGGGACTAACATTCATTTTGCGATACATCTTCATGATTTCGAATTGCATTTGTTGTTTGCTGTGAAAATCGTCTTTATTACGATATTTCGCTTTAATTTCGTTGGCTTTATGCTGTAAAATTTTCATTTTATCAGCGTTTTTATATGTTTTTCAAGCATTAAAACCAACAATAATTCGAATCATTAAACTGACCAGAAAAATTGAAGAAATCATAATCCACAGATTACTTTGTGCATGTAAATGATTTGCTGATCACCCAAAAAGATAAGAAATTTTAACCGTGATTCAACTCAAAGGAAAAACAAAACAGACATGGAAAAGGGATTGAGAATATTTTCAAATTAAAGCAACGTTATCAGCACCGTAATAATGGTATTGATAAAAATCATTGCCAACAAGATGAAAATAATGCCGTTTAAAACTTAAAGCGGTTTCATAACCTGCTAAAACTTCAAAAAAAGTGCCGGATAAATAATCTTTTTTACCATCACTATCGGTAATTGCAGCGGTGTTAATTTGCTGGCGGAAGAATAAAATTCCTAATCCTCAGAAAAAATTTAAAAGCATAAAAAGAAAGATTATTAAGCGCAAACCCTGAAACAAAGAACGCAAAACTTGTTTGGTCTTAGCGGGTTTAATCTCTAAATTAGCGCGATAAAAAATGTTATGATTGGTCATTTTGAACCTTTTCATGTTTGGAAATGTTTGCTAAACGTATGAAAATTTTCTGTAAAACAGTTTTTAACTGCGCGGGCGGAAATTGAAAGTAGTTATCTAGCACCATAAAGACAATGTCTAATCCTAATTGAGGGCGAAAAACTTCTCGGAGCAACGGACGGATCTGGCGTTTAATTCGATTGCGTTCAACTGCTTCCGTTTTCATTGCTCGACTGATGACAATCGCACAACAAGTTGGTTGCTTTTGGGTTGTTGTTTGAAGATAAAAGACTAAAAAAGGGTTAAAACGAATTCGTTTGCCGGCGCGAAAAACGGTTTGAAGAGCAGGACCTTTAAGAACTGGGAAAAATTTCATATATAAAAAGAGCAGTTAAACCGTTAAAGATTTACGTTGTTTTTGCCGGCGATGACGCAAAATTTTGCGACCATCAGCGGTTGCCATTCGGGCGCGAAACCCGTGCTTACGTAAGCGTTTTGTTTTTTTGGGTTGATAAGTTCTTTTCATAACAAAATTGATTCTATTCCTCTAAGGATAAAAAAGGACACTTCATCCATTAGATTATAACACTTTTTTAGTCTTTCAAGTGCAATTTGCGAGCAAAAACCAATAAACTTTCCAGTCCTAATAAATACATTTGATCAAAAGTAAAGGCGCGATCGGCAAAAGTGGTTTCTTGACTTTCTTTGGTCGGATAAAGAAGATCAGAAACAGTGAGAATAGTAGCAGTAGCACGGTTAAATTTTTTTCCGAGCGCAAATAAGGCGTATGCTTCCATATCAACAGCTGATAGGTTGTGGTTTTGACTCAATTGGATTTGAGCATGATTTTGATCATAAAAAACGTTGGTGGTTAAAATATTACCCGTTTTTAACGTTTGTTTTAACCGAACAGCGGTTTGCTGAATAATTGCATTTAAACGATGATCAGCGGGTAAAAAATGGTTCGTTTGCCCGGCATGTGATCAAAAAAGAAATCGACTTCAAGCTTGTTCAACTAAAAGTAAATCACGAATTATCAATTGTTGAGAATAAGCACCACAAGTTCCAACCCGAATGATTGCTTGAACATGATAGTCATGAAAAAGTTCGTGGGCATAAATCGCAATTGAACCAATCCCCATCCCGCTCGTTGCAAACGTAACGGTTTGCCCTTTATATTGCCCGGTAAAACAATAATTATTACGAACTTTGGAAACTAATTGTGGATTAGTGAGAAATTTTTTTGCCATATATTCGGTTCGCAATGGATCACCAGCAATTAAAACAAGGGGGGCAATTTGGGTTGCTGAAGCATTTAAATGACGAGACATAATTTAATTTGGTCGCCGCGAGATTTGGGCAAACGGTGGCAATTTGGTTCAGTTACGTTTGAAAAAAGTGTAAAAACCATAAAAAAATAAAGCAATCACAGAAAGAAAATAACTGGTTGTTTTGATCAATTCAACATATAGTTCGCCGGCCTGACTATTAGCAAGCGTTTGTAAAACAACAAACAGAAAAGTAAAAAACAAAGTTAAGAAAATTTGGTGATTAGCAAGGTTTAAAATTGCCAACCCAATAAACCCGTATCCAAACACGGTGCCGGAAAAAAGCGTTTGAGCTTCGATGAAAAATAAACCGGCAAAAGTAATCAGAATTGAACCGAGTAATAAAGCAAGATAACGATATTTTTGCACATTCAGTCCCATTAAAAGAAGCGCTTTTTCGTTTTTACCGGAAGCACGAATTCGTAATCCGGATGTTGTTCAATAAATGAAAAAATAAACAATAAATGCTAATGCTAAACCAACAAAAAGATGAATAAAGACCGGCAGTTGTCGAAAAAGATAGGCATCAAATTCAGGATTGGCGTACAGGAAAATAAAGTCTTTTTGGGTAAAACTAGAAAAATTACGGACTAAAACAATGACAAACGAAGCAATTCCGCCAATAATAATGTTTAAGGCTAACCCAACCAAAATAGCATCCATTCTCAAAGTGACACTTAAAGTTGTAAAAAGCAAGGTAAAGAGAAAGACAAACAAAAAGGAAAGCAAAAATGATAAAAGATAAACTGCTAAATCAGAGGTCAAACTTTTCCGGAGGAGAAAATTCATCAGCGTAAAAATAAAAACAGCGGTTGTTAGTTGACCTTCTAAAGCAATATTAATTACCCCGGATAACTCCGATAATAAAGCAGTTAAAGCAATCAGAAATAAACAACCAAATAAAAGGAGTGTTCGATGGTCAATAAAATTTTGTAGTGTTAACATGATTTGACTTCTAATGGCGCTTCCTTTCCCGGTGTTTTGTTCAGAAATTAATCAGCGGGGCAAAATAAAGTTGCAATTTTGCTTTTCAAACGACTTTTTCGGCTTTTGACATTGAAAGCAAACGATTCATAAAAGCCACAGTTAATAGAATAAAACCAAGAATAATTTCAACATTTGAGGCGGGCAAATCACTTGTCACAATTTGGGTTTGTTGATATCTTAACATCGCAACAAAAAAAGTGACAAACGGCAAAACAAAAAATGATCCCTGCGATAATCAAACAATTGAAATCGTATCAAACCCATTGCTTGGCAATGCTTCTTCTTTGAAAAGATAATTGTTATCAAAATTACGGTAATAGTAAAAAATTCCCGCTAAACCAGCTAGCAAACCACTGAAAGCAATCAGACCTAAAAGTTCCCGGGAACGATTAATACCAGCATACCGAACTGCTTTATGATTAATTGCTAAAATCTTCATTTTGAAACCATAAAGTGTTTTCTTGAAAAGAAAAACAAAAACGATCACAACAAAAAAAGCAACAAACAAAGAAACAGGTAGCAAATTACCAATTAAAAGGTTGATTCCCATTAGATTGTTAACATTATTCATCGTCAATGTTCGTCCGATTAAATTGGTAAAATCAGGATGCGAAACATAAAAACGATAGACGTGCATAATCACGTAATTAAGCATAATGGTTGTGAGAATCTCACTAACACCAAAGTAAATTTTTAGCGCACCAGTAAAAATAGCAATTGTCATCGCGGTTAAAATTCCAACTACAAGTAAAAGAAAAATTCATAAAACTTTATAATCACCAACTAAATTGGCCATGTTTAAGTGATTGGCAAGGGCAAAAATAACCAGTCCGCTGGCCGACATTTGGCCGGCAACACCAAGATTAATAAAACCAACGTTAAAACAAATTAAAACCGCTACCGAACCAATTAAAAATGGCGCAAATTGCTTTAAAATCTGCACAAAAGTATTAAGATTAGTAAAAGGTTGATAAAACAAATCAACAAAGATAACGTCGCCATTATACTTGTCGGTTGATAAAAGAAACAATCAAAAAAGAAGGACAACCAGATAAATCGATAACAAAGAAGCTGTTAGACGTTTAAGGGTGGCAACAATTTGCTGATTTCGATTTTCACTTGCAAATTTCATAATTTAACTTCCTTTCCCTGTTATTAAAGTTCCAATTTCATGTAAGGCGGCGGTTTTATCTTTGATTTGGACAACTCCCATTATGCACCCTTTACTCATTACAATTACACGATCAGAAATGGTGACAATCTCTTTTAAATCAACACTGGAAAAGAGGAGTGTCATTTTTTGTTGGGTTTTAACTTCAAGAAAAAGATTATATAAGAAATTTTTTGCTTTTAAATCAATTCCTCATGTTGGTTCATCAATTAATAAAAGGTGCGGTTGTTTTTCCATTTCACGACCAATTAAAAATTTTTGAATATTTCCACCCGAAAGGGAACGAATTGGTTGTTTATAACTATGAAAACCGGCAATTTGATACTTTTTAATCAAATCATAAACATGTTGCGCAGCCAGATTTTGATTAAACATTTTATAGGGGAAAAAACGCTTGTTCGTCAAATCATTAAAAACTAAATTGATGTGTAAGGGTTGATTTAAAAGAGCAGTTTCTTTAATCCGATCTTGTGATAAATAACCAATTTTTAATTTTTGACGATGATGAATTGATAATTTATCCAACCTGATTGATGATGCTGCTTGGTCATTTTGTTGGTGGCAATGAAAATGAAAACTACCCTGCTGCAGTTTTTCTAAACCATAAAGGGAACGCAAAAGGGTTGATTGACCATTATTTTCAATCCCTGCTAAGCCCACAATTTCCCCCTGATAAAGTTTAAAATTAAGATGTTGCAAATTTTGCCCTTCATAACTTTCTAGGGTAATGTTTTTCGCTTCCAGCAAAAGCGGTTTACTGTTGATTTGGTCAGATCCTTCCATTGTTTTGATTTTAGGGGTTCCTCCAACCATTAAACGGACTAATTCTTCGTCTGTAATTTCGTCAACTTGGTAGTTACCAACCATTTTACCCTGGCGTAAAACAGTAATTTCATCAGCAACATGACGAATTTCATTAATTTTGTGGCTAATAAAAATAATTGCTTTGTTTTGTTTTTTATACTGAATCAATGAGTCTAAAAACTTTTTAATCTGATCAGATGGTAAAACGGAAGTTGGTTCATCAAAAATAATGATGTCAGAACGGCGGAATAAGGTTTTAAGAATTTCTGTTTGTTGTTGCTTAACAATACTAATGTCTTTAACTTTGTCGTTCAAATTAATCTGTAAATTAAAATCAGTGATTAATTTTTGCAATTCTTTGCGGGCTGCTGAATTACGATAAAAATTGGTTAAATTTTGATTATTAAATTTATCATACAAAGCATTCATAAGGTTGAGATATTTCTTTTCCACTAGCTTTGGATCATATTTTTTCAGAAAAAGTGTTTTCTGTTGTAAAAGCTCTTTAATTTGCTCAAGGCGTGTTGTTTCAGTTTCGCCTTGGTCTTTATTGAGCGGGAGCATTTTCAGTCTTTCTAACCGAACAGCATATGTGTCTTCAATTCGAATCACTTCCTGGCGGAGATTGTTTAATTCAGTTTCCTTGGCAAACAACAAATCATTTTTTGCTTGACTAAAGGCAGTCGCATTTTTTTGCCGCCGGGAAGGTGATACTAATTCGTATCCTAAAACAACATTTTCAAAAACAGAAAAATCATCAATTAAATTAAAATGTTGGCGCACAATTCCGATTCCAAGATGCATGGCTAAACGGGGATTATGTAATGAGGAAACTTGTTGATTTTTGATTCAAATTTGACCTGAGGTTGGTTTAATTTCACCACAAAGCATTTTGACAAACGTTGATTTTCCGGCGCCATTTTCGCCAAAAATCACATGAATTTTGCCATACTCAACCGCAAAATTGTTATTATCGTTTGAAACCAACCCATTAGGAAAACGATTCGTTAACGCAATTGTTTTAATCGCAATCTGTCCCGGTTGTTTTTGATGCCCATTCAAATGAGAAGAAGAATTACTGTTCATTACTTTTATTATCTCTCATTATTTAGTGACGGAAAGGACCCTTGCTGATGGATTATTTAAAATTTGTTCAAAAACCAAATTAATATGACTTGGTAAGACAGATTTAAAGATTAGTTTTTGCAATGCTTGTTGTTGTGATTTAGCGATCATCGCTAGATTTTGCCCGGCAATTAAAGTTTGATCTAAAACGCGTTGGTAAACTAGTCATACTGGGTTTGTTAGATTTTGGTAACGTTCAGGAATTTGGACGTATTCACGATCATTTTTAGTATCTAAATTGCCAATTTTTTGACTTTTTAATGCTTTTTGACCACTATCAATTTTATGCAAAATTGTGGTTGTTAATTTTTGTAGATTGATTTTGGCCGAAACCAAAAAAACTGTTGGTGACGGTTCAAAGGTAATTGGAGCTTGATCTTTTGCTAAAATGGCAGCTTGATCGATATCAACACCAACGACTCAATGTTGGCGATTTTTTTGGAGATAATTTTGTTCGTTAGCAACTTTTTGCATAATTGAGGTGAGATTAACAGCAATCGAAAAAAGGACAGAGACACGATGCTTTTTAAATAGTTTTTGGGCTAAATGATATGTTTCTTTTCCGTTTAATTGGAGATCAAATCCACCAATGATAAGATTTTTAAAGAAACTCAATTCCACCTTTTGATCAGGATTGATAGGTAATTTTGTTGTCATTTTTCGAACAAGCGGATCTGAACTATTTTTGATTGCTTTAAGAATGGCTCGCCGATGATCATTAACTTTTTCAATTGCTAACTTAAACCCTAATGCATAAGCGGCGATAGCGGGAATTTTTAATCCTCCTAGTGAAGCAAAGCGGATTTGTTTCCCATTGTTCGAATTTTGATCAGCATCTTTAAATAAATCTGGTCTTAAAAGGGCTTGAATAGCAGCGTATAATCCGGCATTATATCCGGCATATTGTTGATTAAAACCATATTCATACAAATTACTTGGCCATCGACCGGGAAGTTTAGAATGAACAGGATTAAAAAAAGTATCAACGGAAAAAAAAGCATCTAATTTAGGATCAAACTGTTTTAAATAACTGTTTAAAAACGCTGTGAAATTATAACCAGGCAACAGGAAAATACGTTTTTGATGAGGATATTTGAGAACTTGTGATTTTAAGTAGTCATAGATTTTCTTCGGATCAACAACTGTTCCTGAATATCCGTAACTAATTCGGGCGTTAAACTGTGGATTTGAAGTTAAACATTGCTGGGAAGCAATGTTTAAAAAATTACAAGTTCCATTAAGAATAGCTTGATGGAATCCTTTATCAACATAGGCATAGGGTTCGTTTAATAATAAGAAAAAAGTTGGCAAATCATCGCCTTTTTTCTCCTTCTTTTTTAAAATTAAAAAAATTGTTGCTCCAAACAAAATAAAACACAGCAAAAAAATAAAAATATGATGAAGAATTAAGCGAATTTTCATTATTTAGATATTGTTTAACCAAACTCTTCTTTCCTGTTTTAAATACTTAAAAAAAATTAGTATTCCAAAGAAAAAATTATAGCACAAGAAATTTTTTTAGTCTATTAAAAGTTAGATCAACGATTAAACCGAACAAAATGTTTATCACATCTTGGTTCATAAACATCGGCGCCACCGACTAATTCTTCATCAGAAATTAATTTGGGATTAACTGGTTGATGTGTTTGGTCAACTCTTTGGGTCTTAGTGGCGGGCAACTTACAAACAACACATTGAGCAAAAAGAAATTGCTCTAAATCAGCAATTGCTCGCAATTGATCCATGACCGGTAAACGACGCTCTGAAAAACCTTGGTGCAAACCAGCACAAATTACCATTTTTTGCGCTTTTAATAAGTTTTTAATGATTAAAACGATTTCTGTGTCAAAAAAGTGCGTTTCATCAAAGCAAACAATATTAACAATTTTTGCTTGATTATTTTCGCTTTGAGTTATAATTTGCGGAATTTCATTAGAGCTAGCAATGGTTTTTGCAACCACGGAAAAACCATTGCGACTAAAAAAAAGATCATTAGCTCGTCGATCTAACCTAGGTTTAAAACAAACAACAAAATATCCTTGCTTGCGAAAAGCAATAATATCAGTAATTAATTTAGTGGTTTTGCCAGCAAACATTGGTCCACAAATAATTTTTAATTTAGCAGGTAAAAACGAATGGTTTTTTAATTTCATACGATAGTTTTAAAATGGTTTTTTTCTACATTACATTCAATGGTTTTATTATGTATGAGAATGAAACGAATGTCAAATTAAAGGCAAATAGTATTCAGTTTGAATTAATAGTAGGTTATATTATTAAAAATGAAGAAGACAGACTAGGCAGTGAAAAAAGAAATTTACCTTAACCGAATTTGAAACTTTTTTTTGCAACAACAGTTAAAAAATTTCAGAGAAATTTTATTAAAAAAAGAAGCATTGGAACACTTAAAAAAAACCAAAATTCTTAAAATTGACGATGATGAAATTATTTTTGACGTTCATAATATAAAAGTGATTGATTTTTTAAAAAAAAACAATTTAATCAACAAGTTTTTAATGCAAATTCAGGGAGAAGCAAAAAAAGTTATTTTTCAACAAAAAGCGATTACCACAAAAGAAAATACCACTTTAATGCCAACGCTTTTGTCGGACCATAAACAGGTACAGCCTGTTATTTTGAATCTTGATAAAACAGTTGTAATCGGTGATTTTAATCGTAAAATCATTGAAATCATCGAACGAACATTAAATGGCGAGAAAATTTGAAGCCCTTTATTTATTCACAGTGCTTCGGGACTTGGCAAAACAAGTATCTTACATTTAATTGAACGCGCATATACTTCAAATAAGGTGTGTTATATTTCGGCACTTGATTTTATTTCTGATTTTTTTGAAAAACTAACAATGTCTGTTCACGAAATTGAAGAGTGAAAAAAACAATTCGCCGAATATCAAGTTTACCTTTTTGATGATGTTCATTTGTTTGCTAATAAAAATAAAACGAACGAAGTTTTGTTTCAAATTATTAGTCGAGCAATTCAAAACAATAAAATTATTGTTTTTACAGCGGAAATTCATCCCGAAAATTTTATTGGGTTTGAAAAGCGATTAATTTCAAGATTTCAACAGGGGTTAATTTTGGAAATTAAAAAACCTGACTTACCGGTCAGTGTAAAAATTATTCGCCAAAAGGGAAGAATGTTTTGCCCTAAAATGAAAATAACAGATGGAGCAATTAATGCAATTGCACAGCATTTCTCGCATGATATTCGTAAATTAGAAGGCGTTATTAAGCGGATTGCTTTTCAATGGGAATTCGAAAACCTTGAGGATAAGCCGGTTGATCTTGAGTTTATTAAGCGGATTTTTGGAGAAAAAAATTGAACCAAGAAAGCAAAATTAACAGCAAGACAAATTTTTAATCTTGTTGTTGATTACTATAATTTAAGTCAAAAAGATCTTTTATCAATTAGTAAGAAGCAAAAAATTGTTATGATTCGTTATCTAGGGATGTATCTTATCCGCCAATTAACCATTATGAGTTATGAAAAAATTGCCCGGGTTTTTAATATCAAAAGTCATGCAACTGTTCTTAACGCAATTAAAAAGATCAAAAAACTAAATAAAACAGATCGTACAATTACGAAAGACGTTCAAATTCTAACAAAAAAATGTCAGAAAATTAATCAAAATTAATAACATAATTTGACAAACAATTTTCTCAAACAGAGCAAGGAAAATTTTAATATTTTGTTAAGGCTAAATTTTTTTTAAATAACAATTAAACTAACATTGAATTAAACCAAAAAAGAGTGGTTAATTCAACTAAAAATAAACAAATAACATTAAGTTGACAATTAATAATAATTAAAAAAGAAAAAGGTTATTTATTTAGATATTTAATTAATATTAGGTTAAAAGAGGAAATGTAATCTCCTGTTTTTTTGTGTAAAATAGAAATTAGTTGCTCTGTTTTAGGAATAGAAGATGAAAATTGTCATTAAAGCTTGATTATTAAAAAAGTTCTTTCGATATGTTAACAAGGTTATTTCTTATGATCGTGGATCACAATTGTTGATTACTGCTTTCGAAAAAGAGTTAATGATTCAAGCTAATGACCGGAAGTTATCAGTTTCTGCCCGCTTTGCTAAAGATGATTATGGGTTTGAAATTATTAATCAGGGTGAAATTTTAATTGACGCTAATTTAATCAACGAATTAGTTCAAAAATTTAATGATGAGGTTTTGAATTTATTTGTGTCGGAAGAAAATGTTTTACAAATTTTTACCACTTTATCCAAAACAAACATCACTTTAACAGCAAAAGAAAAATGAGATAAAGTTGACTTTGCTTTGCAAGGAACCACAGTTCAGGTTCCAACCCAAATTTTTAGCGATATTAATAGTCAACTTGCTTTTGCGGTTGCCAGAGGTGAAGCAAAACCAATTTTTCAAGGGATTGGGATTAGCAGTCGAAATTCTTATTTGGTTGCTTCGGCGACAGATACACTACGTTTAGTTTGAAAACAATTAACACCTTTTTCCAAAAAAATTGAACTTATTCTTCCTATTTATACAGTTAATGAAATCAACCGTTTAAATGATTTTGATTGTGAGAAAGCAACTTTAACTTACACTGATAATCAAATTTTAATTGATTTAAACGGGCGAATCAAACTTTTAAGCGCTTTAATTGATGGTCATTATCCGGATTTAACCAAACAATTGGATCGGGAATTTGAAACAGATCTGGTTTGTTCGACACAAACCCTGATTAAAGCGATTGAAGCATGTAGTATCTTTCGGGAAGAAACATCTGAATATACGTCTGTTATGTTGGTTTATAAGGAACAAAAATTTAAAGTTGCTTCAACGGCCGCCATCTCCAAAGGAAGCCACAATCAAGATGTTTTGTTGTTTAAATTCAGCGGTAAAGAGCAAAAAGTTCAATTCCAAGCACGCTTTTTATTAGAAACGCTTCGCAGTTTTCCATCTAAATCACAAACCCGAATTCAATTTGCGATTAAAGAAGGACCAATTTTGCTTACAATTGCTGATGAGAATCGTGTCTTTAACTTGATTCTGCCGGTTTGAAGTTAAAAACTTTCCCTCTGTTCATTATTTTTTTTCTTGTTTTGATGATAAAATCCAAAACAATTATAATTTTTTACAGTGAAACTACCGGTTAAATTTTTAGCAATTGATCTTGATCACACCCTAATTGGTTTTGGAATGGGAACAGTTTCGTCCAACAACACCATTGCAATTCAAAATTTAAAACTTTCCGGGGTTGAAGTCGTGATTGTTACCGGGAGAAGTTTTGAACGCTCTTTACAATACGCGAAAGCCTTAAAATTAAACTATCATGTTTGCTTTGGTGGTTCCGTCATCTATGATCTTAAAAATAATTGTTTTTTAAGGATTGCAAAATTTGAGAAAAAAACATTGCAAGCTTTACAAACCCTTATTTTGAATGATCCTTCTTTATATGCTGTTTTTTATGTCGTTCAAGCGGACGGTAAAATTGCTAATTTCACCCTTAATCAACCAAATCAAGGTTTTTTCTTTCATCAAATTAATAATCAATCATTTCAAACTTTTACGCCGACTGTTTTTGATCAAAAGGTGGTTCGGGTTAATGTTTTCACCAACAATCTTTTAGGATTGGAAAATGCCTTTCAACAAATTAGTTTTCTGTCAACCGTGAAAGTGAATCAAAACTACAATTCCGTGCTCGAAATTACCCCAATTGAAGGTCATAAAGGAGCAGCGGTGAAGAGTCTGATTAAAGATCTTAACATTTCTCAATCACAAACTGCCGCAATTGTTGATAGCTTAAATGATTATCCGTTAATTCAGTTTGTTCGTTATAGTTTTGCCGTAGCTAATGCTAACCAATTAATTAAACGCAGTTGTCAATATCAAACCAAATCTTTTGATCAAGACGGCGTGGCATTTGCAATTGAAAAATGACTTTTATAAAAGATTAAATTATTAGACTACCCGATTGGTTTTTCATAATGTAAAAGTTAAAGTATTTGTGGCAACCAATCAACCTAGATTAACACTTAACGGAACCAATGTTCCACTATACAGCATTGGTCTTTGTAGTTTCCAAAATCAAGCATAAATTTTACCATTGCTTTTTAATTCTAAATCAATTTGATTTGGATTGTTTTTAAGAATATTGAGCGCTTGTTCCATTTGATTTTTGACATCTTTCACGACAAACGAATTTGGATTAGTCTCAAAGTCAAAACTTGGATAAGTAAGTTGCATGAAGTTTTCAACCCCTTGCTTTCATTTGCTATATCCTTCGGGCGTTAAAATCTCTCGTTTAAAATGGGCAAAATCATCAAAAATTGCCAAAGCTTTCAATTCTTTTGCAAATGATTTAGAAGGGTTATTAACGTCATAATATTCATCAGCAATTGCCGCTGGTGCTTTGATAAAATGCGTCACAAATTCTGAATATATTACATCGTATTGTGATATTTCTCAATTTGAGGAATAGCTACCATTTTCGGTCCCGGCTTCAATCATTTTTAAAGATGGTTGCAACGGACTAATTAGCGTAATCATTCTTCACACTTTTGCCGCCTCCGATACCTCTAAAAATTTTCATGGATCTTCTCTGCTTTTTACTAAAAATAATATTTCTATTCCGGCTGGCGCGATTCATAAACCAGCAAAAAACAGAAAAACAAAAAACGTAATAATTGTGATTGGCAAAATTCCCTTTGATCCTAATTTAAAAGACGAAAACAGCATTCCCAAACTCAGGTTTGTCAAAATAAACATTAGTAATCCTAGAAGAAAAACCCCTCAGTTAAATTGTGGCAGAATTTTATTTCTGAAACTAGGATAAAAGGCTAAAACCGCAAATTTAAGCAATACTGCAACAATCGAAAGGGCAAAATATAAAATAAAAAACAACATCAACAAACTGTTTTTAGTTGTAAAACCACTGACCATTTTTTTGTAGAGAATTGTATATTTAATGTCGGCGATGGAAACGGCCATATAAATAAAGGCAGCAAAGCCAATTGTATAAATTAAAAACTCAAATCAAATTTTAACTTTCGTTATTGCGGCAATATTTGTTTGACCAAATAAACTTTCATTAAAAAGATTTACTTTGAAAAGGATTAAATAAATAACTGAAATGACAATTGGAAAAATAAGAATAATGGTAACACCGATGTAATCACTAAAGAAAAGTCGAACAATAAATTTGAAAACAATTCAATTTTGCCTTCAAGTTTTGTATTCTATTAAATTTCTTTCCCTGGAATTTTTATTTACTGTATTTTCCTTGGAATTATTGTCTGATGCATTTTTTAGCAATTTCTTCCCAAATTGCTTTATGTTAGAAAATCACGTTTGCTTTTTTAAATAATTTGTCATTTTTTTCTATAATCTTCCAATCTCTTTATCGATGTATTCGTGAATCATGTTTTTAATTGTGCCTCATTTTTTCTTGGCTTGACTTACTTTTCCATCAAAAGTGATTGTTTTGTTTCGTTTAGAAATCAAAACAATTCGATTGCAAAGATTAATTTCTTCTAGATCGTGGGTAATTCAAATAATTGTTTGGTTCTTGTCTTTTTTATATAGTTCATCAAATAGACGAAATAATTCAATTCGCCCGTTAATATCGACTCCAGCAGTTAATTCATCTACAATGCAAAATCTTCCAGGCATACTTAACATTAAAACCGCTTCTAATTTCTTGCGTTGACCGAATGATAATTTGTTTACTTTTTGATTTTTAAGTTCATAAATCTGTAGGATTTTCATTAATCGGTCGGTTACCGAGGAACTGGCTTTGATGCTGAAAAGATTTTGATACAGTTTAATGACGTTTTTTACAAGCAGCTTCCGTGGATATTCACCAACTTGATAAACAACCTGGGTGTTCAAAAGAAAATTCTGTTTATTGATGTCGTAAATAATTTCTCCTTTGCTTGGTGATTTTAGACCCAGCAAAATTTCCGTCAATGTTGTTTTACCACAACCGTTTACTCCGATTAAGGCGATTTTATCACCCTTTTTGATTTCGAGATTAATGCCTTTGAAAACAACATTTTTCCCAAAACTTTTGCTAAGATTGACTACTTTAAGCAAAACGTTTTTTTCAGTCTTGTTTGCTTTTATTGGAGAATTATTTGTTTTTTGTTGCATTTTTTAAATCCAAAAAATAATTGCTTAATTATAACACAACATTTTGATGGAAAACAGTTTTGAAAGATCACGTATTAAAACCAAAATTGCAATATGGTGATATAGTAAAATAAAAGTTAATATTTGGATTCTTGTTCGAAACAATATGTTAACAATTAAAACTCTTCTTTCGCTCGAAAAACAAAAACGGCAACGCTTATTTCAACGCACAAGGAATAATAATTATGCCGAAATTTTTAAAAATTTAGAATTTCTTTATCAACATCAAAAACAAATTCAACAACTTTTTGATTTTCATCAACATAAAATTAAACAACTAACCGTATTAATTCATTTAAATAATGATTTGCAACAAAAAGCGCAAACTGTTTTTTACCGCAAAATTAACCAGTACCTTCGTCAATTTTTAAATTTTTTGACACTTAAAAGTAATTATTTCCAAAGTCAACTACCCAACATCCCTCATCAATCAGTTCCAGTTGGTGACGAAAAAAATAATCAAATTATCGAACAATCGTTGGATTATGAAAAACAAAAATTTGCTGAATTAAAAACCAAATTGTTTTTAAGACATGATCAAATTCTCCAACAGTTTGACCTTTTAGAAACAGTGAATACAACCAAAATGACAACTTCACGAACAGTAACATATCAAGGATTAGCGAGTCGGTTATTGCGTGCTTTGCAAAATTTTCTCCTTGATTATCATGTTCAGAATAATTATTTAGAAATAACGCCACCTTATTTTGTTAAGCGCAAAGCAATGATAAATACCGGTCAATTTCCAAAAGCTGAAAATGACAGTTACCAACTTGGGAATCTTGATTTGTATCTTATTCCGACTGCGGAAGTTTCACTAGTTAATCTATATTATAAAAAGTTATTTAAAAAAACTGATTTACCGCATAAAGTTTGTGCTTATTCTCCTTGTTTTCGCAAAGAAGCAGGGGCTGCCGGACAAAAAACTGCTGGCATTATTCGTTTACATCAATTTCATAAAGTGGAAGTTGTCCAATTTGTTGAAGCATCAAAATCTTATCAAGCATTAATTAAAATGACAAAAGAACTAGGGAATATCTTAAAATTATTAAAAATCCCCTTCCGGATCGTTAATCTTGCCAGTGAAGATTTAGCTTTTCAAGCCGCCAAAACATTGGATTTAGAAGTATGATGACCGAGTCAACAACAATTTTTGGAAATTTCTTCAATTTCAAATACTGAGGCCTTTCAAGCTTCATCTTTACAAATTAAGTACTTAAACGACGTTAATAAAGAGCATGTTCACATTCTTAATGGATCAGGATTGGCGATTGATCGTTTATTAGCAGTTTTAATTGAATATTATTTCGATCAAAAAAAACAAACCTTTCTTTGACCACCAATTTTAGCAAAGTATTTAAATCAGGTTGGATAAATCCGGTAAAATTAATTTATAACTTTGTGATTCAATTCTTTTTTAAAAACCAATGTCAAGAAGCAAAAATATTAATTTTTATCAAAAATATCGTCCTAATACTTTTGCCACTATTGCCGGGCAAGAAGTAATTGTTAAAATTTTACGACAACAAATTAAACACGAAGCAATTCATCATGCTTATCTTTTCTCTGGCAAACAAGGGATTGGTAAAACAACAACAGCGCGTGTTTTCGCTAAAACAATTAATTGTTTAAATTTGTCGTCTGCTACTGATCGTTGTTTTAAATGCTCATGATGTTTAAAATTAGAAGAACAAACTTTAGATATTAATGAAATTGATGCCGCTTCCAATAATGGAGTGGAAAACATTCGCGCTTTAAAAGATGATGCTGTTTTATCACCTATTTTAGGGCGTTTTAAAGTTTACATTATTGATGAGGTTCATATGTTATCCAGGAGCGCTTTCAACGCGTTTCTAAAAATTTTAGAAGAACCACCACGTCATGTTGTGTTTATTTTAGCAACCACCGAATTAGAAAAACTTCCCGCAACAATTGTTTCGCGTTGTCATCATTTTCGATTTCGGAACTTAAATTATGAAAAATTAAGTTTAATTCTGGCGAAAATCGCCCAAAATGAAAAGATTAAAATCGCCACCACCGCCTTACAAGCAATTGCTAAACATACTAATGGTGCGGTTCGAGATGCCTTAAATTTACTTGAGCAAGCTGCCACTTTTTTTTCTGCTGATCAATTAATTGATCTGAAAGCAATTAATCAACTACTTGGAACAATGGCCCAAGATCAAGTTTATAATCTGTTTGAACCCCTTTTGACCCGCCATTTTACTAAAATTTGACCGGTCCTTGACCGCTGAAAAATTCAAAATGTTAACTTTGCGCAAATGGCTGAAAAAATGGTTAAATTTTGCAATGATGTTCGCATTCAAAATCTTTTTCAACAAACCGTTCCTTTTAAGCGTTTCCCTCTTTTCCAACCCTGAACGGCGCGTGATTTCATAATTTTAGAAAAAATTGCCTCTCTCATCGTTGCTGATTTAAGCAATTTTCAATTAAATATCGATCCCAAAATCATGTTTGAAAATTTGATTTTAAAGATTATTCAAATCTTGCCGCCGCTTTATCATTTTGAGGAGCAAAAATATCTCCTACTGCTAAGAAACAATGATGTTGAATTAAAAAAGCGTTTAAAAAAAACCCGAAAAACATTAACGCCTTCTCTTGTTGTTTTTCAAGAAATTAAACTGCTTGCTGCCACTTCAAAAGCATTATTGTTGCTTATTACGGAAGAAGTTTTAAAATTTTTGCAAGATTCGGATGGAAAACAACAGTTTGAACAATTTTGTCTGCTGAATAAATGAGAAAAATATCAGATTAATTTCATTTCTTTTCGGCAACGTGATTTTATTAAAACTAATTTCACCTCCACTTTTCCAAAACAACAATAAAATTTATCAAACTAAATGATATAATTTTTGACGGCAGTCTGGTGATTGCTTTTTCTCAACCCAAAATGCTAGTTCATGTGGTATTTTTTGACATCCCCCGTCATTTGTTTTTTAAAAAACCGAAAACAAGGAGAAGAGTATTATGAAAGGCAAAACCTCTCTTTTTAAAAAATGGTTAGAAAAGTCAAAACGCAATAAACTGGTAACTTTTTCCACCGTTTTTCTGATTTCAACCCTCATCATTGCGGGAAGTTTAGGAGGTTATTTTGCAACCCGTTCCGATGAAGCAACATCGAGCAATTTACAAACAATTGCCCCTGATGATTTTATTACTAAGAAACATCTGGACGACGAATTAGCCAAAAAATTAAATCTGGCTGATCTGAATAATCAAATTAAAGATGCCCATTCCTCCCTAAAAACTGATGCCGCATTTCAACAACATCTTGCCGATGCATTAACAACCAAATTTGCTGATTATTTGCAAAAAAGCGCTTTTAACACCGAGTTAAAAACAGCAGTGCAAAGTTTAAAAACTGATAGCACTTTTCAAACCAATTTGGCCGAAGCATTAACCGCTGAATTTACCAAATATTATTCTAAAACCAACATTGATAGTAATTTCTACACCAAAACTGCGGTTAACACCCTGCTAAATTCGTATCTGCAAAAAACCAATTTAACCGCGGAAACCAAAGCGGTTATTACCCAATTAAAAACTGATTCCCAATTTCAAACAGATATTGCGGAAGCATTAAGAAGCACATTTGATAACTACTACACCAAACCCGAAGTTGATAGCAAACTAACTGCTAAAGCCGACAAAACCTATACTGATCTTGCGCTGGCGCTTAAGACCGATCAAACCTACACCGATACCGAATTAGCCAAAAAAGCCGACAAAACTGATCTCTTCGAACCTGCGGCAGTTGCCCTAGAATTAAAATCTTCTTTAACACCGCGTTTGGCAACAAAAACAGAAGTTAATGCTAAAGCTTCCAAAACTTACACTGACACCGAATTAGCCAAAAAAGCCGACAAAACTTACACTGACACCGAACTAGCAAAAAAGGCAACCACAGTTGCTTTGCAAGATAAATTAGATAAAACAAGTTATGATTTTGCTCCCTTATTTGGTCAATATGAATTTGCCACTGATACTAACACCAATAAAAAGGTTCCTCGCTTAAAAGAATATGGGAAACTTTCCCAATCTAAAACACGCTTAGCCCATTATCCGCGTGAATATTCAACGCTTGAAAGTAATTTGATATCTTACGGAATTAGTTATCTTAAACGCGCTAATAGCAAAGTGCTAGTCCAAGGGCATCGAAAAGGATGAGTTAAAGATCCAACACCGCCAACATGAGGTGATAATGCACTAACGTTGAATGCTGTTAAAGGTTATGATTGAAGCGCTTTGATCAATCAAGGAGAAACAAAAGACATTAGTGCTCAAACAGTTCCTAAAAGATTTTTTAAAGGCGATAAATTAGTTATTAAATTCCATATACATTTGACTAATCATGGTCGAAATGGTTTATTTTTAATCTTTAAATATAATGGCGTTAATTTGAAAATTACAGATGCTAAATGGTGAAACCGTTGGCAGGGTTCTTCAGGAATTGATAGCGAATGAGCACGTAATACAACAAAAAGTGATTGTAATACTGTCGCTGTAGCACAATTTAATCCACTCAAATACAAATATCTCGAAGGTACATTTGTCATTCTTTTTGAAGATAATATTTACATTAGAATGGCAAATGGTGGTGTCGATAACGAAACTGATATTAACCATACAATGGCGCAAGCAACATTAGAATATCCTACAAATTACGATGATAATGTTGGAATTGAATTCTCTGGAATTGAAATTTCAGAAACGGCGTGGGCGACAGGAGCTCCTACAAGCAGTGGTTCTTCTCATAAATTTGATGTTGGAAGTAGAATTATTTTGAAGGAAAGTCCTTTTAACAAACAATTAGCTGCTGTTACACCAGGAGTAGAATTTTAATTTTTCACTGCTTAATTTTAAGTAACAACAAAACAGTTTAAACCAACTTTTCTAACCGAAAAATGTGATTAAAATCAAGCGCATGTGGTTGTTTTTTCTAATGTAAATGGAATTAATCAAACTTTTTAGTTCTCGTTAAAATATCAAAAATAGAAATATTTAAGCTTGATGATATAATCATGGCAGCAATCTGGTGATTGCTTTTTTCTCAACCCAAAATGCTAGTTCATGTGGTATTTTTTGACATCCCCCGTCATTTGTTTTTTAAAAAACCGAAAACAAGGAGAAGAGTATTATGAAAGGCAAAACCTCTCTTTTTAAAAAATGGTTAGAAAAGTCAAAACGCAATAAACTGGTAACTTTTTCCACCGTTTTTCTGATTTCAACCCTCATCATTGCGGGAAGTTTAGGAGGTTATTTTGCAACCCGTTCCGATGAAGCAACATCGAGCAATTTACAAACAATTGCCCCCGATGATTTTATTACTAAGAAACATCTGGACGACGAATTAGCCAAAAAATTAAATCTGGCTGATCTGAATAATCAAATTAAAGATGCCCATTCCTCCCTAAAAACTGATGCCGCATTTCAACAACATCTTGCCGATGCATTAACAACCAAATTTGCTGATTATTTGCAAAAAAGCGCTTTTAACACCGAGTTAAAAACAGCAGTGCAAAGTTTAAAAACTGATAGCACTTTTCAAACCAATTTGGCCGAAGCATTAACCGCTGAATTTACCAAATATTATTCTAAAACCAACATTGATAGTAATTTCTACACCAAAACTGCGGTTAACACCCTGCTAAATTCGTATCTGCAAAAAACCAATTTAACCGCGGAAACCAAAGCGGTTATTACCCAATTAAAAACTGATTCCCAATTTCAAACAGATATTGCGGAAGCATTAAGAAGCACATTTGATAACTACTACACCAAACCCGAAGTTGATAGCAAACTTGCTCCCAAAGCCGACAAGACCTACACCGACACCGAATTAGCAAAGAAAGCCGATAAATCTTCAGTGTATACAAAGACCGATCTTGATACAAAGTTTCAAGAAGCACGAACAGTAATTAAAAAAAATATTTCAAATTTCACGCTTTTTTCTGATATTTCGGCAATCAAAATAAATACCAAGGTTTATTTTAATTTTGCCGGGACTTTTACACCCACCGAATTAGAAACAAAACTTTTTATTGGAACACTAATTGTAAAGCATGCTGGTGATGAAGTTTATCTTGGTGAACTTTTTGATTACAGCGGCACCAAAGCCGACGGTTTTTATAAATTAACAGTTAGAGATACATTTGTTAACGGCACATCACAAGATAAAGTTAATTTCATTGCCACCAAAATGCCAATTGTTGAATTTCAAAATTATTATTCAAAAACTGATGTGGATAGCAAACTTACTCCCAAAGCCGACAAAACCTATACTGATTTTGCGCTGGCGCTTAAGACCGATCAAACCTACACCAACACTGAACTAGCAAAGAAGGCCGACAAAACTGATCTCTTCGAACCTGCGGCAGTTGCCCTAGAATTAAAATCTTCTTTAACACCGCGTTTGGCAACAAAAACAGAAGTTAATGCTAAAGCTTCCAAAACTTACACTGACACCGAATTAGCCAAAAAAGCTGACCAAACCTACACCGACACCGAATTAGCAAAGAAAGCCGATAAAACAACCTCTTACACCAAAACCGAAGTTGATGCCAAACTTACTCCCAAAGCCGACAAAACCTACACCGATACCGAACTAAATAAAAAGATTGAATATATTGAGGTTAATTTAGACACTCCTATTATTAACGGTAAAACAATTGGCGATTGAACAAGCAATGAATTGTCAGGACTTGATGGTTTGTTTAGTACTGGTAAAGTTTATAAAATTATTCATAACAGTAAAACCTTTCTTGTTCGTGCAGCAAACGAAATCAAAACTGCAAGCGAAATTGAGAATACTTTTTATGGCATGCAACTTGATGATTCCACAAATAAATACGGAATAGTAACAATTGCAATTGCAATCAAAAATTCAACGTCAACATTTAAAGTTCAATCAATTAATTTTGAACAATTGAAAATCTTACTTAATCAAGCAGATTTTTATTACGATCCAATCAACAAAAACTATTTAGAAAATAGTTTAATTTTTAAAAACATTGACGCTGCCCAACAAAATGTTTTATCGCGTAAAGAACGTTCGTATACAACTCATGCTGCCTTATTAGCAACTCAGGGAATTCAGTATCGTCTTTTAGGTCCTACTCTAGCAGTAAACGGAGATTCTAAAATGGAAATTGTGGGCGCTCACAATGTGTGATATAAAAATACAATTAAACCTAAATGGTATACCAATAAATTTGAACCCAATGCTTATTATGGTTGAGATCAGGAAGCTGAAATCGGTTACGGAGAAAGCAACACGCTGCCTAATGCGGAAACTAAAAAATTCTATAAAGGTGATATTATTCACTTTAAAATCCATGGTCATACTAACATTTTAGGAAAATGAGCAGGTATTAAATTTGTTTTAAAAGATAAAAACAACACTGAGTTCGCTACAACTGATGCAATATTTTCCAATGACTATGGTTCTAGAAATGAAATTCATAAGTTTACAAGTCAATCAAAAACAAACTCGTCTCATTTAATGGTAAATCTTTTTGCTTCTAAATATTTTGAATTTAGCGGAAAAATTAGTTTTGAAAATGCCCGAATTTATATTTCAGCAGTTGGATGAATTCATCAGCTAGGACATGATATGAATACTATTAGCACTGATATGGCATTAGCTTATCCAGGCGGTTTTGCTGATGATGGCATTACATTGGCTGCTATTGAAATTGGCGAAGTAGGAACTATGAGCACACTTGAAATAACTGGAACTGCTGTTGAATGAAGTGCGGGCAGTCGAATTTTTTTAAGAGATGATATTAGCAACAGACAGTTAAAAATTGTCAAAAAAACCCTAATTAATAACTAGTTAAGTATGCCTGCTAAGGTATGAAGTTTTGTGTAACAATTTCACATGGCTTAATTATCATTGTTCAACGAACCTCCCACCTAGTTTCAACCAATACTCCATGTTAGAATAAACAAAAGGGAACTTTTGTCACGATGAAAAAAGGAATGCTGATTGTTTTTGAAGGATTTGATAACAGCGGCAAAACATCGCTGACCAAAAAGTTAACGAAAAAAATTCAAAAATTTTATCCCAACCAAAAAGTTTTATTAACTCGGCAACCATATAATAAGGAAATTAGCATCTCTTTCAAACGTTTTTTAGATCTTCATCAATCTGATCAAACTGATTTTTATTATTTTCTCCTTGATCGCCATTTACATTTTACAAAGGTTCTTTTCCCTGCTCTGAATGCGGGCACAATTGTTGTTTGTGATCGCTTTTATTATTCTAGTTTTGTTTACCAAAGTTTTTCCTTACAAAAAGATTTTGAAAGTTTGGAAAAAATTCATCGTTTATTAGATCTTTTCCCAATTCCTGATTTAGTTTTCTTTCTTAATCCTTCCGTCCAAACTTTACGCTCTCGTTTGAGTGATCAGAAAAATCATTTGCGTTTGAAACAAAACCTTCCTCAATTGAAAAAACAATACGAAAAAATTTTTGCTCATTATCAAACCCAAAACCATCCGATTGTGACAATTGGCGGAAATAAATTTGCCAGCAATTTTCAACGAATTTGACAAATCTTTCAAAAAAATTACAGCACATGGAATGACAATTTGAAAAGCTAAAAAGGTATCTAAAAAGCTTAAAATCCAACCAGCAACTGCCGCATAATTTATTGTTAAAAACGAATCAAATTGACCTCGGAAACCAATTGTTAATCAGTCTAACCACTGATTCATCGCTTCAAAATGATTGCTTTGTTTTTCGTTATCATGCTGATTTTGAAAAACAAAAACAACAATTATCCGAATTATTCTTTTGAACCAACCTTGCCAAAAAAACCACCAATTATGTTTTTTTTTATCTTCCTGAATTAGAAAAATATTCCTATCTTTTTTATAATCGCTTGCTAAAGTTACTGGAAGATCATAAGACCCATTTAGTGGGAATTTTACAAACCACCAAAACACATTCTTTACCCCAAACAATTATTTCTCGTTGTCAATTGTTTCAAATTAAACCAGTTTCAACCACCCCTTTTCATCAAATTGATATTCATATTACCCGTTTTTTCCACCTTTTGAACCAAAAAGCGTTATGAAAATCATTTTTTTCTTTATATGACGAAACCCAAATTAGCGCTTTTTGACCCTGGTTTCAAACTTTACTAATTGCCTTTCAAACCCGTTTGCGAACAAGGTCATTTTCTGATCAATTTGAAAGTAACCTATTTCATTCTGGTTGGAAATTATTGATTAATAACTTATGAGCCGAACAGAAATATAATTTTTCCCTTGATGCTAAAACAACTTGAATTTTATTTGTTTCGCAAGTTCGAATTTTTCATGAAAACAAAGCAAAGCAATCTTTCCAGTTCAATTAAAACCAAAATAATGTATTATAATAGTCAAAATGAACAACCGTTTTACGAAAAATAACAAACCAGTTCGTCCCCGGAAAAGAGTCAGTGTCTTTTCTATTGTTGTTGGAATTCTAATTGCCCTTTTTTTGGGAATTTTAATTTATCAATATGTCAGTAACATGTCTTCTGGTTCGATTTCTGAAACCCAGGCATTAGAAATTATTACCAAGATTGAAACCCAGGCAACTTATTCGGGCAATAAGAATTATCGTTATAACAATCTGAAAAAAATTACTTTGTATAATCCCAATCGATTTTCAGCTTCCACCGGAACTGTGCAAATGGAGTACACGATTAAACAAGTCAATGGAAGTAGAGAATGGACGACCCGGCAATCTGTTTATGTCAATAACATTGAAGAATTTCGTAAAAGTATTAAAAACTCCGCTACCAAAAAGAAAATTTTTACTGTTAATTCCTATCCCATCACAGTTTTTTCTGTTTTTACCCGAATTGGCTCCCAATTACTTTTCCTTCTTCCCTTAATTTGAATTTTTTATTTCTTCTTCTATCGGATGCAGTCCGGTCTAAATATTGATGATAAATATGCAACCGCTAAGTTAAGTAAAAGCGATGTTATGTTTGCTGACGTGGCCGGCATTAAAGAAGAAAAAAACGAGCTTTTAGAAATTGTCGAATTTTTAAAACACCCCAACCGGTATCTTGATGTTGGTGCTCGAATTCCGAAAGGTTTATTATTATACGGTCCACCAGGAACCGGAAAAACTCTTTTAGCCAAAGCCGTTTCCGGTGAATCAGGAGTTCCGTTTTTTTCCGCTGCTGGTTCTTCTTTTGAAGGCATGTTTGTTGGTTTGGGAGCAAGTCGGATTCGTGATCTTTTTGCGAAGGCGAAAAAAAATGCTCCATGTATTATTTTTATCGATGAAATTGATTCTTTAGGTTCAAAACGGCAAAACACTTTTAGCAGTGTGCAAAGTCAATCCTTAAACCAATTTTTGTCTGAATTAGACGGTTTTGAAACAACAGCGGGTGTCATTGTGATTGCTGCTACCAATCGAATTGAAGTTTTAGATTCTGCGCTTCTTCGTTCCGGTCGCTTTGATCGCAAAATTCAAATTAATCTTCCCGACGTTAAAGAACGCGCCGAAATTTTACGTATTCATTCTCGCAACAAAAAAATTAGCCAAAAAATTGATTTTGAAGAAGTTGCCACTCGGACACCTGGTTTTTCCGGTGCGGAATTGGAAAACTCATTGAATGAAGCCGCTTTACAAGCAGTGCGGAAAAACCATACCGTTATTGAAGCGGAAGATATTGATGAAGGAATTGATCGTGTGATTGGTGGACCTGCTAAAACTTCACGTGTTATTAACCAAAAAACGCGCACGATTGTTGCTTTACATGAATCAGGGCACGCGTTAATTGGTCTGCTTTTGGCTGATGCTTCCAAAGTGCAAAAAGTCACAATTATTCCGCGTGGTTCCGCGGGTGGTTATACAATTACCACTCCCAAAGATGAAACCACGATGTATTCAAAAGAAACTTTAACGCACCAGGTGATTGGTTTGCTTGGTGGTCGCGGAGCGGAAGAAACGATTTTAGGTCATCAACACATTACAACCGGAGCGTATGATGATTTTACAAAAGCAACTCATATTGTCGAACGGATGATTAAAGAGTTTGGAATGTCCGCTTTAGGAGTTCGCTTTACCAATAGTCAAAATAATTTAATGTTGGGGATTAATTCGCCTTTATCAGAAACCAAAAAAACCGCAATTGATAAGGAAATTGATCTTTTCTTAGCTGATTGTTTAGTCAAGGCAAAAAAATTAATTAATCAAAATAAAACTTTACTCTTCTTGCTGGCCGAAGCTCTTTTAATTTTAGAAACAATTAATGCTTCACAAATTGAATATATTCATCAAAATAAAGCTTTACCGGCCGAAGCAATTGCGCAAAAGAAGAAATATCCTGAGAAAAAGTTTTTTGATCTGGAGATCTTTAAAACCAACCAAAAACCATCATCCGAACCGCATAAAAATGAGGTAAGATAGAAACTTCCTGATGATGTATCCGCGGTTTAATAAGATTTACTATTTATTTATTCTGTTGTTTGGTTTTTCTTGCCTTACTTTAATTATTTTGCTTGTTTTATGGAAACAACCGGCAATTAATTTTAATAACAGACAATTTCACATTGCCGTGATTAGTTTATCGACTTTGTCATTAGTAACTTTTTTAAATTGCTTTGGTTTCTTTCTTTGGGAACGTTGAACTCGTTACCGTGAACCACGCTCCCAAATTAAATTTAAGTTTTTAAACAGCATTTTAAATGCTAGTCAAAGTTGCTTAATTACCCGTAACCGCTTAAATAAAATCATTTGAGCGAACAACTGATCATTTCTCCAGAAAGTTTTAAATACTAAAACAGTTTATTATTTCAATTTAAACCGCCTGGCTAAAAACATTGAAAAGTTCCGGATTGGGGAAGCAATTAATTTTATTCAAACCACCGCGGATGCAAAAAATGAATACCAGCTTAGATTAATTGAAAAAGATTTATTTCTTCTCCATGCCAAAACAGAAGAATTTAAAGTTTCGCAAATGTTTTTACAAACGAAACCAGTTTTTTTGGTTATTACTCTTGATAAGATTAGTTCTAATTTGCAAGAAGGTGACTTTGAGCGCTTGGAAACGCAAATTTTGATGCAAATTCGGATTGAACTTTATGAGGAATTAAACCAGTATGATATTTTAATTTTTAATTCTAATCCATATGAATGAATGTTGATTATGAAAAGCAAACAATTAGCTTTTTTCCGCACGAAAAACTTTGATTTTTTGAACAAAATTGAGAGTAAAATTAAGGAAAAATATAAAATTTTAATTACTTTTTCGGTTGGTTGCTACCTTGGGTTTCAAACCGTTTTTAAAAATCGCAATAACTTAGAATTTCATCGTGCTAGTTTGGTTGAATTGTATCAAAAGACCCTTTTGGCTCGTCGGATGGCTCAGGTTCGTGGTGGTGATCAAGTGATTTTAACTGATGCTAATAGTGCTTTTACAGTTTACGGAAAACAGCGTGATCTTCCCAAGGTTGATACTTCAAATATTAAAAACTTTTTAACCAAATTTATCCCGCTTGTCAAAAAATACGAAAATATCATTATTGTTGGTCATAAACAAGCTGATTTTGATGTCATTGGTGCCGGTGTTGCCTTGAATTATTTTCTAAAAAAACGCTTGGGTGCTAAAAAAAACATTCATTTTACGATCAACAAAATTGCCGATAAAACCCTTGCTTTTGTTAAGGAAAAAATTAGCACGGAAGTTTTTGAAAAGTACATTAATTTAAGCACCGCCAAGCTTTTTGCCCGAGCCAAAGCAAAGAAAACGCTTTTAATTGTCGTTGATACGAATAATCCTGATTTTATTGATTTTCCCGATCAAAAAATCACCAACATGGATAAAATTTTCATTGATCATCATGTCAACTGTTTTAAAGGTGATCCGATTATGCAATTAATTAGTAGCACCTTTTCTTCAACCTCGGAAATCATTTTAAGTTTGATGATTCAAGCAAATATTTCCCGTTCGAAACCATATCAATTTAATCATGATCCCGATGTTTTACGCCTTTTATTGTTTGGAATTTTAATCGACACCAATAATTTACAAGTTCAAATTGGCAAATATACCCTTGAAGTTGTTAATTTCATTATTAAAAACGGGATTAACATGGAAGAGATGATTAACGAAATTAATCACTTTAAAACTGTTTCATCCCGCGCCATTGATTTATATTCGAATGAATTTCAAACTAAACAAATTGATAAAAATAAAGTCGTTCTTGAATTTAACAATGATTTTTTGGTCAATGCGGAAATTGTTGCTAATTTAGCCGAAAAATATTTAGCCAACAATAAAGTTGCCATGGTTTTTGCGATCGGCCATGATCAAAACGGCATTATTTATCTTTCTGGTCGTTCTCAGGCGCCTTACAATGTTGAAATTATCTGTAAGCACTTCGGTGGTGGTGGCGATTCCCGTCGGGCAGCAGCTAAAATTGATGATATTGATATGAAATTAGGCTTAGCAACCCAAAAACTCACGCAGTTGGTCGCTGATCAAAAATAGTAAGGACTTGGTTCAATGATTAATTTTGAAGCTGAAAAATCAATTCTTGCTATTTTCATTCATTCTTCTGAAGCACGTGCCAGTAAAATTCCTTATTTAAAACCAACTGATTTTAGCAACCCGGTTCATCGTGCTCTTTTTGTTAATTTAAATGAATTGTTTTATCAAACAAATAATCAATTTGATCTTGATCTGTTCTTTACTACTCTTCACAATAAAGATCAAGTGAAAAAATGTGGGGGGAAGGAATATTTAGTTAATCTGGTTAAACTTTATAGTAGCGATCTTTTTTTAGAACAATATTTTTACTTAATCACGCAAAAAGCAATTCATCGCGATCTTCAATTGTTGCTTGATCAACAAACAAATTTGTTAAAACAAGGAAATAATCCCAGCAAGGTTTTGAAAAGCTTATATTTGAAGTTAAACGATCTTGATCATAATTATCAACGAACGACAAATGCGTTTGTGGCGGTTTCGAAGTTATTACAAACAACTTTTGAACATTCACAACAACAAAAACATGCCGAAGATGATTATTTTTCCACCGGGTTTGCTAATTTGGATGAAAAACTTGGGGGCTTCCGACCAGGGCAATTGATTATTTTAGCCGGCCGTCCTTCAATGGGAAAAACCGCTTTATCATTGAATTTAATTTTTAACGATTTTTTCTTCAATAAAAACACCAGCGATGCCGACCGCGGTGATATCATTTTCTTTTCGCTCGAAATGTCTAACCAACAATTAAGTCAACGTATTTTTAAAAGTTATCTTGATTTATCACCCCATTTTCTTCATGATGAAGCGGAAATTCAACGCGTGGAAGGTTTGATTGCTAATTTAAGGTTAAGCAACATTTTTATTGATACCAATAATACAACTGATATTTTTCAAATTCAAGCCAAACTGCGAAAATGAATTCAAAAACGCAAACTGCGTTTAATTGTCATTGATTATTTACAACTTTTAAAAACAGTGGGGCAGAAAAAATTTGAAAACCGTAATTTAGAAATTGCTTTTTGAACGCGAACTTTAAAAGAAATGGCCTTGGAATTTAAAATTCCGATTATTTGCTTATCACAATTATCACGGAATGTGGAAAAACGCGAAAATAAACGTCCGCTTCTTGCTGATTTGCGTGATTCAGGAAGCATTGAACAAGATGCCGATTTAGTCCTTTTTTTGTATCGTGATGAATACTATTTGAAAGATGATCTCTCAAATTCCGGCAAAACGGAGTATAATCATAAACGACCACAAAAAGCAGAAATTATCATTGCTAAGCATCGCAATGGTCCCATCGGAAGTGTAGAAGTTTTGTTTATTCCCTACAAAACAACTTTTATGGATTATTCCGAAAATTAAATTCCTAATGTTTCATCAAACTAAAATTCAACGTCTGATTTTACTCCCGTTTTTCGCCTTCTTGTTTGTTTTCGCTAGTCTTTTTCTTGCCGCTTGCGCCTGCCAACCTGTAAAAGGTGATCAAATCACAGTCCAAGTTGTTAGTTTAGATGTTAATCAAAAAGTCGCTAAAACAATTGCAGCGCCATTTTTAACCAAACAATTAGTTGAAAAAGTTAGTAATCAGTTGTTTAATCAAGGTCAATATCAAAGTAAACCACCATTACTAATTCAAAAATTAAAAGCCACAAAAAACCCGTTTTTGCCAAAATTTCGTCCGCTTTTTTTTGCTAAAACCAACAATCGTTTTAACCCCATCTATTTTGTTACCCAAAAAATTATCAAAGATTCTGCTTCTAAAATCGAATATCCGGTTGAATTAACTCTAACCGCTAAAAATTCAGAAACGATTAAAGATGTGGCAGTCGAATTTCATTTCTTTTACGCTAGTAAATGAAAAATTCGGATTGTCCTTTCAAAAGTACGTTTTACTTTTCCCGCCGTGGATCCAAAAAAACCTGTTCTTCGGTTTGCTAACCAATTTTCCTTCCTTAATTCCGCCGATAAATCAGTGGATAATTTAACTTTGGATCAATTTGCGGTGGATTTAGTTCAAATTTAAAATGGATTGAAAAACTTGACTAACGATCGAGAAAACGAAACCATATTTTTCGGTTTTGCAAGCCAAATTAAAACAAGCTTATGATGATCATAATTGTCTACCTTTGGATAAAAAAGCAGTCTTTCGTGCGTTAACACTCACACCATTAGCAAAAGTGAAAGTTGTTATTCTCGGGCAAGATCCCTATCCTAATCCGCTTCAAGCAAATGGTTTAGCATTTAGTGTTAATCGGAATCAAGCTTTGCCAAAATCACTGCAAAACATTTTTCAGGCATTAAAACATGATTTTAAAGACTTAACCTTAAATCATGGTGATTTAAGTCTTTGAGCACAACAAGGTGTTTTACTTTTAAATAGTTGTTTAACCGTTGCTCCGTTTCAACCTTTTAGCCATACTACTTGAAACTGAACAACTTTTACCACCAATTTATTCAAAATGTTAAATCAACTGGAGCAAAAAATTGTTTTTTTGCTCTGAGGTAATGCTGCTCAACAATTTCAAACTCTGCTTACAAATCAGCATCATTTAATTTTAACAACCTCCCATCCTTCTCCTCTAAGTGCCCATCGTGGCTTTTTAACCGCCCGCCATTTTTGGCAGACAAATCAATTTTTAAAACAAAATAATCTTTCTCCAATTGATTGGAATTTGCGCTAAATGCAACAATTACAAGTCCCCTTTTTTCTCGACTATTATTATTTTGCCGCCCTCGGGGTAATCCTTTTATTGGGATTGCTTTATTTTATTTACTTCATGCGCCAAAAACACCGCCTTTTCCAGAACTTATCATTAAAAAAACAAATTCATAATATTGTCACCATTTCGCTTTTTTCCGCGATTGCTACCGCAATTCTAATTTTTTTTTCCCGAATTAATAACATCACGCTGATCCCGGCGGTGCGCGTTGCGTTTGAAGGCGTTTTAGTCAAAATTTCCGGTTTTATTTTTGGGCCAATTGTTGGTTTGATTAGCGCGCTTGTAACTGAATTAACGGTGATTTTATTTATTCCAACTTATTTTCACTATAACTATTTGCTGGTTTTGATGGCATTTGGTTTTTTTGCTGGTTTAATTAAAGTTTTCCGCCAAAATTATTTAACGGATTTTTGGGCGATAATTGCTCTTTATCTTGGCATTATTTTTTTCATCTGCTTTACAATTTGATTTTTTGTTTCCAATTTAAATGATCATCAATATAGTCAATTTAATTTTCATGCCTGAATGCAAAAATTTAAAGCTAAATATTTGTTTGAAACCGCGATTGATTTTAACACTTTTCTGTTTTGAATTAATATGATGATTTTCCTCTTTTTATTGATTATGGTTTCAATTGTTTTTTTTACCAAAACAAAAAGAAACTTTTTCTTTAAAACCATTGTTGAAGAGCGTTCTTCGATTATTGGCGTTTTATGTCTGACAGTTTTTGCTGAATATCTAATTTCTGTTTCAATTGCTACCAAAGCTAACAGCACTGTTTTTGGCGAAACCACCAATAATTATCGTATGCTTTTTATTTCCGCCGCCTCGATTGCCCCCGTCAAAATTTTTATTAACTCCGTCATCATTTTAAGCGTCTATCGAATTATGATTAGTTATAAACCGAATTTAAAATTTACCCATTAAATAACATGCCTTATACTTTATCCTTTAAAAATCCTTTTCTCAAAACCACATTTCGCTTTAAGATCTCTTCTCGCCGAGTGGTTACGATCTATTTATGTGGTCCAACTGTTTATGGACCGCTTCACATTGGCAACTTCCGCAATGTTTTTTTATTTGATGTTTTGGTGCGCTTTTTCCGTCGGCAACGGCAGCCAACAATTTATTGACAAAATATTACCGATATTGATGACAAAATTATTCAGGCAGCCAACAAATCTAAGCTCAGCGAAACAACTTTAACCAGCAAATATTTTCGTGAATATCAAGCGCTTTTAAAAACGTGCCAACTTTTAAATCCTGATCAGCTTTTTGTTAGTCAAAATATTCCGGCAATTATTGACTTTATTCAGGGATTGGAAAAAACTGGTTTTACCTATCAAACCCAATCGGGACTTTATTTTGAAATTAATCGCTTACCCAAATATGCTCGTTTTCAAACGACCACACTTCCCTTAATGCAACGAAATCAATTTTGATTGGATAAGAAGAATAGGCGTGATTTTGCCCTTTGAAAGTTTACCCAGACCGGTAAAACTTGAAAAAGTCCGTGAGCAGCAGGTCGTCCTGGTTGACATACTGAATGTGTTGCTTTAATTAATAAATACAACAAGCATCAACCAGTTACCATTCATGGTGGAGGACGTGATTTGCTTTTTCCTCATCATGAAAATGAAGAAGCACAATTTCAGGCCCTGCACCGCCAGCAATTAGCCCATTTTTGGCTTCATAATGGTTTGATTACCAGTCAAGCCGGCAAAATTAGTCGTTCCACGCAATCAAAGAGTGAACAATTGAACATGGCAAAGCTTTTAAAACAATATGATCATAATGTTTTCCGCCTGTTTTTTTTCAGTCAGCCTTATTTTAAGGATATAAAGTTTAGTTTTGCCAAGATGACTGAATTGCAAAAAATTTATCAACGTTGAACCAGTTTGTTTATTCAGATTCAACGTTATGCTCATTTACATCACCATTTGCAATGAACTCAACTGGTCATTCCCCAAACAATTAAAACCAAACTAGAACGTTTATTGGCAAATAATTTGGGGGTGGACAAACTGTGACCGCTTTTTTTTACCTGAGAGAAAAAAATCAACACTTTTTACCAGCGCCTTCATCTGTTAAAGACCTTTAAATATGCTGCTTATCTTCGCTTTGGCTTACTTGCCCTTGGATTTAATGTTCCCCTTCCCAACTGAACTAATGCCCAAAAAACCATTTTAGCCCGGTGAAAGATTGCCACCAACCAGCAAAATTATCGTCTCGCTGATCAATATCGAAAGCAACTCCAAGCGGCGAAATTATGAAATTAAATCAGCAAAAATTAGTTTTTGGTAAACAAACGGTTAAACTCCTTTTAGCGACCCGCGCCGATTTAGTCACCAAATTGTTTTGCTTACCAAATTCTGCTTGAATTAGCACGGCCCAAACTTTACAACTTCCCTATCAAATCTGTTCCAAAACTTTTTTCACCACCCATTTTAATGCTGTAAACCACCAGGGCATTGTCGTTCAAATTAAAAACTGACCAATTAATGATTGAAAACAATGATGAACGCAAATTCAAACATCTTCGTTTCCCAATAAACTGATTCTGATTCTTGATCATCTAGAAGATAGTTATAATTTAGGTGCGATTATTCGTAGTGCCGTTGCTTACAATGTGGCCGCCATTATTCTTCCAAAGCGGCGTCAAATCAGTTTAAATCCGCTGGTTGCTAAAACTTCCACCGGTGCTTGCTTTTGCATTCCGATTCTCATTGTTCCTAATTTAGCGCACATTATTAAACAACTCCAAGCAACTAATTTTTGAATCATTACTACGACTTTAAAAGCCAGTTCATTACCACCTCTGCCAGCCAATTTAGAAAATGTTCAATTGGCACTTATCATCGGCAACGAGGAGAAAGGGGTCAGTCATCAATTAAATTGCTTGGCTGATTTTAACCTTGTTTTACCAATGCAAAAACCAATTGCTTCACTAAATGTTAGTGTTGCTACCGGAATCAGTTTATATGCCATTCGTAATCAGCAAAAGCGTTGAAGAAATTAATTATTTGATTTATTTAGTTCAAAAATACCAGTCTGCTTGAGCTTTCAAACATTTGTTCCTTTATTATGAACGGTTGTTTTATATTGTCACCGAACGATATCTCGATAGTTATTTGTTTACATCAGGCAACCGGCGCTTTTACCATCTTTGGATTTATGAAATCTTCTATGAATCTCTTTTAACTTTTCGCTTGCCAACTCAAACCTTTTTTATTAATTTTTGCTTACGCCGTTGAAAATGAAAGTTGCAAGATCTGCTAAGAAGTAAACAAGCATTAGCCAAAAAACTGCCGTCTTTTGATCTTGACAAACTAGCCTTTTCCCTTCCCGCCGTCTCGCTTGCTCCGGATCGCGCCCCAAATCAACCGCACCATTTATTGATTCCAAAGAAAATAAAATTATCGTTTTTAGAACAGCAAATTTTCCGATTTCGCTTTTCCGGTTATCAAAATCTGGAAATTGCTTCTGATCTTGCTTATTCTGCTCGCCAAATTGCTAATGGTTGAGAACGGACGAAAAAAAAATTAAAAAAATATTATAATATTTAGAAAGAACAATCACTTACAAGTTTAAGTTCTTCCCGCTCATTTTGAGGAAAGATTTGGTTTTGAAACGCTATTTTTGACAACTGATACTAAATCTGAAAACTTGAATTATCAGTTGTAACTTTGAAATTCGAAGAACGCGTTGAGCAAAACCACTTCGAATGTTACCACTTTTTCTAACATTATTAATCCTTTTATTGGGATTAGGTGCTTTCCTTTTTGGGTATGAAAAACTTTTGCTTCTTGTGTTGAAAAAAATTAAAATTATTTAAAAACAATGCTAACTTCCAATTCTGCACCCCAACCAACATATGTTTGATATGCAATCAAATGTCAACAATTTAAAGACTGAACAGTCCTAGATTATTTGCAACAACATCCGCAAATGTGCCAAGATGCACGGATTATTATTGATAATAGTAAACCAAAAAAATCCGCCCGCAAAATTAATTTATCACCGGGAGTAGTTTTTGTTAGATTAGCAACACATCGTGGTGAAATTGACCCAGCAGTGCGAAAATGAATTACAAATGTTCCATATGTTAAAGGATTTAAAAATTATTCGATGCGAACTTTATCTGAGCCAATGCCATTTTCGCCCCAGACCATCGCCAATTTAATTAATCAACAGACCCAACCAACCCTTAAACGTGGTAAGTATTCAGCCTCTGATATTGGTTTTAAACTGGGTGATTATCTTTTGGTCATGCAAGGAATTTTTGCCAAGTATGAAGGGGAAGTAATTAAAATCGACTATAACACCGGGATTTTAACAATTGCCACCGAATTTTTTGGTCGTTTAACTCAAATTGAAGTTAACTTTGCCGATTGTAAAAAAGTCACGGAATAAAAGTAAAAGGAACAAAAATGAAAAGTATTAAACGAATTGCAAAATTACAATTTCCTGGTGCCCAAGCCAAACCAGGACCTGCACTTGCTTCATTAGGGATTAACATTATGCAGTTTTGTACCCAATTTAACTCGCAAACTCAAGCACGGGCTGGTGAAACAGTCCCGGTTGAAATTACTATTTTTACCGATAAAAGTTTCATTTTTAAATTAAAAACAACTCCCACCGCCGAGTTAATTAAAAAAGCGGCTAACCTCGAAAAAGGTGCTTCCCAAATCACTCCCGGAAAACCAGTTGCCACCATTAGTCAAGCTGATTTTCACAAAATTGCTGAGTATAAACTGATTGACCTAAATACTACTTCACTTGAAGCAGCCAAAAAAAGTGTCCTAGGAACAATGAAACAAATGGGGGTGAGTTTAGCCCCTTCTGATCAACAAACTAATGAGGTTCAAAATGAAAAAACCAACTAAAAACCAAACTACTTTTCTTCAAGCATTAGGAAAAACAAATCCGCAGCGTTTGGAAGCCGTTTTAACGGCGTTAAAACAGCATCATAAAGTTAAATTTGATAGCACCGTGGACGTTGTTTTTCATTTAAACATTAATGCAAAACGTGCCGAACATAATTTGAAAGGCAATTATCAACTTGCCAAACCATTTGCTAACCAAAAACGGATTTGTGTTGTTAGCAAAAGTGCTGAGCAAATTGCCCTTGCCAAACAATTAGGAGTTGATCTGACCGGACAAGAAGCTTTTTTAATTGATTTAGCAAAAACCGGCAAACTTAATTTTGATGTTTTAGTTGCAACACCTGATATTATGCCCGAGTTGACTAAATTGGGACGACTACTTGGACCACGCAAATTAATGCCATCACCTAAAAATGGTTTAATTACCAATGATTTGCAAGCGATCATTGCCAAAATTCGCCGTGGTTATTTTGCTTATCAAGTTGATAGTGGCGGTAATTTACGGTTTAAAATTGGCAAACTATCGCAATCACTGAATGAATTACAAACTAATTTTCAGCAAATTTACCAATTAGTTAAAACGATTAAACCGCCTTTTGTCAAAAAACAATATTTAAAACAAATTAGTTTGAACGCCACAATGAGTAAAGCTTTCAAACTGGATTTGAAACAACTTTAAAAATCTGCTATAATAAGGAAAGATTTAAGACCATAGAAAACAACAGTCATTGACTTAATTAGTTGTTGAGGTGCCTGTTCGTTTTCTTTCTGGTTGTTGAAAAAAACTTCAAACCAATGTTAAAAAGTCATCGTAAAGCTAATTTTGTCACCCAAATTAAAAGCGAATTACTTGATTATCCCTTTCTTTTACTTGGTCAATACACCAAAATTAATGTTCGCCAGTTCGAAGTGATGCGAAACAAATTACGTCCGCATGCCGGGGTGCTAAAAATTTATAAAAATAATCTTTTAAAATTGGCATGCTTAAAAACTTCCTTTGCTTCTTTCCATGATCATTTGCAGGGGCCTAATTTTGTCATTAAAGCTCAAGGGGAGATTTTTCCTTTGTTTGCTTTGCTCCAGCAATTTAAGAAAGAATTCAAAACTTTAACATGGAAAATCGGGGTTTGAAATGGCAAATTACTTGACCAAACTAAAATTACGCTTTTGGGGCAAATTCCCGATCGTAAAGTGCTATTTCAACGCCTTTTAATGACGTTAAAAACTCCCCTTTATCAACTTCATGCAACCCTTAAAAGTTGAAGCGAGCAACGCCGTAGTCAATCATCACAAAATCTCAATCAAACAGAAAAAAGCGAGGAACATCAATAATGAATGATTCAAATTCAACCAAACCAACTCCCCAACCACCAACGAGTGCCGTTGTTAAGGAATTAATGACTAAAATTGGGCAATTAACCATTTTAGAATTAAATGAATTAGTCGAAGGGTTACAAGCCAAATTTGACATTCAGCCTTTACAAGCAGTTGCAACCGGAACAGGTAGTGATAGTAGCAACGAAGAAAAGAAAGCTGATGTTGTTAATGTTATTTTGACTGAAATTGGTGACAATAAAATTGCTGTCATTAAAACTTTAAGTAGTATTACCAAAAAAGGTCTAATGGATGCCAAGAAAATGCTTGACAAACTCCCATTAACGGTTATTGAGAATCAAAAACCTGATTCTGCCAATGAAATTAAAACTGAATTAGAAAAAGCAGGAGCGGTTATTGTCTTAAAATAAAATTTTTAATGATAAATTAAAGGTCATAACAATGAAAGTCGTTAAACATAAAGCAAAGCATTTGCCGTTAAATTTAGTCAAGGTTAACTGCATTACTTGTGAGACCCATTTTGAAATTTACACCACTTTAAAAACTGATTTTAAAGTTGATGTTTGTTCGCATTGCCATCCTTTTTACATTGGAACACAAAAATTTGAATCCAAGGCCGGTCGTGTCGAACGATTCCGGCGTTTGCAAAGAAAGCGAACTGATATTTTAAACAAATTGATTGATAATACCCAAGAGTCGAAAGTGATTGACAAGGAGAAAAATAATGTACAGTAATGTTGTTGTCTGCGGACGTTTAGTCAATGATTTAGTTTTAAGAACTAATCAACAAAGTGAGCAAAAATTTTGCCTTTTTACCGTTGCGGTCAACGAGTATAACTATTATAGTAAAACACGAATGACCCACTATATCAACTGCATCATTTCCGGTCGCAATGCGGAAAACATGGCGCGTTTTCTGAAAAAAGGTGCGCTTATTTTAGTCGAAGGCGCTTTAAAAAGTCGTTTAATTACCGGTGAAAACGCCAGCAAGATCAATAGTTTAATGGTGCGTGCTAATAATGTTGTTTTTCTTGAAAGTAAAAAAACCAGCACTCGTTCTCAACAAGCGGTCGAACCGCATGATGAAACTCTGACTGCCAATGATGAAGCCGCTTCTTCTCCTTCGCAATCTAATTCCACATCATCTCAGCAAAATAATCAAGCAAGCGAAGGAGAAATTGACTGAGAATAATAATTATGAATGCCAAAAAACCATTTAAATCTTCCCATGCTAGCAGTTCATCGCGTTCCCGTCGGAAAAGTTTTGTTAGGCGCCGCCGTTGTTTTTTAACGAAGCAACGGGTTACTTACGTTGATTATAAAGATCTGCAATTATTGAAACGTTTCTTGTCAAAATCCGGGCAAATTTTACCTCGTTTTGTTACCGGAACACGTGCGATTTATCAGCGGCAAATTGCTTTAGCTGTTAAAAGAGCGCGCTTTCTTGGATTGCTTGGTTTTGTCACATTAGAATAATTTTTTCTTCCCTGTTTTTCTTTTTCAGACTAGCTGATTTTTATGCTAAAATGCTAAACTTAATCGTTGTCTAAACGATTTAATCATGATTTTAAAAGCGAATATTAGAACGCGTTTTGCCCCCTCCCCAACCGGTCATTTACACCTGGGAAGTGCCCGAACCGCCCTTTTTAATCATCTTTTTACGCAACATTATCGCGGCCAAATGATAGTTCGGTTTGAAGATACTGATCAAAAGCGCAATCTGAAAGATGTCATTATTCAGCAATTAGATAATTTACGTTGATTAGGGATTCATATTGACGAAACAATCAATGTTTCTAGCAGTCAATATGGACCTTATTTACAAAGTGAACGTTTGGATCTTTATCGGCAATATGCTGATTTTTTATTGCATAAACAACATGCTTATTACTGTTTTTGCACTCCTAAAGAATTAGCAATTCAACGAAAAATTCAATGCGAACAGGGTGCCAAAGTTTATTTATATGATCGTCGTTGTCATAAATTAAATAAAGAAGCGGTGCATACTTTTTTAACCAAACAACGCCCTTATTGTATTCGCTTTTTTTCTCCCGCGCAAACAAAGATCGTTTTTCGTGATTTAACCTTTGGGAAAATGGTCTTTCAAAGCGAAGCGGTCGAAGATTTTATCATCATTAAAAATGATGGTTTTCCAACCTACAATTTTGCCGCTGTTATTGATGATCATTTGATGAAAATTACCCATGTTATGCGTGGTGTTGATCATCTTTCTAACACCGCCAAACAACTTTTAATTTTTCGTGCTTTTGCTTGAACACCACCGGCTTTTGCGCATTTCACTCTTCTACAAACCGATTTAAAACATAAAATTTCCAAGCGTCACTTTGTGCCCGAACATTATCTGGAATATTATCGGCAAATTGGTGTTTTACCGGTTGCAATGCGCAATTTTCTTGCCTTAATGGGCTGATCACCACCGGGTAAAAAAGAAGTTTTTACCGATCGGGAATTAATTGAAGTTTTCAACGGGAAAGGGTTTAATCGTTCGCCATCAATTATTGATTTAAATAAATTATATTGATTGAATCAGAAACATATTCAAACCCTATCTGCTTCGGAATTTTGAAGTCGCTGTCAACCATTTTTAACTTCTTATCTTAACAACGATTATTATCCGTTGGAAACCTGGAAACAAATTGTTGCTTTATTTCAAAAAGAGGTTAATGTTTTATCCGAGATTAAAAAATTAGTTCGTCTTTTTATCGTTTCCAGTTTTAAATATTCTTCCCCACAGCAATTAATTTTAAAAACAAATGCCGCTTTAATTAAAGCTTTTGCCGCTGAATTACTTGCGGCAAACGATAAAGTTTGAAATGCGGCTAATTTAAAACTACTATGCAAAAAGGTTCAAGCCCAAACCCAGTTGTTTGGGAAATTGTTTTACCATCCTTTAAGAATTGCAATCACCGGACAAGATTATGGTCCGCCTTTTCATGAACTGCTTGCTGTTTTAGGAGTTAAAAAAACCTTAAATCGTCTGAAAAAAATCATTGATCATGCCTAAAACAATTATTCGCTTTACCCATCGTGTTTATGGAGAAATTAGTTTTACTAATCCGGTTTTGGTGGCTTTAATTCAAACGCCATTATTTAAACGGTTAAAAGCATTAGCACAATTGGGAACTTTGCGGATTTGAAAACATCATAAGGAACATAATCGTTATAACCATTCCATTGGTGTTGCCTATCTAATTAGTTATTTATTTAAACATAACCCTTCCTTTCGTCATCTCTCTGCGAAAGTAAAGTTAGAAACAATTGTGGCCGGTTTGCTCCATGATTTAGGACATGGGCCATTTTCGCATGATTTTGAAAAATTATTTTTTCCGTTTAAACACGAAAAGCAGGGAATCAGTTTAATTTTAGATCCGACCTTGCCAATTGCTACTATTTTGAAAGCAGCAAAGTTAGATCTGAAGCGGATTACCAATTTAATTCTCGGGAAAGTACCAACCGATTTTGCCCAAAATTTAATTTCCTCACAATTTGATTGTGATCGGTTAGATTATCTTTTAAATGATCCTTATTATCTTAATGCTCCTTTGCGGGAACCAATTGCTTGAAAGAAGATTTTAGAAGGACTTGTTTTGGATCGCCAGCGCAAGCAAATTTATTTTCCATTTAAAGCTTTAAAAGCAGTCGAAAATTATCTACAGGCCCGTTATTATTTGCATAAATATCAGTTTTGAAGTGATAATCATCTCTTAATTTCCGGTTGTTTTCAAAAGTTTTTCGCCCGATTAAATGATTTAGTTGCCGCGCGTCGATTAGCAAAAAACCAGTTAAAACCATTTGCTCATTTATGAGCTTCAACTCCGCTTATTCCCGCCACCGCCTTTTTAAAATGGACTGATTTAAATCTCATTCAGTGAATGAAAGCAGTGAGTGAGGAACTCAAAGATCCAATTTTAACTTTTTTTCTCACCAACTTTTTACAACCATATCAAAAAGAAAATCGTGTCTTATTGCGCCGCTTTCGTTTTCTACGGAAAGCAAACCAAAAAGATTTACAAAAGTATCGTTATCTTAATTTCACTTTTAAAGTTTGATCTTACCAAAGCATTGGTAAACCGCCAATTCTGTTTTTAAACCAAAAATCGCAAAAGGTTTTTCGGCTTGAACAAATTTCAGAACTTTTTATGAAAACGTTGCGCATTGAAGAAGAACATCGTTTTTGACTTTGATAAAATTGCTTTTTTCATTTCCAAATGAGTTAAAATATTAGACTGATTATTTTATTAAAACCGCTCTAATGATTTTTCATTTCAATTTTCAAAATTATTTGTGATTGGAACAACTAGGCAAAATGCCCCCCTTTCCGTTTCCTGTTTTTGTTGCTTTTACTCCTTTACAAGCCCGCAGATTAGGTGGGATTGAGGCAATCGCAACTTATTTTCGTGGTTGAAAACAACGGTTTCCACTTCACCAAAAAGTTTATTTGCATTTAGATCATGCACGGACTTTAAAACTTTGTTACCGGGCGCTTGCCGCCGGCTTTAATGCAATCATGTTTGATGGTTCTCATCTGACTTTTAGGCAAAATTTAGCGTTGACCAAAAAATTAGTCCATGATGCTCATCAAGCAAATGTTTGGGTGGAAGCAGAATTGGGGATTTTAAAACGTGATCAGTATCAAAAAACTGATCCTCAACAAGTCCAACACTTTACCGAAACTACCCGAGTGGATTTTTTAGCGGTTGCAGTTGGAAATTATCATGGGCTTGATCATCAAGCACCGGTGCTTGATTGAAATTTACTGCGCCAAATCAATCAAGTCAGTCGGGCTAAAATTGTTTTGCATGGCGCAAGCGGCATTGCAATTGAAGTTTTACAAGCGTTAAAGGTTGCCAAGTTAATTGGGAAAATTAATTTTGATACTGATTTGCAACGCCAATTTCTCAACCATTGAAGAAAATTGGATAATCATAATTACTATCAACATCAAGCTTTAGCCTTTCAGGCTGTTCAACAGTGGATTTTACGGCTTTTCACTCTTTTGAAATAATTGAATGCGGAAATTAAAAATAGCAATTAATGGTTTAGGAATAATTGGCAGGTTAATTGTCCAAACCCTTATTGATGATCACCGTTTTCAAATTGTGGCTCTCAATGATCCGGCTTCTCCGCTTTATCTAGCGCCATTTTTAAATCGCTTTCCCAGTCAACTTCAACCGGCCGGACGCTTCACCTTTCATGACGGGCAGTTAAATTATTGCTCCCAAACCATTCCTTATACACGATATGCGCAACCAATCGGACAATTATGAGGAAAAACAGATTGTGATCTTTTAATTGAAGCAAGCGGACGCTTTAATTCTTTTTCGACGTTGCAAACGCATTTGCAAGCGGGCGCGAAACGAATTTTTATTACGACTAATTTTCAGGAACCAGAGTTGTTTGCGCAAACTTTAATTTATAATTTTAATCATCACCTTTTTAACCACCAAAAGCGTCTATGGTCATTTGGTTCTTGCACGACGAATAGTTTGCTGTTAACTTTAAAGGCTTGTCAATCCCTTTTCGCTTTTTCAAGCATTCAGGCTTTAACCATTCATTCGGTGACGAATCAACAAACAGTTTTGAACCGGCTAGCAACCCAATTAGCAAATAGTTATCGTATTTTAGATAATCTTTTACCCGCTCGCTCCAATGCTACTCGAATTTTAAAATACTTTTTTCCGTCTTGTCAAAGTCATGTTGCAGCTTTGCGTGTTCCAACCACTTCCGGTTCCTTATTGATTTTAAATCTAGGTTTAAAAGCCCCAATTGATTCGACGCTATTACTGCACCATTTACAGCAGGCAAGTAATTCCTCATTTCAAATCCGCACCACCCCTTTAACCTTAATTGATCTGCGAGCACAGAAAACACCAGTTCTTTTAGATTGAACTTTAACTGTTAATCATAAAACTAATCTTCAATTAGGAATTTGATATGATAACGAAATTGGTTATGTTCAACAAATTTACCAAACGCTGATTTATCTTTTTCACCGCCTAAATTAATTGAACGCCGGATTGCTAGTTTGAAAAAAACTGCTTTTCCTGCTTTTTAAGTGTAAAATTTTGATGCTAAACTTTTATGAATTTACCCAAATTTTTGATCTTTAATTGAAAACAAACTGCTTCATTTTCCATGTTAAAAAATTTGCTTGACCAAAGGCAATTTTTAACGCCAAAATGAAATTTTTACCTTGCTTGTCAGCCGCGTTTCTGGTTTACCCAGTCAATCTTGCATTTTTGTTTAATCGGACAAAATTTTGCTTTTTTGCCGTTTCCAACTTATTATTTTTTAGTCTTAACCGCTTTTAAAAGACGTCGATTAGATGGTTTATTACTTAATCATCCCCAAAATCATTTTCGTTTGCAACAACAGCAACAATTAATTGAGCTTTGCCAAGTTATGAAACAAACTGTTTTTTATTGTTTTGGCAAAAACCTGGATTTTTCTCAATCCCGCCAAACTAATTTCCGCATCTTAATTTCGGAATTACACCAACTTTCTGCGCTTTTTGCCCAATCTTTGCTGACCCCAATTTTAATTTTAGAACCTTTAAATTCGTCGGCAACTGTTTTTACTGCGCTTAAACAACTGCGTTGATTAATTCGTTTTCTTAAAGACTGATGACAAATTCGCTTTCAAACTCCGCTACTTGTTGGTCTTGGTGGCGGAATTACAACCACCAATGCTTGATTGGTAGCTTTTATGGACGGTTTTATTGTTGGAAGAAATAGTAAGACTAAAGTCAATATTCAAAGATGGGGGAAAAGAATAAATGTCACGTCGCTTTAAACGCATCATTATTTTTGGCGCCGGCAATGTTGGTGCAACAATTGCGGCTTTTTTAATTAACGAAAATTTAACCCGTGAAATTCTTTTCTTTGAACGCAAAAGACAATTTTTAGCCGCCCAAATTCTTGATTTACAAGATCATGCCTTTAATAGTCACCATTCAATTCAGGTTGGAGTAGCCAAGTGAACAGACTGTGAACAAGCAGATCTAATCATTATTGCTGCCGGTCAAAAACAACGTTTTAGTCAGCCACGCGACGAATTAGCAATTACCAACGGAAAAATTGTGCGTCAATTTATCCAAAAACTCAATCAGACACCTTTCGGTGGTTTTATTATTGTTGTGACTAATCCGGTCGATCAGATTACCTATTTAGTTCATCGCCTATCCAAGCTATCGGCACCACACATTATCGGCACCGGAACTAGTTTGGATGTTCTTCGGATGCGTACTTTTTTTCGTCGTCAAATTGGCAAAACAACCAAGCAAACGATTAATTTAATTGGTGAACACGGGGTTAAAATGTTTTTACCAAAGTTAATGAATAGGCAATTACATCGTTTTTTAACACGGTTTAAAATCGGTTTTGAAGCATTGATTAATCAGATTTGTGCCGTTCCATTTGAAATTATTCGCGGGAAAAAAGCTACTTACTATGGAATTGCCAACATTGTTGTTAAAATTATTAAACAGTTGAGAAAGAAAACTCCGCTTCGCATGAATTTAAGTGTTTTTTTTAATAAGTCTGTTATTAGTCATCCGTGTTTCATTAGCAAAATTGGCATTTTGCCCTTGCCACCGTTGTTAAAATTTGATGAACAAGCAAAATTTCATCACCTTTTAAAAACCATGGCAACTAAACAAGTTCAACTTTGAGAAAGTTTATTTCTTTCTTCAGCAAAAATATCTAGCAAGAAATAAAAACCTTGTTTAAGAAAGTTCTTAATTTTTAAACCAAAAAATAAATAGGTGGTATAATTACCCCTGTATGTTGATTATTATAACAGCACCTTTTTAACTAGAAACCCAGGCTTCTTTTGCAAGAAGATTGGGTTTTTTTTGCTATAAATAACTGTTATAATGTTTGAAAAGACGAGTTAAAAAACTGATTTAACGCTTTTTAGACTCTGAAAAATGAGAGTTGGTTAACATTACGTTTTTTTATTTTTTGCTAGAGAAAAAAGAAAAATGAAAAGAGGATTTTAAAAATGAAAGGTATTCATGTATTTTCCGAAATCGGAAAACTTAAAAAAGTTCTTTTGCATCGCCCTGGAAAGGAAATTGAAAATTTAACCCCAGATTTGCTAGAACGTTTACTTTTCGACGACGTACCATATTTAAAAGTCGCTCGTGAAGAACACGCTGCATTTGAAAAAATTTTGCGTGATAACGGAGTTGAACCAGTCTTTATTGAAGAATTAGCTGCTCAAACCCTTGATTTATTGCCCCATTTGCGGGCAAAATTCGTTGATGATTTTATCTTCGAAGCAAAAGTGCATAACGATCATAAAGATAAATTGAAAGCTCATCTTCTTACCCTAAGTAATCAAGCAATGATTGATTTAATGATTGCTGGACTTGAAACTTTGGAATTAGGCGTTGAAGCAATTAATGCTTATCCATTTGTGATTGATCCGCTTCCCAATACCCTTTTCCAGCGTGACCCACTTGCTTCGATCGGAAATGGTTTAACAATTAACCGCATGGCATCAGTAACGCGCAACCGTGAAACTTTGTTTACTGATTTGGTTTTCCGTAATCATCCTGATTTTGCCGGGCATGTTTCCTATTTTTACAAACGAAATAATAAGCATCCATTAGAAGGTGGTGACGTTTTGGTTTTGAATAAAAAAGCTTTAATTATCGGTTGCTCCGAACGCACTAAAATGGATGCGATTGAGCATTTAACCCAAACAATTGTTGCTGATCCAGCTAGTGGTTACGAAACTGTTTATGTTTTGAAACTACCGGAAAAAAGAGCTTTTATGCATCTTGATACGGTTTTTACCAACATTGATTACGATAAGTTTATTGTTCATCCGTTAATTTTCAATGATATGGATGCTTTTAAAATTTATAAAATTGATCGTAATGGAACCCAAGAAATTCAAAAAGATTTACAAACTTTCTTGTCAGAAATTGTTGGCAAACCAGTCCAATTAATTCAATGTGGGGGAAAATCTCCAATTGCTGCTGGTCGTGAACAATGAAACGACGGAACAAACGTTTTAGCACTTGCGCCCGGACGCGTAATTTCTTATTCCCGTAACCACGTAACCAACCAATTATTGCGTGATGCCGGTGTCGAAGTGTTGGAAATCCCTTCTTCCGAATTATCACGTGGTCGTGGTGGACCACGTTGCATGAGTATGCCTTTAATTAGAGAGGACTTAGAATAATTATGCCATTTAATTTAAAAGGACGTAGTTTTCTCACTTTACTTGATTTTAGTCCTGATGAAATCCAGTTTTTAATTGATTTAGCGGCTGATTTAAAGGCCGCTAAATACAACGGGACCGAAGTTCCACGTTTACAAGGGAAAACAGTTTGTCTCTTGTTTCAAAAAGATTCAACCCGCACCCGCTGCGCATTTGAAATCGGTGCTACTGATCAAGGAATGCATACGGTTTATTTAGGACCTTCTGGTTCACAATTTGGCAAAAAAGAATCAGTTGCTGATTCAGCGCGCGTTCTTGGTCGGATGTTTGATGGAATTCAATTTCGTGGTTTTAGCCAAAAAGTGTGTCAGGAACTGGCGGAACATGCCAATGTTCCGGTTTGAAACGGTTTAACTGATCTTTATCATCCTACTCAAGTTTTGGCCGACTTTTTAACCATTCTGGAACAAAAGAAAACATTAAAAAAGCTTCGGTTCGGTTACTTTGGTGACGGTCGCAATAATGTTGCTAATTCCTTAATGATTGGCGCAACCAAAATGGGAATGGATTTTGTCTTGGTTTCGCCGCGCAGTTTATGACCAAATGATAGTTTGGTTAATCAATGTGAAGCGTTTGCTGCCCAATCTGGTGGTTCATTAACGATTACTGATCACGTCCTTGAAGGAGCAAAGAACTTAGATGTCATTTACACTGATGTTTGAGTATCAATGGGGGAACCAGAAAGTGTTTGAGAAGAACGGATCAATCTGCTTAAACCTTATCAAGTTTCGATGGAAGTTGTTCGCAAAGCAAAAGATGATGTGATTTTCTTACATTGTTTACCCGCTTTCCACAACACCAAAACCGAAGTTGGCAAGCAGATTGCTTCTAAATTCGGCATCACCGAAATGGAAGTCAGTGATGAAGTGTTTGAATCTAAACATTCCCGTGTTTTTCAGGAAGCCGAAAACCGTTTGCATACGATTAAAGCCTTAATGGTGGCAACGATCGGAAATTAATTTTATGAGATAATAAAGGAAAAAAAAGGAGAAAAAATCAAAACAAACTATGAATATGAATAGTTTAAAGGGTAAAAGTTTCTGGGCACGCTTCCGCATGCCACATGTTTTTACCCTACTTTTTGCTATTATTGTTTTAATGGGTGTTGTTTCGCTAATTTTGGCGTATAGTGGAGTAACATATAAAGACAGTAAGGGTAAAGAAGTTAAAATCCTAGCTGCCGGTATTACAGAATGAATTGCTGCTCCGCTTGCCGGAATGGTGAATGCCGTCTGAATTATCGTTTTCCTATTTGTTTTAGGAGGTTTCATTTACTTCATTGTAAAATCAGAAGCCCTTGAAGCATTAATGGGACGTTTAGGACTGAAATTAAAACAAATTACGCCGCGGGATCATTCCCATAAAACTGGCTTTGCTTATTATTGAGCAATGACCGGGGAATTTTTCCGTCAAACGTGACTAATTTTTCCACTGGTAATGTTTTTTGCCTTTTGTGGAACTAGTTATGGAATGGCCGAAGAATCACTAGCTTTCTATGCAATTATTATTCCGTTAACAATTGCCGCTGGATTTGACATGTGAACAGGGTTTTTAATTATTTTCGCTGGTGCCGGAATTGGCGTAATGGGTTCAACAATTAACCCGTTCTCTGTTTTAGCAGCCAACGATGCGATGAAAGGGGCAGCAACAAGCGCCAATAAAGCGGCAATTGAAACCGCCGCTAACAATGGAATGGCCTGACGTTGATTGTCATGATCACTTCTTTCCACAATGACAGCATTGTTTGTCATGTTTTACGCTTTCCGAGTGAAGCAAAACCAAGCAAAAGCGAAATTTGCTGATATGTTTGAAGTTCACAAGAAAGAATTTGGGATGGCAAACGCCCAATTACCAACCCTAACACGCCGGCGTTTAATTTCCGCGCTTTTATTCTTTCTAACTTTCATCATTCTGGTATTAGGAATGATGCAATATGATTCAAACTTTGATACGAAAATCGCTGATTGAACAGCGGATAAATTTAGTGACCAAAAATCTACGCAATGATTTTACAACCAAACTACAATTAATAAATTAACATCCGATGGTTACGACTGAACATTCGGAGCGTGATGATGAACAGCGATTATCAGCCTGTTCTTGATTTCGGCGGTCACAATTGCGATCATCAATCGTAACAATGAAACCGAAACAATGGAAGGATTTGTTATCGGGGCGAAAGACATGCTAGGCGTTGCGCTAGCAGTTGGAATTTCCCGTGGCGTTTCCATGATTTTAAAAGCGACGAATATGGAAGGTTATTTTGCCCAAAAATTAGCAAATGTCTTAAAAAACATTGAAGGGGAAAAGAACATTGCGATTCCTTTAACTAGTTACTTCCTCTTTATTCCGCTCACATTTTTGATTCCTTCCACTTCCGGACTTGCGTCCGCAACCTTTGGTGTGATTGGCAACTCTGTTGGAGTAGCCGCGCCAACCGCATTAAGCGGAACTGTCACAGCTTACGCAATGGGATCAGGGTTTGCAAACATGTTTGTTCCAACCTATGCCGTTGTTATTGGAGCGATTGGAATTACGAAAATTTCCTATGCTCGCTTCATTAAAGCGATTGCTATCTTCCTTGGATTGGCATTCTTGGCCGGAATTGTCTTAATTACCCTTGGTGGAGCAGTGACAGACGGAAAAATCTTCTAAACGACGTTGAAAGATTAACCGTTTTTTTGATTACGCCAGGATTCGTTCAGATTTGGAATGGGTCCTGGCGGTTTGATTTTTATTACCATGGTGAAATTCCGCTTCCTAAATTCAAAAACTCTTGCCTAGTTTTTGAATTCTTGAAATGGAATGGAGGAACAAAAAAGTTAGTTAAAAATGGAAAAAATTATTATTGCATTAGGTGGCAATGCCCTGGGAAATAATCCGATCGAACAAAAAGTCGCCGTAAAAAAAACGGCCCATTCAATCGTTAATCTGGTTGTCAATGGGCATCAAGTTTTAATCTGTCATGGAAATGGTCCCCAAGTAGGAATGATTAATTTAGCTTTTAATGAAGCAAACACAAAAACAGCCGGCAAAATTCCGGGGTTAGATTTACCGGAAGCAACGGCAATGAGTCAAGGTTACATTGGTTTTCATCTCCAGAATGCGATTAACAACGAATTATCACGCCGGAATTTACATCACATTAAAACGGTTAGTTTAATTACCCAAGTTGAAGTGGATAAAAATGATCCAGCCTTTCGTCACCCCACTAAACCAATTGGTGCTTTTTATTCCGAAGCGGAAGCGAAGCGCCTAGCAAGCGAGAAAAACTGGGTTGTCAAAGAAGACGCCGGGCGCGGTTGACGCCGCTTTGTTGCTTCTCCTAAAGCTTTGGATGTGGTGGAAAAACAAGTAATTATTGATCTTTTAAATCAAAACAACATTGTGATTGCCGCTGGCGGTGGTGGAATTCCTGTTTATCGTGATGATTTTGCTTTCCAACCGCTAGCCGGAGTAATTGATAAAGATAATGCTTCCGCCAAATTAGCATCGATTATTAGTGCTGATAAATTTATTATTTTAACGGCCGTTGAATATGTCAGCATTAATTACAATCAACCAACGGAACAGAATTTGTACCGGGTAAATTTAAAAGAATTACAAAAGCACATTGACGATCAACAATTTTCCGCCGGTTCGATGCTTCCCAAAGTTTTAGCAGCAATGGATTTTGTCGAGAAAAATCCAACTAAACAAGCAATTATCGCTCATTTAGATGATTCAGTTGAAGCTGTTCAGGGGCGAAAAGGAACGATTATTTATAGTAATAATCGTAACCACATAGAATAAAAACTAAAAGGAGAAGCAAAGGAAGTGTTAGTTGCGATTGCAAAAGAATTACTGATTCAAGGTTTAAATCAATTAAATTATCAAGTTCCTGCCCAATTTCGGATTTGAATTCCAAAGCAAATTGGCGATGCAAAAAATGATGTTTCCACTAATCTTTGTATGGTTATTGCTTCTTTAACACGAACTGATCCGCACCAATTTGCTTCTCGTTTAATTCGTGTGCTGGAAAAATCCAATCCTAATTTAGAAAGTTTAACGTATCAAAATGGTTATTTAAATTTTACTTTTACGCCTTCGTTTCGGAATCGTGTCATTACGGAGATTTTAACTTCCAAGCAAACCTATGGCAAATTGGATTTGGGAAAAGGGCAACGGTTAAATTATGAATGGATTTCGGCTAATCCGACTGGTTATTTACACATTGGTCATGCCCGAAATGCTGTGTTAGGAATGGCGATTTCCAATTTGTTAGAATTTGTGAATTATGATGTGACCCGTGAATTTTATGTTAATGATCAAGGAAAACAAATTTTTAATTTAGGTAAAAGCATTTTTTATGCTTATTGTCAGCAATTAGATCAACCAGTTGCCAAAGTTGATCAAGAAATTTATGTTAATGCTGAAATTAGTCAGGCGGCCAGGGAATTAATTAACCGGGTTAAGAACCGCTATTTAAACAGTGATTTTTTCAATAATCGTAGTGTTCAGACTGATTTTGCTAATTTTGGCAAGCAGTTTTTTCTGCCTAAAATCAAAAAAATCTGCAGTCAACTTGGCATTCAATTTGATGTCTGAACATTTGAATCTGCTTTATTTCAAAAGAATCGTGATCAAGAATTTCTTCATCGCTTGCACCGGCAAAAGTTGTTGTACCAAAAAGCTGGTGCCACCTGGTTAAAAATTGGTGATCAACCAAGCGCTGATGATTTTGTCCTTTTTAAAAGCAGCGGGGAAGCAACTTATTTTCTCGGTGATTTAATGTATCATGCTAATAAATTTGACCGTGGTTTTAAGATCTGCATTGATTTATGAGGTGCTGACCATCATGCCCATTATTTAAAGCTTCAAAAAGCGTTAGCGGTTTTAAAATATCCCGCCCATAATTATCACGTTAATTTGATGCAATTGGTTAAAATTGTTCGCAATCAACAAAGCTTAAAGATGTCAAAGCGAAAAGGAACGGCTTATTATTTGCATGATTTATACAATGAAGTTGGGAATGATTTTTTCAAATTCATGCTCCTTTCTTCCAAACGGAACAATAAATTTACCTTCGATCTTACTTTGGTCAAGCAAAAAACCACCCAAAATCCGTTGTTTTATTGTCAATATGCCTATGCGCGTGCTTGCAAGTTGTTAACAATACAGCATGTTTCGCTTCCTCAAACTGCATTTGCCAACGCATCATTTGCCGTTTTAAATAGTCGCTCGGAGCGGAAATTAATTCTTGCTTTGCATCAATTTCCGCATTATCTGGAAAAAGCCGTCACTTTTTATGAACCAGCAATTTTAATTGAATATGTCCAAAAACTGGCGAAAGCATTTCATCTTGTTTATGAAAATGATCGAATTAAGCAAATTAGTGATTTAAATTTAAAACACGCCCGTTTAGCTTTAATTAAAGCGTTTACGCTTGTCTTCAAGCAGATCTTTACCTTATTTGGAATTTCAACCCCTGAACGAATTTAATCATGCTTCATTTCGCTTTTTGCTTTAGTTTTAAAATTTTTTCCAAAAAAATCAACAAGGATATAAAATGAAATCATGAATAGTAAATTAAAATATTATCTTGGCTTGGATCTAGGAATTTCTTCGGTTGGTTGAGCGATTATGGCTGAAGATCCCAAAACCGCCAAACATACCTTATATGATTTTGGCGTTCGTTTGTTTGATGTGCCGGAAAATAGGGATAAACAATCAAATGCGAGTTTAAGACGTGATTTACGATCAAATCGTCGCTTAATTCGCCGCCGCAAGCATCGTATTTTAATGTTGAAAAGATTTCTATCCAGAATAAAATTTTTGACAGAAGATCAATTTCAAACTGAATTTAACTTAAAATCAACAAACAAATTAATTAAAAAAGATGGTCGTTGAACAACAGAAACTGGATATTATAATACTTATGTTTTAAAGGTTAAAGGTTTAACGGAGAAATTAGACAAACCTGAGTTATATTCTGTTTTATTAAATTATGCCAAAAAACGTGGTTATCTTAATAAATTTGCAATTGAAAATGATAAAAAACTTACAAAAACAGAACAATCAAATCAAAACAAAGCAATTGAAGAAGCAGATAATTTAGTTAAGAATTATGATGATTCAATAGCAAAAGCAATTGTTTATGATAAAAGATTTGCCTTTGTTAAAAATGTAAAAGATCCGAAAACAAAAATTTTAATTGCTAACAACAAATCAGAGCTTGTGGAATTTCAAGGAAAAATGATTAATCGTTATCTTTTGGAAAAAATTTCCGCCAAAGAAGCAGAAAATGCTAAAACTAGTCAGTTTAATTGATTATTTGCTCGTCGCGATTATAGAAAAGAGTTACAGAATCTTCTTTTATATCAAAGTCAATTTCATCCAGAATTAAACACTAATAATTGTGATCAGATTATTGATATTATTTTTCAAACTCGCGACTTTGAAATGGGTGCTAAATGCCGTGATTGTATTAAAAATATGATTGATAAAACAGAAGATTATATTGCGAATACAAACAATATTAGAAACTGTAAAAGACTAGATTGTTCGAATTTTGGTAATTTTTGAGATCTAAAAGGAAAATGTCACTTTTATCCCGAGGAAAGACGCCAAACAAAGGCTTCAGTAACATACATTATTTTTTATTTTATTAATGAATTATCAAAAATTTGAAGTTTTCTTGAACAGCGCAAAAACAGTAAATTAAAATTTACAGCTGCTGATAAAAATGAAGTTTTATCTAGTTTATTTTTTAATGAATGAAAAACACATGCGCAAGCTTTGAAAATAATTCAACAAAAAATTAGTGAAACCTCAATATGACGAGATTATGGAGATAAAAATTATTTTGATAAGAAGAAATATCCGATTTGAAAAGAAGATACAAAAGATGAGCAAACAGGTTTATCTTTTAAAAAACCAATTTTATTACAAGCATGTTCTAAAATTCCTGCTTTAACATCCCAATTGAAACAGATCGAATTAACATCAAACAAGGTTTTTAATTGGGAGCAAAATATTATTGAAAAAATAGGAGAAACCTGCTCGCTTTGAAAAACACCAATAAGAAGGGAATACGCATTAAAAAAACTGTTTTTATCAAAAAATATCGGTTTGAATAAAGAAGAATTTGCTCTTCTTCTTAAAGAATTGAAAGAAATAGAAGCATCTCCGGGGAACGCATCCGCAAAATATATGCAAGAAGCTATTAGAGATTATTTTGATAAAGGCACATTATATGGTGATTTTGCCTGAAATTTTCAAAAAAATCATAACACTATCAAAAACAAAATTGTTAAAAACCAAACCATTTTTGCTCATTTTATCGATAAAGATATGATGTCGAATCCAGTTGTTATGCGGGCAATTAGTCAGACACGTAAAATTCTCAAAGCACTGCATCAAAATATTCAATTTGAATCTATTGTTGTTGAAGTAGCAAGAGATTTGTATTCTACCCCTGAACAACGCAACGCTATTGAGAAAATAAATATAAATAATTATAACGAAAAAAAACGAATCATTGAAAGGTTAAAAAAACGTGGTTTTGAAAACATTACTAAACGGAAAATTTTAGAATACAGTTTATGAGAACAACAGAAAGGAATCTGTATCTACAGTGGTAAACCAATTGATTTTAACCCTTCTCCTAATGTAGTATGAGAAATTGATCATATTATTCCTCAGAGTTTATGTCAAAATGATACAGCGACTAATAAAGTTCTTGTTTTGAGGACAGAAAATCAAAGTAAAGGCAAAAAAATTCCTTATTGATGATTGCAAGGTAAAAATTGATCAGATTTTTCTTCTCGTGTCAAATCATTAAAATTACCTAAAGTTAAAACTAATCTTTTGTTAGCAAAAACTGTTGAAGAGGCAATTGAAGCTTTTTCTAGTCGTAATTTAAATGATACGCGTTATATTTCTAAGTGAATTTCTAACTATATTAAAAGTGAAATTAGTCACTTTAATTTACCAACAAAAGTTTTTGTAGTTCCTGGTGCTTTAGTCTCTCATCTTCGCAGAAGTTGATTACGACAGTCGGCATGAGGATTATATCAAAAAGTTCGTGATATTACTCCTTATCATCACGCAATCGATGCCATTGTTATTTGTCAATTTAAAAAACAAATGGATATTCAATTAGCAGTTGATTTATTGAAACTAAATCAAATAAGATGGAAAAACATTAGTGAAAGCGAAAAAAAAGCAGAAGAAAAACAGTTTCTTGAAGTAAGTCAAAAAACCGCTAATATTCTTGAAAAAGCTTTTGGTAAGCAAGATGTTGATGAATATTCTAAAAAAATCAAAGAGGCATCTCGAAAAACTTTTTTGATGTTTGATTTTTATATTTCTAATTTGAAAGAAGAAGTTGAGAAAAGAATTCCCGTGAAATTAAAAAAAGTCGACTGTGAATGCCGAAAAAGAAGTATTTCTTCACTTTCAACCCCTTCGCCAGTTGATAATTGCCGAATTTGTTATGGAAGCAAAAAAATTCCTAGATATGACAGAATTTTGAATGTGGATGAATTTTATAACGAAAATTCTGAACTTTCAAATTCAATTTACATTAATTTTCGATACCCGCACATTTCACACATGATAAATCATAAAGTTCCCAAACGAATTAACAGCAGTGAAAAAATAGGTTTCTTTTTTACAGGTTATACAAAAACAAAAAAAATGATATTTGAAAAAGCAAAAAACAAACTTTTCAGAATTTGATTTAAAAATCGCAAATTAAAATTGGAAGATTTGAATTTAAAGTTAGATTTCAAGTATGTAAAAGAAAAAGATCTACAAAGTTGATTGAACGAATTTAGCAGTGAAAATCGTGATTTTTTGGTTAAAACATCTAAAACAGGAGATCTTTTGGGGGTTATACCTATAAGTCGATTTTTTGGCTTAGAAATTAAAAAAGATAAATTAGTGTGGTTAACAAACAAAACCGCTCAAGAATATGCGAAGAAAAACATCATCCATAAATCATTACATAAGATTTTAATTCCCAATAATTTGGTGGAGTATTATGATCCAAAACTTAGAAAAAATATTATTAAAGTGTTTAAATCACGTAAAGACAAAGATAAAGCATATTTACATATCAATGGTTTAATGAAAACCGATGAAAAAACTATTTTTGGATTTAAAAATTCCACTGAAACACTTAAGAGAATTTCTAATGATTCACTTAAAATTATAAGAGTTAATTTGTTGGGTGATTTATTGACCAAAAAAAATATATTTACTTCTATTAAAAGATAAGAAATTACTATCTACTGTTTTTATTCTATTAAAAATGGCGACTGAATCAAGCGGTGATAGTTGAAAATGGACTAGTTTTTTGTTAAAATTAAGGTAATTGTTTGATGTGAAATGATTGTTAAGTCACGGTTACGCATGATGCGAATTCTTTTAATGTATGATTTGCCCAGCACAACCAAAAAAGCTCAGCAAATCTATCGTGAATTTAATGGTTTTCTTCTTAAAAATGGTTTTTATATGTTACAAGAATCAGTTTATTGCTGTTTTGCAAAAAGTTATATGACAGCCAAATTAATTGTGACAAAGATTAAGAAAAACAGTCCGATTCTAGGTGACGTGCGTTGTTTAATAATTACCGAAAAACAATATCAGGAGATCAGTTTTTTTAGTGGAAAACCCAGTTTTCAGGAAGAATTGTTTAACCCGGAACCCATCTTAGAAATTTAAACATGAAAACAATTGAAATTAGTAACCAACTTTTTGAAAAGCAAAAAATTACCTTTGTTAATAAAATTGCGATTATTACCGGGCAAAATCGAGCGGGGAAAACGATGTTGCTAGATCAAATTGCAAGCGGTTTAGAAGGAAATAGCTTGCAAGTTTTGGTTGATAATCGAATGGTGAAAAAAGGGGAGTTTCAGGTTGTTTATTTAACAGATGATCGCCAATTTAATGAAGAAATTAAATTAACCAAAACAAGTCGGTTTCGGAATCAATTAATTAATCGAATTAATAAAACTTTAATTCACAACGAAAATTATTTGAATTTAAATCAACAAATTGAAGAATTGGCGGAAAAAATTAAAACAATTACTAATTTGGCAATTAGTCCAAACGAAACAGCATTTACGACTAAAAAAATTAAATTAACATTTGATACATCAAAAGTCAATCTGGAAAAAATTGTTGATAAATTACTCGAAATTGATTTAATCGATCAGCAAACGCAAACCCGGTTGGACGAAAAACATTTCAATAACTTTTTGTTAAGAATGATTGTTTTTAATATTTTGCTGACCGGATTAGATTGAGAAGATAAGCAACGTCCAATCGTAATTTTAGTTGATAATCCGGCGGTTTATGCGAATTATCAAACTTTAACTGAGTTTGCCTTTGAATTAAAAAAACTCCTCAAATTTCCCCATTTATATCTTTGTTTAGCCACCGGAAACGCCGAATTGGTTGCAAGTTTAAACTGTGATTTAGAAGCTATTCATTTGATTAAAGAACGTGAAATCATTGCTTTTAGAGGATATGAGGAAATTATCGAAGAAGCAATTGCGCTTTTTAGTTTTATTAGCAACAATGACTATAAAGATTGGCAACAATTTAAAATTAATTTAAAAAATGTGTTGGAAAAAGCCGATTTTGAACGTGAATTTAGTTTATTTTGAAACACGGAAACGATTAACTGGTTTAAAATGCTTTACGCTAGTAAAATTGTTTTTGCGGCGGAAAAAGAAATAATTAATTTAGATGATTATGTTAGCAAAAACTTTACCTTGATCATTCGAACTAATCTTTTAAGACAAATTATTCTTTTTTTATACGCAAAGAATTTGAATATTCCTGTGATTTTTAGTACAAATTTGCAGGCAAAACTAAAAAAAATTAGTTTTTTGTGGAACTAGTTTTTTTAAAAAAATGTAATTTTTACAAAAAAATTCTAAAAAAGCAATATGTTTTTTCAATAAGCAATGTTTATAAAATATTAAATATTGTTGGTGATATGAGTTTGATATTATGTTTTTTTGCTATAATGGTTTTATTCAGTCGCCATTTTTAATAGAATAAAAACATTCTTTTATTTGAAATAAGATGGAAAAAAGTTTTATTCAGTCGCCATTTTTAATAGAATAAAAACTTTCGCCTTCGTAAAGATGTTCCCCCGCCGGTTTTATTCAGTCGCCATTTTTAATAGAATAAAAACGTTAAATTACCAAATGATATTTTTTCAACCGTTTTATTCAGTCGCCATTTTTAATAGAATAAAAACACAATTCGGCGATCGTTTGAACGGTGAAGCGTTTTATTCAGTCGCCATTTTTAATAGAATAAAAACTTTCTTTTCTCAAATCGGCAAAAAATACTGGTTTTATTCAGTCGCCATTTTTAATAGAATAAAAACTTTTGCTTTGGCAAAAAAACCCTGTCCCAAGTTTTATTCAGTCGCCATTTTTAATAGAATAAAAACGGAAAAATTTAATTACATATTAGAACGACGGTTTTATTCAGTCGCCATTTTTAATAGAATAAAAACGCGATTTGTTGGATTTGTTAGAAGTTAAGAGTTTTATTCAGTCGCCATTTTTAATAGAATAAAAACCTGTTTTTTTCAAACTACCCTTCAACCGCTGTTTTATTCAGTCGCCATTTTTAATAGAATAAAAACATGTTATTAACAAGAAAGATTTGCTCGTCAGTTTTATTCAGTCGCCATTTTTAATAGAATAAAAACAGCAGTTCCCTGTCTCGCGTGGTGCGGGGGGTTTTATTCAGTCGCCATTTTTAATAGAATAAAAACGAAGGTTTGCTTCTCTTAAACAGACCAAAGGTTTTATTCAGTCGCCATTTTTAATAGAATAAAAACTCTTTAATTGGCGAAGTCGCGGTTGGGATTGTTTTATTCAGTCGCCATTTTTAATAGAATAAAAACCTCCTACTCCCAGTCCACCTCTTGCGCCGCGTTTTATTCAGTCGCCATTTTTAATAGAATAAAAACTTTGACACCGCGCCGATTACCGACGCGGGCGTTTTATTCAGTCGCCATTTTTAATAGAATAAAAACATTTTGCCGCGATTATTAAAACAATTGAAAGTTTTATTCAGTCGCCATTTTTAATAGAATAAAAACTAACAAAGTTAAAAACCGGACAAAAAGTCAGTTTTATTCAGTCGCCATTTTTAATAGAATAAAAACTTGCCGACCAAGCAAACCCCTTAATTGTTAGTTTTATTCAGTCGCCATTTTTAATAGAATAAAAACATTTATGGGTTGTTGTATTACCGTATATGGGTTTTATTCAGTCGCCATTTTTAATAGAATAAAAACCTGCTTGATCCACGGGAACCCGAACGAGTGGTTTTATTCAGTCGCCATTTTTAATAGAATAAAAACCACCTTTAAGACCTTTTTCGCCAGTGATGCGTTTTATTCAGTCGCCATTTTTAATAGAATAAAAACCTGATGGGCGGCTTCAAAGGCAGTGCGAGCGTTTTATTCAGTCGCCATTTTTAATAGAATAAAAACATTATTACGCCCTTAATTACGGCATCCAGTGTTTTATTCAGTCGCCATTTTTAATAGAATAAAAACAACGACGCTTTATTTAGCAATAACGTGGCTGTTTTATTCAGTCGCCATTTTTAATAGAATAAAAACTAATAAATCAGTGTTAATTTTGTTTTCGGTGTTTTATTCAGTCGCCATTTTTAATAGAATAAAAACCTTTCAAAGACGGCTACACCGTTTAAGCGCGTTTTATTCAGTCGCCATTTTTAATAGAATAAAAACAAATAAAGGAGGCGACATTAGACCCCTAAAGTTTTATTCAGTCGCCATTTTTAATAGAATAAAAACAACTTACGAAATTGAAGCAGTTTTTAACAAGTTTTATTCAGTCGCCATTTTTAATAGAATAAAAACCGCACTTAGCTAGCAAGCTTGTTTTTTGCTGTTTTATTCAGTCGCCATTTTTAATAGAATAAAAACCTTTTTAATACTTAGTATTTTTGCCTTCTGGTTTTATTCAGTCGCCATTTTTAATAGAATAAAAACAAATAAAGATAAAGGAGGATTAGACCCTAAGTTTTATTCAGTCGCCATTTTTAATAGAATAAAAACTACGGCTTTGTCATGTCGCCCTCTTCAAAGGTTTTATTCAGTCGCCATTTTTAATAGAATAAAAACAAAAAAAGGGCGCTTCTTTATTAACTGTTAAGTTTTATTCAGTCGCCATTTTTAATAGAATAAAAACGTTCATTGGTGAATAAGTCCTTCGTTGAGCGTTTTATTCAGTCGCCATTTTTAATAGAATAAAAACCAGGTTTGATAAAGTAATGACACCCTTTAAGTTTTATTCAGTCGCCATTTTTAATAGAATAAAAACGATTTAGTGAGCCTTGCTTTTAACGAAGCAGTTTTATTCAGTCGCCATTTTTAATAGAATAAAAACTGAACAATGATTGTTTTTTGCTCTAATAAAGTTTTATTCAGTCGCCATTTTTAATAGAATAAAAACTTCGAAACGGGCAAGACGGGGGAACGATAAGTTTTATTCAGTCGCCATTTTTAATAGAATAAAAACTACTTCATCTAAAACATCTCGTCCAACCAAGTTTTATTCAGTCGCCATTTTTAATAGAATAAAAACTCATTTCTCTTCAAACCATAAATAAAAAAGGTTTTATTCAGTCGCCATTTTTAATAGAATAAAAACTTTCTTGTTAATAACATAAAACGGATGGGAGTTTTATTCAGTCGCCATTTTTAATAGAATAAAAACAAGACGAACAACTTCGGCCAAGCGCGAAGAGTTTTATTCAGTCGCCATTTTTAATAGAATAAAAACTTTTTTGCATTGAAAATTTATTAAATATGTGTTTTATTCAGTCGCCATTTTTAATAGAATAAAAACGTATTTGCTTGCTTTTGCCTTTCTGAGGACGTTTTATTCAGTCGCCATTTTTAATAGAATAAAAACTCGTAAAATTTGGTTGTTAAAATAACAATGGTTTTATTCAGTCGCCATTTTTAATAGAATAAAAACCGGTTGTTGGCGGACTAGGCGCCCTTGGTGGTTTTATTCAGTCGCCATTTTTAATAGAATAAAAACTGTTAATTTTCGTTTCCATCTTAAAAGCGGGTTTTATTCAGTCGCCATTTTTAATAGAATAAAAACACCTTGTTGACCAGGCACACCTTGGATACCGTTTTATTCAGTCGCCATTTTTAATAGAATAAAAACAAAACGGCTAGGACTTCCTTTCGAAAGAACGTTTTATTCAGTCGCCATTTTTAATAGAATAAAAACTTTTGAAGCACTTTTAACCCATGAAAAAACGTTTTATTCAGTCGCCATTTTTAATAGAATAAAAACAAATAAAAAAAAAGGAGATAGACCCCTTGAGTTTTATTCAGTCGCCATTTTTAATAGAATAAAAACGCGGACGGGCAAACGACCGACGCCGGGAATGTTTTATTCAGTCGCCATTTTTAATAGAATAAAAACGCGGGCGCTGATGAAAGGGATATTGCTTGAGTTTTATTCAGTCGCCATTTTTAATAGAATAAAAACAAAATGCGAACGCCAAGCTTAGTAGCTTAGGTTTTATTCAGTCGCCATTTTTAATAGAATAAAAACAATGAAGAAATTGTCATGATTGTTTCACCAGTTTTATTCAGTCGCCATTTTTAATAGAATAAAAACAAATAAAAAAAAAGGAGATAGACCCCTCAAGTTTTATTCAGTCGCCATTTTTAATAGAATAAAAACAAAGGGTTGAAGCATTAAGTTCGCCCGCACGTTTTATTCAGTCGCCATTTTTAATAGAATAAAAACCGGTGATTTGGTCGTTCCGTTTGAACCGCTGTTTTATTCAGTCGCCATTTTTAATAGAATAAAAACAAAAAATAGCAAATCATGAATGTTGCGCTTGTTTTATTCAGTCGCCATTTTTAATAGAATAAAAACGTTAACTCCTTTGGGGCGCTTTGCTCACTAGGTTTTATTCAGTCGCCATTTTTAATAGAATAAAAACGACGGCGGATTAGAGACCATGATTATAACTGTTTTATTCAGTCGCCATTTTTAATAGAATAAAAACGAACATGATTTTTACTTTGACTATCAGTAATGTTTTATTCAGTCGCCATTTTTAATAGAATAAAAACCAAATGGTGGTGTTGATAATGAAACTGATAGTTTTATTCAGTCGCCATTTTTAATAGAATAAAAACGATTAAGTCAGCCTTAATCCCTCGTTCAATGTTTTATTCAGTCGCCATTTTTAATAGAATAAAAACCTAAAATTTCGATAAACGAATCGCTTACAATGTTTTATTCAGTCGCCATTTTTAATAGAATAAAAACAAAAAATAGCAAATCATGAATGTTGCGCTTGTTTTATTCAGTCGCCATTTTTAATAGAATAAAAACCACGCTCAGGCCTAACGCTGCTAAGAGCGCGTTTTATTCAGTCGCCATTTTTAATAGAATAAAAACATTAACGCTAAACGCGAAAAAAGACTATGAGTTTTATTCAGTCGCCATTTTTAATAGAATAAAAACCTAACGAAGCAATTAAACAATTGAAAAAGTGTTTTATTCAGTCGCCATTTTTAATAGAATAAAAACTTTATTGGAAAATTAAAAATTAGACCCTAAGTTTTATTCAGTCGCCATTTTTAATAGAATAAAAACTTTTTTTATTCAAAATGTCATATGGTAATAGTTTTATTCAGTCGCCATTTTTAATAGAATAAAAACGGCCACGTTAAACAGACCGATTGGAACACGGTTTTATTCAGTCGCCATTTTTAATAGAATAAAAACTCAAATTGTGACCGACACGGCGACCGGCAAGTTTTATTCAGTCGCCATTTTTAATAGAATAAAAACAACAAAATTATTGATGTCGCTAATAAAAAGGTTTTATTCAGTCGCCATTTTTAATAGAATAAAAACAAAAATAAAGGAGGCGACATTAGACCCTAAGTTTTATTCAGTCGCCATTTTTAATAGAATAAAAACTCATTTCTCTTCAAATCATAAATAAAAGAGGTTTTATTCAGTCGCCATTTTTAATAGAATAAAAACAAATGTCTGTGTGAGCGCAATAAGAACCGCGTTTTATTCAGTCGCCATTTTTAATAGAATAAAAACGTGAATGACTTAAATCAAACCGGGACGCCTGTTTTATTCAGTCGCCATTTTTAATAGAATAAAAACAAGGCATTCAAGGACCCCCCGGACCTGCTGGTTTTATTCAGTCGCCATTTTTAATAGAATAAAAACCGACAATGTACCCTTGCGTGGTTACGCCGCGTTTTATTCAGTCGCCATTTTTAATAGAATAAAAACGTATTCTTCTTTGCAGTATGCACAAATCCCGTTTTATTCAGTCGCCATTTTTAATAGAATAAAAACTTCTTCGTGAACAAAGCAGAACCAATTAGTCGTTTTATTCAGTCGCCATTTTTAATAGAATAAAAACAACTTGACGGCCAACAGTGAATGGATTATTGTTTTATTCAGTCGCCATTTTTAATAGAATAAAAACCGCATATTCATTTAACCGAACTCGGCCGGCGTTTTATTCAGTCGCCATTTTTAATAGAATAAAAACAGCGGAATTTGGAAGTATCCAAGAGCATCTGTTTTATTCAGTCGCCATTTTTAATAGAATAAAAACGTGCGCTCGGTGCCCTGTTTCCTGTGATAAGTTTTATTCAGTCGCCATTTTTAATAGAATAAAAACCGGTTTTGCACTCGTTGATAATGTTGGGTGGTTTTATTCAGTCGCCATTTTTAATAGAATAAAAACCAATGTTATTGGTTTGAAGCGCAAATCAGGGTTTTATTCAGTCGCCATTTTTAATAGAATAAAAACCTTTTTTTAATATCTCCCTTTTTTCTTTATGTTTTATTCAGTCGCCATTTTTAATAGAATAAAAACAATTCAAGCAAAGACACGAACATCTTCATTGTTTTATTCAGTCGCCATTTTTAATAGAATAAAAACGACTAAAAGTCATTGAAAGCAAAAGGTAATGTTTTATTCAGTCGCCATTTTTAATAGAATAAAAACTTGACAGGGTCTGTTTTATGGAATGTGCCAAGTTTTATTCAGTCGCCATTTTTAATAGAATAAAAACCCCGCACAATAGAACGCTGGTTTCATACATGTTTTATTCAGTCGCCATTTTTAATAGAATAAAAACGTTTTTTTTAGACGTAATCACTAAAACGGGGTTTTATTCAGTCGCCATTTTTAATAGAATAAAAACTTTTATTAAAAATAAACTCGCTCACGCAAAGTTTTATTCAGTCGCCATTTTTAATAGAATAAAAACATTGCTTTACCAAACTAAGCTATTTTCCGTGTTTTATTCAGTCGCCATTTTTAATAGAATAAAAACCATTTTATACTCATCAATAATATTTTTTTTGTTTTATTCAGTCGCCATTTTTAATAGAATAAAAACAAAGAAACTAAATAGTTAGTTTCCGCCGGCGTTTTATTCAGTCGCCATTTTTAATAGAATAAAAACGAGTGGATGAGCGCACTCCGCCGTTTTTTGGTTTTATTCAGTCGCCATTTTTAATAGAATAAAAACTCAAAAGTTAGCAATTCCTACGCCTCAATAGTTTTATTCAGTCGCCATTTTTAATAGAATAAAAACCTTCGTTTCAACAAACAACCGACAGCAAAAGTTTTATTCAGTCGCCATTTTTAATAGAATAAAAACATGATATCGCGTATTCACGACCAATTACATGTTTTATTCAGTCGCCATTTTTAATAGAATAAAAACGCAAACTTAAATAATTTTAAACTGTCCGCAGTTTTATTCAGTCGCCATTTTTAATAGAATAAAAACACGAAAAAATTTGAACAGCACTTGGGAAACGTTTTATTCAGTCGCCATTTTTAATAGAATAAAAACATAATCGATTAAATAAGCGCACGAAATAATGTTTTATTCAGTCGCCATTTTTAATAGAATAAAAACACGAGGGCGCAAAATGAGATGATATTTTGGGTTTTATTCAGTCGCCATTTTTAATAGAATAAAAACTTTTTTCACCCGCTGGTAAAAGGGTTAAATTGTTTTATTCAGTCGCCATTTTTAATAGAATAAAAACTTTTTTCACCCGCTGGTAAAAGGGTTAAATTGTTTTATTCAGTCGCCATTTTTAATAGAATAAAAACAAGTCATTTTATCGTATAGCGATTTAGGACGTTTTATTCAGTCGCCATTTTTAATAGAATAAAAACCTCTTACTTTTTTAGATTGAAAATCATAAAGTTTTATTCAGTCGCCATTTTTAATAGAATAAAAACACGCGTCCGTTGCTAGCTTAGGAAAGGGATGTTTTATTCAGTCGCCATTTTTAATAGAATAAAAACAAAGTTAATTATTATCATTTTGAAAATATTGTTTTATTCAGTCGCCATTTTTAATAGAATAAAAACATTTTTGAGAACATCTAACTCGTAAGCACTGTTTTATTCAGTCGCCATTTTTAATAGAATAAAAACTGTTTTGTCATTTTTCCGCTCCTTTTTTAGGTTTTATTCAGTCGCCATTTTTAATAGAATAAAAACATTTGAAGAACCCGTTCCGACCGTTATGGGGTTTTATTCAGTCGCCATTTTTAATAGAATAAAAACAAATCAAGTGTCAATGATGAACAATTAACGGTTTTATTCAGTCGCCATTTTTAATAGAATAAAAACGTTGCAAAATCAGCTCTTTAGGAGTGTTTTGTTTTATTCAGTCGCCATTTTTAATAGAATAAAAACAAACCTACCAGGCGCCAAAAGTCAACCGCAGTTTTATTCAGTCGCCATTTTTAATAGAATAAAAACGATTTCGGAAAATATAAAAAAACTTTGGATGTTTTATTCAGTCGCCATTTTTAATAGAATAAAAACAGAATAAAAGCTTAAACAAAAACGACTAAGGTTTTATTCAGTCGCCATTTTTAATAGAATAAAAACCCCTTTAACGCTAAGGGCACGCCGTACAGGGTTTTATTCAGTCGCCATTTTTAATAGAATAAAAACTTTCCAAACCGATGCAACGAGGATAATTGTGTTTTATTCAGTCGCCATTTTTAATAGAATAAAAACTTTTTTCCAGCAATAAAAACGGCTAAGAAAGTTTTATTCAGTCGCCATTTTTAATAGAATAAAAACCTTCGTTTCAACAAACAACCGATAGTACAAGTTTTATTCAGTCGCCATTTTTAATAGAATAAAAACCTTGAACACGAGGAATATTAAGCGCCAGAAGTTTTATTCAGTCGCCATTTTTAATAGAATAAAAACGGCCAACCGAAGCTGAGCTTTCAAGCAGGGGTTTTATTCAGTCGCCATTTTTAATAGAATAAAAACATGTTCTTGGATACTTCCAAAGTCCTCTCTGTTTTATTCAGTCGCCATTTTTAATAGAATAAAAACTGTTTTGTCATTTTTCCGCTCCTTTTTTAGGTTTTATTCAGTCGCCATTTTTAATAGAATAAAAACATTTGAAGAACCCGTTCCGACCGTTATGGGGTTTTATTCAGTCGCCATTTTTAATAGAATAAAAACCTATACAGTGATTTTTTGCTCTGTTTTTGCTGTTTTATTCAGTCGCCATTTTTAATAGAATAAAAACAAAGTTAATTATTATCATTTTGAAAATATTGTTTTATTCAGTCGCCATTTTTAATAGAATAAAAACATTTTTGAGAACATCTAACTCGTAAGCACTGTTTTATTCAGTCGCCATTTTTAATAGAATAAAAACTGTTTTGTCATTTTTCCGCTCCTTTTTTAGGTTTTATTCAGTCGCCATTTTTAATAGAATAAAAACATTTGAAGAACCCGTTCCGACCGTTATGGGGTTTTATTCAGTCGCCATTTTTAATAGAATAAAAACCTATACAGTGATTTTTTGCTCTGTTTTTGCTGTTTTATTCAGTCGCCATTTTTAATAGAATAAAAACCAATTAATTTTGGAGTACTATGAAGAGACAGTTTTATTCAGTCGCCATTTTTAATAGAATAAAAACGTAATCTTTCTGCGTACACTTTGACGAACAGTTTTATTCAGTCGCCATTTTTAATAGAATAAAAACCTAAGAAGAAAGCAAGTAGCGCGCCCGCTGGTTTTATTCAGTCGCCATTTTTAATAGAATAAAAACTTTCTTTTCCCATATGTTAGTACCCACGCCGTTTTATTCAGTCGCCATTTTTAATAGAATAAAAACGCAACTTCGTTAATTCCTGCACAAGATATTGTTTTATTCAGTCGCCATTTTTAATAGAATAAAAACTCTTTAACAAGCTAGTTTCACTTCAACAAGGTTTTATTCAGTCGCCATTTTTAATAGAATAAAAACATACCAGCAATCATCGTCTTTTTTTGCTCAGTTTTATTCAGTCGCCATTTTTAATAGAATAAAAACGCTCAACATGAGAAAAAGTTGTGAATAGTTGTTTTATTCAGTCGCCATTTTTAATAGAATAAAAACAATAGCAAACTCTTAGCTTCCGCTCAGGATGTTTTATTCAGTCGCCATTTTTAATAGAATAAAAACTCGCCGCGGACAATAATACTGGATTGTGTGGTTTTATTCAGTCGCCATTTTTAATAGAATAAAAACAGGCGAGCAAGCTTGAAGCATTGTCTCAACGTTTTATTCAGTCGCCATTTTTAATAGAATAAAAACTTAAACAAGTTGCTTACATTCTTAACTCGGGTTTTATTCAGTCGCCATTTTTAATAGAATAAAAACATGTTAAGACTTACGATGGACGAAGTTTATGTTTTATTCAGTCGCCATTTTTAATAGAATAAAAACGGTAAAAAATGAATTGAAAGACTATTTTAGGTTTTATTCAGTCGCCATTTTTAATAGAATAAAAACCCTTGTTTGTACCGCCTTTTTACTCGATCCGTTTTATTCAGTCGCCATTTTTAATAGAATAAAAACATTTTTTAGCTGTTAATCACGAAAATAGCGGTTTTATTCAGTCGCCATTTTTAATAGAATAAAAACTTAATTTTAATTGACGAAATATTAAAAGATGTTTTATTCAGTCGCCATTTTTAATAGAATAAAAACGAATGATTCAAACAATCCCAAAATTTACGGGTTTTATTCAGTCGCCATTTTTAATAGAATAAAAACTCGACGCGCTGGGTGTGATCGCACGGAAGTTGTTTTATTCAGTCGCCATTTTTAATAGAATAAAAACTATCAATAGGCCGTGTCCCGGTCGATGGCAGTTTTATTCAGTCGCCATTTTTAATAGAATAAAAACAAAAAATGGCAAATCATGAATGTTGCGCTTGTTTTATTCAGTCGCCATTTTTAATAGAATAAAAACAAAAACGAGCGAATAATAAGGTTTTCGTGCGTTTTATTCAGTCGCCATTTTTAATAGAATAAAAACAAATGCGATTATTAACATGTGAAAATTACTGTTTTATTCAGTCGCCATTTTTAATAGAATAAAAACATAATTACCTTTTTTGATATTCCAAGAGCGGTTTTATTCAGTCGCCATTTTTAATAGAATAAAAACCGTCGTTCTTGGTCTGCCGAGCTTGCCGACGTTTTATTCAGTCGCCATTTTTAATAGAATAAAAACATTATCGCGTTGTCCATCACGGGCGCTAGCGTTTTATTCAGTCGCCATTTTTAATAGAATAAAAACCTTAATTTTGGGTCTAATCAATGGTTTCGTGTTTTATTCAGTCGCCATTTTTAATAGAATAAAAACAAGGGAAAGGGTTATCAAGTTTGCCGGTTGGTTTTATTCAGTCGCCATTTTTAATAGAATAAAAACGCATTTCCTAATTCAAGTCCCCCCTTGTAGGTTTTATTCAGTCGCCATTTTTAATAGAATAAAAACGGAAAGGTTTAATTATGCGTTAGAGAGACGGTTTTATTCAGTCGCCATTTTTAATAGAATAAAAACTTGTTCTCCAGGGTGAATCACCATAGCCCCGTTTTATTCAGTCGCCATTTTTAATAGAATAAAAACTCAAAGGAACCTCACCAACTCGATCGAACTGTTTTATTCAGTCGCCATTTTTAATAGAATAAAAACGCGATTTGCTTGAACTTTTAGAAGTCAAGAGTTTTATTCAGTCGCCATTTTTAATAGAATAAAAACATTTGTTTTGATTTAACATGACAACTTCTAGTTTTATTCAGTCGCCATTTTTAATAGAATAAAAACGCTTCACGCAGGTTGCGCAGTTGTCGTTGCGTTTTATTCAGTCGCCATTTTTAATAGAATAAAAACAAAATTGTTTTCATTTATTTACTCAATAGCGTTTTATTCAGTCGCCATTTTTAATAGAATAAAAACTTTTGAAGCACTTTTAACACATGAAAAAACGTTTTATTCAGTCGCCATTTTTAATAGAATAAAAACGCCGGGAAACCTTTCAAACCAAATTAATGAGTTTTATTCAGTCGCCATTTTTAATAGAATAAAAACATAAAAACCGCAAGGTTCTTCGCAAACTAAGTTTTATTCAGTCGCCATTTTTAATAGAATAAAAACTTTTCGCCCCTAACCCCCCCAGCAAAGATGGTTTTATTCAGTCGCCATTTTTAATAGAATAAAAACGCTTGTAAAAGCGCAAAATAGGTAAGGACTGTTTTATTCAGTCGCCATTTTTAATAGAATAAAAACAATAAATTATTGGTGCAACTTTGGGAAGAAGTTTTATTCAGTCGCCATTTTTAATAGAATAAAAGTTTACTATTAGTAGAGGAGAAAAAGAGATGTATAAATTAAACGAATTATTTGCCTTGAAGCAAGTAAAAAAGGAATATGTGCCAAAGTGGTTATTACCGGATTTGAATTATTAAGCCACTTACAAAGGAGCAATATTCTTATGTCGGGGTTAGCACCAATCCCTATAGGAGATTAAGTTTTCATTTAAGAATTTTAAAAGCAATATGGAATAACGAATTATTTAATTTTAGGGGTGAGAAACGAAAAATGCGAGACTTCGTTTTAGAAGCAATATTAAACGCTGATGTATGGCAGATTGCGCTTTTGATCAAAAATTATGAATGAAACTACTAGAATTTGATTTAAGTTTAGAATATATATATTTTGAACACTTAGAAATAATTCCTGATTATCAAAACAAAAACAAGATAGGAATTGAAACCCGTGAGGACGAATTGATTGATAAATATAATGCAGAATTAAGCGGTTTTAATGGGGTTTTTCACTATCAATTTAAACGTCATAATTATCTTAGCAAAAATTATAAAAAAATAGACCAAAATGAATTAAAGAAAATAGAAGTTCAAATGGAAAGAAAAAAACAAGCAGTTAAGCAAAAAGTTTTAGATGCAATGAATAATAATAAGTTTATTATGGAATGACTATATTATCAATTAAGCAATGAAAACCTAAAACCAAATCAAAAAACGATTTATCCGGCATATTGTCTTTCAATTCTTAATAAGGTGCTAAAAAGGTGATAAGTTTAATTTAAGAAGTTAGTGTTTAAGATTGTATAAATAGCCTTTATGAAGTAAGTTAAACTAAAATACACTCTTTAAAAATGTTTTTATCTAAAAACAACATCTGCAACTAATGCTTGAGGACTATAGCAATTCATTAAAGGGGTAATCTGAGTATTAACGAAAAGTTAAACCATTGATAAATTCTGTGTTTTATCTAATTTAATCACCGTTTAAATAACAAAAAACTAATCTTTTTTAATAATCTCAGGTAATGAAAGTAAGTTAATATCATTTTGTTTAATTGTTTGCAAAAAACTATTAATCATCAGTTCAATTGCGTTGATCACGGTATGTTCTTGCCCTTGGATTTTAACTTTAAGATGTAAAAGTTGGACTAATTTTAACCGTTGATTATAGATTAAACAATCACCAATTTCTTCCCCTATTTCGCTTACCAGATAATCGACTAATGGGCGAAATGGTTCAATAAAATCATATGCTAAATTAAAATGATTTGTTTTTCCAACATGATGAATTCCTAAATAATTCAAAAGACCATTTTTAACGATCGTGCGTGATAGAGCTGACAAAATAATTTTATACCCATAATTTAACGCCGCATTAATTCCATCATCAGTATGCCGGACAAAACTACTACCATAAAGACCTCTAAAAAACAGATGAGCACTAATTCCTTCATGATTCCGACTGTCATTGTAGTGTAAATCCTTTAGTAATCGTTCTTGTTTGCTAATTAATTCCAATTTGACATTTAAATATTTACAAACCCTAATTTGATTACTAATTTTCATTTTAATTAACCGGGTTCAAATTTGTTTCTTCAAATTTTTCCCCATTTCTAATTGATTATGCAAAACCGTTAAAGGTTGAAAATAACTAGCAAATGGCAAAATCACCCCATTTGGATCGTGCTTTTCATTGCAAAAAATGACATAAATATTTGCTTTAACCAGCGCATTTAAAAGTGGTACAGTAAGTTGAGTGTTCGTTTTTTCGATAATAATGCAGTTAATATCTTTTAATGGAAACGCTCCCTTTTCGTTGTTCTGCTTAAAATGGAGTTGATTGTTTTTTAGAAACAAATAACTACTTTCGCGGACAATAATTGTTTTTCAGCTCATGTATAAAAAATTGTAATCTTGTTATATAAAAACAATTTTATTATCAAAATAAATATAATTTTAATATTATTTTTTTGTGTTATAATCAAAAAAATGGCGAAGTCAGGATTGCTTGCAATTTCTGATCTCGAAATAAAACAACGCCTTTTACATTTGTTTTACATTTGTAATTGCGCCGAAGGGCTTGGGGAATCCCTTATAAGCAACCCCGTTTTATTCTATTAAAAAGCAGGAAAAGCACATTCTTTGGTATGTGCTTTTTTTGTTAGAAACATCTAAAACACATAAAACAAAATGAATAAAAACCAACGGTTTATTTTTGTCATCGGTGGGATCTTTTCCGGGATTGGAAAAGGGTTGATTGCCGCTTCGACCGGTAAATTATTTCGTGAAAATAATAATCCCGTTATTATTCAGAAAAACGATAGTTATTTAAACATTGATCCCGGCTTTTTAAATCCAAGCGAACATGGTGAAGTTTTTGTTACCCACGATGGGTTAGAAACCGATCTTGATTTAGGTCATTACGAACGTTTTCTTAACCAAAAACTGACCCGTGATTCATTAATTACCGGCGGACAAATTTACGCTCATTTACTAGAACGAGAACGAAAAGGGGAATTTCAAGGTAAAACAATTGATTTCTACCAGGTTGTCGCCGAAATTAAAATGCGTTATGAGAAATTGGCCCGCGATAATCCTGAGAATCAAATCTTCATTATTGAGCTTGGTGGAACAGTTAATAATAATGATATCACCGCTTTTTTAACCGCCGCTAAACAAATGCAAAGAACATACGGAACGAAAAACGTTGTCTTTTTGTATTTGACTTATATTGCCTATTTACAACATGTTGAAGAATTTAAAACGAAAGCTGCCCAACATTCAATTCAAGAATTACGGGAACACGCAATTGAACCGGACTTTGTTTTTGCCCGTTGCGATCGTTCAATTCCTGAAGCTGTTTTAACTAAGTTTCAAACCAACACTTTTCTTGATCCCAAGCAGGTTATTCAAACTCCAAACCAAAATATTTATTTTTTACCCCGTCATCTAAAAACATCCGGGTTCTTTGTTAATTTGTTAAAGCGGTTAGAACTTCCTTATCATCAGAACCAGGAAAGTTGAGCAACAATTTATCATAATTTGGCGCAACTCGGTACAAACCAACCAATTAAACTGGCAATTATCAATAAATATCCTAATTTTCGCCAATCTTATTTATCATTGTTTCATTCGCTTTATCTTGCTTGTTTAAACCACCAAATTGTTTTTGCCTATGATGAAATTGATCCAACAACTTTAACCAAGCGCAATGTTAAGCAAACGCTTGCCGCTTATGATGGTATTCTTGTTCCCGGCGGGTTTGGCAAACGGGGGATTGAAGGAAAAATCCTTGCTTTAGAATATGCTCGCCTAGCGCAAAAACCATTGCTAGCAATTTGTTTAGGTTATCAACTAGCTTTAATCGAAATCATGCGGAATTTAATTGACCCTTCCCATGCTGTTTCGCTTGAATTTAATCCGGAGGCCAAAACACCTTTGATTGAATATATTAAACCAGATGATCAAACAATGTTGATTGGCGCCCGTTCGATTAAGTTAACTCCTAATACCTTGGCACAAACAATTTGAAAAACTAATCAATTTGAAGCTCGTTTTCGTAATCGTTTTACTTATCATGGTAAGTTTTACCGTGCTGAATTGGAAAAACATGGTGTTCTTTTTAGTGGCTTCTTGGAAGATCAAACACCGGTTATTTGAGAACTGAAAAATCATCCTTTTTTCCTGGCTGTGCAGTTTCATCCTGAATGAACCAGCACAATTTTAAAACTCAATCCGTTGTTTTTAGCTTTTATTGACAAGTGTTTAAAAGTTAAATAAATAAATTTTAGTAAGAAATTTAAAATGGTGATAAAATACTACTTCATCTAATTTATCACACATGACTTTCAAAGTTGAACTGTTTGGAAACCAGGTCCAGAGACGTAATTATCGCAAAACTAATTTTCCGCCCCTTGATCTTCGTTTGGACCGGTTTGTTCAAAAAGATTTTAATCATTTCTTAACGCATGCTTTACCAGCATTATTTAATAATCATTTTCCGATTTCATCATCCAATGGACGCCGCCAAATTTCACTCAAAAAACTCACGATCGGGCAACCCCGCAAAAGTTATCAAACTGTTAAAAATGAACTTGGTTCATACAATTTTCCGCTTCATTTAGGATTAGTTTTAAAAATTAAAGAAGATAACATTGAAATTCCGGCCGGCAAAATTGCCGAGCGTCTCAAAAATGATCCGATTAAGATTCTCACATTATGATTAAAACAGCGCTTAAATTTCGTTCAACCAATTCTTTTAGAACAAAAAGAACAAACGTTTCATTTTGCCGATCAAAAAAAAGTCAACAAAAAACACTTACTGGTTAAAATCACCCTGCGTAAACGTCGAAAAGATTATTGATATCTTGATCTTGATTTGCGCAAACGGGAATTAGTTTTTTTTGGCGAATATCCGCATATTTCGCAAAAAGGTTCGTTTTTGATTAATGGCAGTGAAAAAGTTGTTGTCATGCAACTTGTCCGGGCACCGGGAGTTTATTTTGCTCCGGCAACTAGTCAATTAAATCCTGTTTTCAAAGCGGAAATTATTCCTGATCAGGGAACCTGAATGGATTGTGTTGTTCGTTATATTAACCAAAAGAAAAAGACTGCTCCGCAAGAACAAGCTAATTCTAGCTTACCAATTTTTGAAATTATTCTAAATAAACAAAAAACCAATAATGTTTTAATTAGCAATCTTTTTACAATGCTGGGAATTGAGAAAAAAACCATTTTAACCCTCTTAAACAATCATGCAGTAATTGTTGGTTCTTATCAACATTATCGCTATGAAAGCGAAATTATTAAAGCAGTTGATGTTGTGCATGGCAAACTGTTTGGCATGCATAAAGGACAAGATTTTCAGGAAAAATTAAAAGCGGTTTTGGAACAGTTTTTTGCCCGTCGTCGTTTTGATTTAGGCGAAATTGGTCGTTATAAGTTGAACCGCAAGTTAGCGATTGTTGATCTTTTATTTGATCGTGTTTTAGCAGAAGATTTAGTTGATGCAAAAACCAACCAAATTGTGATTAAAAAAGAAACATTGATTACCAAAGAACATTATCACACGTTGGTTAATTTCTTTAAAACCAACCGCCAACACTTTGTGCGCTTAAACTTTGATCGCAAATACTTAAAAAGTCATGATCTGATTCAAGTTGTTAAAGTTTATGAGGATAATTATGAGCAAAAAAAGGTGATTAATTTACTTGGTTTAGATCCAACTTGTCAAGATCAAAGTTTAAACTTAGCGGATTTAATCGCAATTATGGCGTATATTTTAAATCTCCAATTTAACGCCGGTCAAATTGATGATATTGATAGTTTAAGCAATCGGTATGTTAAAACTTTATCCCAGCTTTTAAGCAATCGGTTTGAAAGCGGATTGCGCAAAATTCGGCTTGATTTAGTGCGGAAACTAAATGATTTAACGATTAATCTTTTTAATAACCATGAGGATAAAATTGTTAATTTGGTGAATCTAAATGTTATTTTGGGCACCGTGCGCGACTTTTTTAACACATCACAATTATGTCAATTTCTTGATCAAACCAATCCTTTAACGGAAATTTCCAATAAACGGCGGATTACAATTTTAGGCGAAAGCGGTTTAAAACGCGAAAGTGCCTCTTCGAAGATTCGTGATATTCACTCTTCCTTCCTTGGGAAAATCTGCCCGATTGAAACACCAGAAGGACAAAACATTGGTTTGATTACCAACCTTGCTTTTAACGCCCGAATTAACCATTTTGGTTTCATTGAAACACCGTATCGCAAAGTTAAAAATGGTCAGGTCCAAAGTGAAGAGATTGTTTATCTTTCCGCCTTGGATGAAAAAGCCGCTCTGATTGCTCCCGCTTCAACTGCCACTGCCGCTGACGGGAAGATTTTAGATGATTATGTGACAATTTATTTTAACGATAATTTAACCTCTGTTCCCCGCCATAAAATTGAATACATTGGTTATTCAACCGAACAGTTTTTTTCGGTTCCAACCGCTTCCATTCCGTTCCTGGAAAACAACGATGCCAACCGTGCTTTAATGGGCGCTAATATGCAAAAGCAAGCAATTCCGTTGTTACGCCCGGAAGCACCAATTGTCGCTACCGGCGCCGAACATTTAGTCGCCCGTGATTCCGGGTTTGCTTTAGTTGCCAAAAACGCCGGCCAAGTTGTTTATGCTGATAGTCAAAAAATTGTGATCAAAACAACTGCTGATGAACTGGATACTTATCATTTAGATAATTTTTTACCATCCAATCAAAAAACCGCTTTACATCATAGTTCGCTGGTTAAAACTGGTGAAACGGTAAAAGCCCATCAAGTAATTGCCGATGGCGCGGCGATGAAAAATGGTGAACTAGCAATTGGGCAAAATTTATTGGTTGCCTTTACAACTTGAAAAGGTTATAACTATGAAGATGCTTTAATTATTAGTGAGCGTCTGGTGCGTGAAAATGTTTTTACTTCTGTTCATATTCACGAATATGAAATCCGGCGTTTGAACACTAAATTGGGGGAAGAAGAATTTACAACGGAAATTCCTAATACCAGTCCCAATTCCCGTCGTTTGCTTGATGAAAACGGGATTGTTTTGGTTGGAAGCGAAATTTTACCCGGTGATATTTTAGTTGGTAAAGTTACTCCACGTGATAAAGGGCAAATTACCGCTGAAGATCGCCTCTTAAATCAACTTTTCAAGGGCCGCGAACAAAACGTGGAAAACAATTCCTTAATCGTGCCAACCGGTGATTACGGGATTGTTCAACGGATTCAACGTTATAACAACAAAGATTATGATATCACCGGGAACAGTGATGTGATTGAAATTATTAAAGTTTTTGTCGCCCGTAAAATTCCCATTTTAGTTGGTGATAAAATTGCTTCCCGTCATGGGAACAAAGGGGTGATTTCGCAAATTTTACCGGAAAACAGCATGCCCTTTTTAGTCGATGGAACCCCGGTTGACATTTTAATTAACCCGCTTGGTGTTCCGTCTCGAATGAACGTTGGGCAGTTGTTAGAAATGCATTTTGGTTATGCCGCCAAAAAATTAAATCTGAAATTAGCTAATCCGGTCTTTAATGGTGCGAATAAAGATGATGTGCAAAAATTGATGCAGGAAGCGCAGGTTGATTTATCCGGGAAAGAAGTTCTTTATGATGGTGAAACCGGACTACCCTTCGATCAAAAAGTGGCGGTGGGAATGATTTATTATCTGAAGCTTTCGCATATGGTGGAAACCAAAATTCATGCCCGCAATGTTGGGCCTTACGCTTTAGTGACCCAACAACCATTAAAAGGGAAAGCCCAAAACGGCGGGCAACGGTTTGGGGAAATGGAAGTTTGAGCATTAGAATCATACGGAGCAGCACATAATTTACGCGAACTGTTAACAATTAAATCCGATGATATCATTGGTCGCAATCGGGTTTATCACAATATTATCAGCAATAAAATTAGAAATTTTTACTTTGAAAACTTTCCGGAATCATTTAACGTTTTACTGGCGGAAATGAAAGGATTGTGTTTAAATGTCCAAATTGTTCAAACTGTTCAACCAGGACAGGAAGAAAGCGAGGAAGAAAGTTAATGCGTCGTCCATACAATAAATTTTCGCTCCAAATTGGTTTAGCCAACGATGAAGTGATTCGTTCCTGATCATCGGGAGAAGTTGTCAAACCCGAAACAATTAATTACAAAACTGGGAAACCTGTTTTTGGGGGGTTTTTCTGCCAAAAAATCTTTGGTCCTGTCAAAGACTATGAATGTTTTTGTGGTCATTATAAGCGGATTAAAAATAAAGGGAAAATTTGCGAACGTTGCCATGTTGAAGTAACCGAAAGCATCGTGCGTCGTCAACGGTTCGGACATATCGAATTAGACGAACCAATTGTTCATATTTGATACTTTAAATCAATTCCATCCCGGTTAAGCATTATCTTAGAAAAAGATTTAGCAACGCTGGAAAGTATTATTTATTTTCGTGCTTATGTTGTGGTCGAAAACAACAATCAAGCTGAAATTCCGATTGGTGCGGTGATTGATATTAAAAATCATAAGATTAGTCCTAACTTTGAAAAACATCCGACTTTTGCCTTGTTGCGAAATATTTTTAAATACATTATTAGGCAAAATGAACCACAAAGTTTTGCGACTAGAGAGGCGCGGACTTACTTAGAAAACCTGAATCGTGGTGAAGAAAGCTTGTTCTTTTTTGAAGAAAGCCTCGATTTTATTAATAAAAACAGTGATATTCAATTGGAAACCGGTGGTTTAGCAATTGAAAAACTACTTTTACAAATTAATCTTGCCCAAACAATTGCCGAATTAAAAACGATCACCGAAAATTCCGCCTTACATAATTCAGCCGCGATTGAGAAAGCGACCAAACGGTTACAACTTTTAAATAGTTTCTATCAAAGTGGGCAACGGTTGGAATGAATGGTTACCCGCACAATTCCGGTTTTACCACCGGAAATGCGGCCGATTGTTCAACTTGATGGGGGAAGTTTTGCCACCGCCGGGGTCAACCGTTTTTACAATGAGCTTTTAATTCGCAAGATTCGCTTACAAAAATACAAGGAGAAAAACGCTCCTAATTTCATGTTAAACGAAATGCGGCTTGCAATTCAAGAAACGGTTGATTTATTATTTGATCGTGATTTGGTGGAAAAAACCCGGAAATTAAATCCACAACATCAAGCAATTAAATCATTAGCAACCAATTTAAAAGGCAAAACCGGGCGTTTTCGGCAAAATCTCCTTGGAAAACGGGTTGATTATTCGGCCGGATCGGTGATTGTTGGCGGACCTGATTTAAAATTAGATGAATTTGGTTTACCACGTGATATTGCGATTGTTCTTTTTCATCCTTTTATTGTCGCTAAGTTATTGGAAAAAGAAAAAGCAATTAATAAAAAAGTCGCGGAAAAAATGATTTTTGAACGCCATCCCGAAGTTTGAAAACAACTTGATGAAATTATTCAAAATTACCCCATGATTTTAAATCGTGCTCCAACCCTTCATCGCCTGGGAATTCAAGGTTTTTACCCTAAATTAGTCCGTGGGAAAGCAATCATGTTGCATCCTTTAGTCACAACCGCTTTTAACGCCGATTTTGATGGTGACCGGATGCCAGTTCATTTACCATTAACCGAAGATGCCAAACAAGAAGTACGGGATCTGTTGTTAAGCACCAAAAACATTTTAAACCCGCGCTCGGGCAACTTAATCACAATGCCATCCCAGGATATGATTTTAGGGATTTATTATTTAACCATGGAAATTCCGCACCAAACCGGCGAAGGAATGGTGTTTGACCATTTTGAACAAGCGCATTTAGCGTTTCAAAACCATAAATTATCCTTAAATGCCCGCATTTTTGTGGCTGTTAAAGCATTAGGGAAAAACTACTTTCCCATCGCCAAAACAAATGAATATGTTTTAACCACAATTGGGAAATTATTCTTTAACCGGATCTTTCCGCTTGATTTTATCTATTTAAATCATTTTGCTTGGGAAAAACAAACCGCAACCTGAAAATTAACGGCGGATTTAAAAACTGTTTTACAGAAGCAACCACCGGAAAAAGCATATGATAAGAAAACGCTTTTAAATATTATTAACGATTGCTTGGATTCTTATCCATCAGAAGTAATCATCAAATTGTTAGATCGAATTAAAGACCTGGGATTTCAATATTCAACCCAATCGGGAATTACGATTTCCGCCTTTGATCTTTTTTATGCAACCAATAAGCAAGCAATTTTTAAAACAACGGATGCGAAAATTGAGCAAATTCGTCATTTGTTTGCCCTTGGTGGGATGACATCGAAAGAAAAACGTCAATTTAAAATTGATGCTTGATTATCGGCCAAGGATCAGGTGGAAAAACGTTTGAAAAAATTCTTTGAAGATTATACTTCCAATAATTCCTTGCTTGCGATGGTTAACTCCGGCGCCCGGGGAAGTATTTCCAACTTTACCCAATTAGTTGGAATGCGTGGTTTAATGATTAACACCAAAGGGGTGACCATCGATACCCCGATTAAATCATCGTTATTTGAAGGCTTAAGTGAACTCGAATTTTTCATTTCCACTTATGGTGCCCGTAAAGGGATGGTTGATACCGCCTTAAAAACAGCCGATTCTGGTTATTTAACCCGTCGTTTAGTTGATGCCACCCACGATTTATATACTGTCAAAGATGATTGTCAAACCAATCAATTTTACGAAGTTAGTGCAATTTACGATCAACAGACAGAAACGGTTCTCATTCCGCTTGTTAATCGCATTTATGGTCGTTTTGCCGCCGCTGATTATTATGATCAAACCGGCCAGCTTTTAGTTGCCAAAAACAATTTAATTACCAATAAAATTGCCCGCGCCCTGGTTGCCGCTAATCATCACAAAATTAAAATTCGTTCGATTTTAACCTGTGAAGTTTTCCGTGGTGTATGCTGCATTTGTTATGGTTTAGATCTGGCACGAAATCAAGTGATCAAAAAAGGTGAAGCGGTTGGTGTTCTCGCATCGCAATCAATTGGCGAACCAGCGACCCAGTTAACAATGCGTACCTTTCACACCGGCGGTGTTGCCGATGTCTCTGATATTACGCAAGGTTTGCCGCGAATTATTGAATTATTTGATGTTGTTGAACCAAAACGGAATCGCAAAGCATTACTTTCCAAGGTACACGGCACAGTTCGGAAGATTATTTACAATGAAGATACTGATTTAAGCGAAATTACTGTTCTGGTTGCCGGCAGCAATCAACCTGTTACTTATACAATCCGGAGCGGTTTTGCGCTTCTAGTGAAAAAGCTTTCCCAGGTTAAACCCGGACAACCATTAACAGATGGCCCAATTGATTTAAAAGAGTTGTTATCCTTAACGCAAGATAAATTATTAATTGCCAATTACATTATTCAAGAGGTGCAAAAAGTTTATCAAGTGCAAGGGATTGAATTAGCTGATAAATACATTGAAATTGTTGTGCGTAAGTTACTTTCTCGGCTGTTGGTTATTGATCCAGGTGATTCTGATTACGTTCATCACCAGGAAATTGATGATCATTTAGTCTTTACTTTAAACCAAAAATTACAAGCCGAGAATAAAACTCCGGTTAAATATCAAACCTTAATTTGTGGGTTAAAAACGATTTCTTCGAAAGTCGTTTCCTTCCTATCTGCCGCCAGTTTCCAGGAAACAACCAAAGTTTTAATTCAAAGTGCAATTGAAAACCGCTTGGATAAAATGTACGGTTTGAAAGAAAATGTGATTGTTGGCAACATGATTCCGGTTGGATCAGGGTATGATTTTAATGAAAGACCACCCCGTGCCAAATAACGAACCGTTATTAAAAATTGTTTTTGCCGCCGATCATGCTGGTTTTCATGCTAAACAACGACTGGTAAACTGATGTAAAAAGCAACGCTTGTGTTATCAAGTCTTTGATGCTGGAACCCAAACTCCGCAAGCGACTGATTATCCGTTAATGATTAAGCGTGCCGCCCGTCTTTTCCGACGTGAACAAGCTCATTTTGCTGTTTTAGTTTGTGGAACTGGCATTGGTGTGGCGATGGTGGCCAATCGCTATCGCTTTTGACGTGCCTATCGCTTTCTAACGGGCGATTGAGCAGGATTAAAAGCAGCGCGCGAACATAATAATGCCAATGTTTTGACGTTAAACGGACGTGATAACCATTTTCGCAGTCATCTGAAAGCCTTAAAATTATTTTTCCAAACGCCGTTTTCCCGTGCTGTTCGCCATCACCGGCGGATTAATCAATTTTCTGATCCCATTGCGTAAGCTGTTTACTTTGCAGTTGTTTAAACTTTTTGATCGCATTTAAATGCCCGGTTTCCTGAATGTAGCGTAAAAAATTTAATAATGTTTGATCGTTAATCGTTGTTTTTTGGTTGGTTGTTGGATTTAAAATCGCTTTCGTCTGATGTTTTTCGTTTTTGACCAACCCAATTGTTGGTACCCGTTGGAGCAGCATTTTGGCTCCCTTCATTTGCAAGAAACTGCCATCTAATAAAAGTAAATCCGGGAATTGATCAGGGGTTTGGTAGCCTGCTTCCAAAGCGGCAGCCATAAATTGACTTTCATTTCAATCCCCTTTCCCTTTTCAAACATAATGGCGATTGTCCGTTTTCACTTCTCAACCGTTCTGAAACCGACTGATCATCCCAATCACCAATGCTTTCTGATTTCAATAAGAAAGATCAATAAAATCAATTGTTTCAATCTTTGGCAACGCCAACATTGTTTGTAATTTTTCCAACGCCACGTTTTTTTTCATGCTATGCGGAATTTGATAGGTATAATTTTTCATTAAATTCTGACAATTGTTGAAAATTAAGGCTAAAATTTGTGCTTTCTTGCCCTGTTTGGGATGAATAATTTTAATTTGCGGATGAAGTTTTAGAAAATTAGTTAAAGGTAGTTCTTTTGGACTAATTAATTCTTTTGGGGGTGTATTTTGTGAATATAATGCCTGTAAATAGCTTTCAACTGTTTCAAGCAAACTATCATTGTATAATTTGGTTCAAAAATGCGTTTGATGTTGTAATTTCCCGTTGCGATAAAAAAAAACCTGAATGATTAATTGTTCCTCATCAAAAAAATAATTGACAAAATCACGATCATAATAATCGGGAAATTCGACAATTTGTTTTTCAACGAAATTAGTTAAATTATCGCAAATTTTTTTTCAGCGGTTTGCTTGTTCAAACTGAAAATTTCGACTTGCCAATTGAATTTTTTGCTTTAAACTCCTTTTAATTGGTTCAATTTTACCCCGGAAAAAAGCTTGAATTCGTTTAAGCTGGTTCCGGTATTCCTGTTTTGTGACCACTTTTCAGCAACCACCCAAACATTGCCCAATTTGATAATAAAAACACGGTTTCCGCTCAATATTTGTTCGACATTTTTTTAACGGAAACAAATTTTCTAATAAATGGAGTAGTTTTTTCCCACTGTATTGATCCGGGAACGGTCCGTAAAAAAGCCCAGGAATGGCTTGCCGGCGATACATTAAATAATAACGTGGATTTCGACTTTCACTGCTGATATAAATGTATGGATAACGTCGATCATCTTTCAAAATCACATTGTAATGCGGCAAATGTTTTTTAATTAAATTTTGTTCGAGAATAAATGCTTCTTTTTCGTTATTGGTTAAAATCGTTTCCCAATCTTCAATTTGTTGCGCCAAAAGTTGAGCACTTGGATTGGCCGGATTAAACAAATGGGTTTGAATTCGTTGCGCAAGGTTTTTTGCTTTGCCAATGTAAATAATTTGTCCGCGGTCATTTTTTAATAAATAACACCCGGTTTTGGGAGCGGTTGTTTTCAACTGCTGCAGTTTTTTGGTCGTTTTTAATTGATTCACAGGTATAATTTATTTTCCATTCATGCTCATTATTACATAAAAATTATGTCAGTTTCACGCAAAAATTCCCGCCTTGATTTGCTTCTTGTAAAAAAAATTAACCGTTTAGAAGAAAAACGCTTTAAAACCAATTCTCCTTCTGTTCCAAATCGCTTGTCTTGAAAACAAAAAATCAAAAATTGATGACATAATTTATGTCGCAAATTGAGACTATGTTAAAATAAAGTCAGAAGCAAGTCAACATTAGTTGGCTTGGAGGTAAAAAAAAAATGAGTTGCAATTGTTGCCATTCAGAAGGTAATAGTTCTTGCTGCTCCTGCTGCTGCTGCAAAAGTTGTTGCTGCGGAGATACAAAATGTTGTAAGTAAAACTTACCAGCAAATAATTATCTTTTTCTATTACGCCCGTCTGTTCATGCAGACGGGTTTTTTTGTAAAATTTGGTTTTTTATGTTAAGATATTTTTCATACTAAATTAAAAAAAAATAATCAAGTAAGAGTTTCTTATTTGGAATTTAGAGCAGCGGTTATGAGAGACCAAAAGATTAAAATTATCATTTCTGGCTATGAACATAAAAATGTTGATGAAACAATTAAGAAAATTGTTTTAATTGCTCGATCATTGGGTTCAAAAGTTTATGGACCAATCCCTTTGCCAACCAAAAAAGAAATTTTTACTGTTTTACGTGGTGTTTTTCGGCACAAAGATTCACGTGAACAGTTTGAACGTTCAATTCACAAGCGTTTACTTTTAATTCAACCTAATTCAAAGACAATGGATTCGCTTAAGACAATGCAATTTCCAAGCAGTGTTAATCTCATTGTCAAAAAAAGTGATTAGAAAGAGAAAAACGACAAGCAAAAGATGAAAGGTTTATTTGGTAAAAAATTATTTATGGGGCAGTTATTTCAAACCGATGGGAGTTTGATTCCGGTCACCTACATTGCAATTGGCCCTAATTTAGTTAGTCAGGTTAAAACGCCGGCGAAAGATGGTTATGCTGCCTTTCAAGTTGTTGCCGCAACCAAAACGCAGAAATTAACAAAAAAAAGTCAATTAAAACATTTAAAAACCTTAAAACTAAAACATGCTGTCGTTTTACGTGAATTGCCTTCAACGTCTAATTATCAAGTTGGCGATGCTTTAAAAGCGGATCTTTTTCAACCGAATGAATTAGTTGATGTGATTGCTGTTTCAAAAGGGAAAGGAACTGCCGGTGTCATTAAACGGCATAATTTTGGTCGTGGACCAATGAGTCACGGATCAAAACACCACCGTGCGCCGGGTTCAGTCGGTCTTTCTCGTCCCGATAAAATTTGGAAAGGACAACCGCTTCCTGGTCGGAAAGGCAATCAACAAGTGACTGTTCGGAACTTACAAATTGTGGCTGTTGATCAAACACATAACCTGTTAGTTTTAAAAGGATCCGTCCCTGGTTCTTCACAAGCTTTAGTGCAGATTCGCAGTGCGAAACAAGTTACGCAAACCATTCCAAACCCCATTCGTTTGTTTACCCGTCAAACCGAAACCGTCCAAATTAAAGGAGAAAGTAATGAATAAAGCAACCACTGTTTGAAAAACAGCCTTCCTTTTAACTTCCGCTACCGCCTTTGATCCGCACCAAACGGTTAAACTTGAGCATAAATTTTGACAAACAGTTGTTAAACCAGTTGTTATTCATACTGCTTTTGTTGCCGAGCAAGCCGCTCAACGCTTTTCTAACAGTCAGACAAAAACCCGCGCTCAAGTTTCCGGTACTAATCGTAAACCTTGAAAACAAAAGGGAACTGGACGTGCTCGCCATGGTTCGCGTCGTTCACCAATTTGAGTTGGTGGTGGTGTTGCTTTTGGTCCAACCAACCAAATTAACTACCGGAAAAAAGTCAACCGCAAAGTTTACCGGCAAGTTTTAGCCGCTTTATTAGCCCAAAAAGCGACCGAAAAAAGCGTTTTTTTAACCGATCATTTAGTTTTTGAAACAGCAAAAACAAAAACTTTCCTTGCTCAACTGGCCCAATGAAATTGTCAAGTCAACACGAAAATTCTTTGAATTGCCGACCAATTTGATCAAAAAGTGCTTTGAAGTGCCCAAAATTTAGCGCATATTAAACTGGTAACAGTCGATCAAATCACTATTTTTGATCTTTTAAATGCGCAAAAATTATTTGTCGCAAAACCGGCGCTGGAAAAATTAGCTGCGAGGTTAGAACAATGTTAGCAACCAAAGTTTTGCTTAAACCACTTTTGACGGAAAAAACCCATCAGTTGCTAAAACGTGATGTTTATGTTTTTCTAGTTCATCCCACCGCCGCTAAAAATGATGTGAAATTAGCGTTTCAAACCATTTTTAACGTGCAGGTAGCAAGTGTTAATTTAACGATTAGAAAACGTAAACCAAAATCAATGGGTCGATTTCATGGGTTTAAAAAACGGCAAAAAAAAGCATATATTACTCTTGCTCCAAATCAAAATCTGACCTTTCTTAAAGAAGCAGAACAAGAATTAACTACCAAAGCAAACCAAGTTCCCCAAAAGAAAGGGTGAGCATTTTTTAAGCGGTTTCAAACCGCTAAAACCACCCCTGCTGATCCTAAAACTATTCTTTCCCATCAACAGAAAACGGAGCAATCATAATTATGCCAGTTAAAAAACTACGTCCTTTAATCAATAGCATGCGCAATACGATTTTAATCGATTATCGGCGTAGCATTAGTAAGGTTAAACCCGAAAAAACCCTTTTGCGTTCGCAGCTTAAAACGACCGGCCGCAATAATCAAGGTAAAATTACTGTTCGTCATCGTGGTGGTGGAACCCGCGCAAAATATCGGATGATTGATTTTAAACGCAATTTATGAAATCTGATCGGCACTGTGAAAACAATTGAATATGATCCAAATCGCAATGCGTTTATTTCTTTGATTTTCTATCCTAACGGGGTGAAACGCTATATTTTAACCCCGAAAAACTTGGCTCTTAATGATCGAATTGTCAGCAGCGAAACCGCCGAAATTAAACCCGGTAATGCCCTCCCTTTACATGCAATTCCGGAAGGAACATTTGTTCATAACATCGAACTGCGTCCTTTCCAAGGTGGTAAACTCGTTCGTTCCGCCGGAAGTTGAGCCCAAATTGCCGGTTTAGATGATACACAACGTTACATGATTTTAAAACTTCCATCCGGTGAAACCCGAAAAGTGTTAAAAACCTGTTGAGCAACAATCGGTCAAGTTGGTAACGAAGCTTACCGTCTGTTGAAACTCGGCAAAGCCGGTCGAAACCGCTGAAAAGGAATTCGTCCAACTGTGCGTGGTGCTGCAATGAACCGTTGCGATCATCCGCATGGTGGTGGAGAAGGAAAATCACCAATTGGACGTGATGCTCCACGTACCAAATGAGGGAAAAAATTTATGGGCATTCCAACCCGTGATAAAAAAAAGTTTTCCAACCAGTTAATTTTACGTCGCCGCCGTCGGAAAAAATAGGGATTTTAGGTATAATAAGAGATTATGAGTCGTTCGTTAAAGAAAGAATTGTATGCGGAACCCAGTTTACTCCGGAAAGTGGCAAAAGCAAAAGCATCATCAAAACGAATGGTGATTAAAACATGATCACGCCGTTCAACTATTTTTCCGGAATTTATTGGTTTAACTTTTGCTGTTCATAATGGCAAAAAACACATTCCTGTTTTTGTTACCGAAGCAATGGTTGGTCATAAACTAGGTGAATTTGCCCCAACCAGAAAATTTGGAGGTCATGGTGAAAACCGTAAAAAATAAGCAACTTCGTCAAGTCAAAGCGCAATTAAATCGTTTGCGGATGGCGCCTCGTAAGGTTCGCCTTGTTTGTGATTTAGTCCGGCACCTTCCGTTAAAAAAAGCTTTGGAAGTCCTTGCTAATACTTCCAAAAAGGCAGCCCCAATTGTTGCCTGTTTACTTGATTCCGCGATTGCGAATGCGGTCAATAATTTCCAGGTTAGTTTCGATCAATTATTCTTGCAAGCATTATTTGTTAATGAAGGACGAACGCTAAAACGATCACGCCCACGTGGTCGCGGCAGTGCTTTTCCCATTTTAAAGCGTTCTGCCCATTTACAAGTTATTCTTGGAATTAAAAGCAATCAATCCGCCGCGGAGGTAACCAAATAATGGGACAAAAAGTTAGTCCCTTTGCGTTGCGATTAGGATACGTGACCAACTGAAAATCACGTTGATTTAATGGCAATCAACATCAGAAAACCGCTCAATGAATTAAAGAAGATCATTTAATTCGCCGTTTTTTTCGCCACCAAAGTGCGAGCGTTGTTTTAGCTAAAGTAGAAATTGAACGGCAAAACAATAAAATTAAAATCTTTTTGTTTTCTTCTCGAATCGGTTATTTTATCGGCCAAAAAGGCAAGAAACTGCAAATTTTACAACACAAACTGCAACGCCTTTTAAAAAACCGTTCCTATATCATTCGGATTGAATTAATTGAAGAAAAAAAGCCAGCCTTAAATGCCCAACTGGTTGCCAATGAAATTGCTCAACAACTGGTTAATCGCCAAAATTATAAAAAAGTTCAGAAGGCAACCATTCGAAACGCTTTACGGTTAGGTGCTCAAGGGATTAAAACTCAGGTTGCCGGGCGCTTAAATGGGGCTGATATTGCCCGAACAGAAGGTTATAAAGAAGGCAAATTACCACTTTCAACCCTTCGTTGTACGGTTGATTATGGATTTGCTGAAGCTTTAACAACCTATGGGCAAATTGGGGTGAAAGTTTGAATTTATAATCGCAGTAAAAAAACCTTTTTCCCAACTTTAAACCGCAGCGGATAGTTTTCGGGTGTTTTATATGTTAAAATACTCAATTACAAGGAAATTGCAAAATGTTATTACCGAAAAAAACAACGTGAAGAAAACCACATCGTGTTAGTTATGAAGGGAAAGCCAAGGGCGCAAAAACGGTTGTTTTTGGGGAATACGGATTACAAGTTTTAGACGGTAATTGAATCACCAACAATCAGATTGAAGCCGCTCGGATTGCGATTAATAAAGTAATCAAAAAATATGGTAAACTTTGAATTCGTGTCTTTCCCCATTTCGCTAAAACTTCAAAACCAATTCAAGTTCGAATGGGATCAGGGAAAGGTAATATTGATAAATGAGTTGCTGTGGCTCGCCGGGGCACAATTTTGTTCGAAGTTGGTGGTGGGGCAAGTGAAGAATTAGCCAAAAAAGCCATTCGCTTAGCAGCATATAAATTGCCAATGCGTTGCCGATTTGTCAAAAAAACCTTTGAAACATTAAAATAAAACCATGAAAAAAACTCCTAACTACAAAAACATGGATCAGCAAACGCTAAAAAAAGAATTAAGCACAATGCGCGCCCAAGTTTTAAGTTTACGTTTTCAAATTGCGACCGGTGATAATACTGAATACGGAAAACTGAAATCTTGAAAGAAGGCCGTTGCCCGCATCTTAACCCAACTTCGGGGCAAATCACAACCAGTTAAAGAGGTAAATTCTGCCGCCGCTTATGAGCAAACCCGTCAAAACTAAGCTCAATTCTTCCGCTGCAACTCCGCAACGGAATAGCAAAAAACCTGCTTCGACTTCTTCATGATGGAAACAGTTAATAAGTCGGTTTCAACAAATTTTTCATTTGACCAACCAGGAAAAAATGGTTCGTGCCTGATTAGCAAAAGACAAAAATTATCCCCGCAAACTGTTAATTGAAGCACATGCGCTTTCGATTAATTTACGTGCTTATGTTCCAAATTATTATCATTTTCTCGAATTTAAAAACAACCGTGTTTTGGCGAAAAGAACCGATTTAGCCCTTGATCAAGTACGTAAATCATTAGATGAAAGCAAACTTGATGATTTGAAAAATCATCTTTGTCCACAGCTCTTAGAACGATGAGAAAAAAAGAATCACCTTTTTTTGCAATACTTTTTACGCCTCAATTTACTGCCAAGTAAACTGATTCCGCATTTTAATCAATACTATAAAATTGTTGATAACAAAATTCAACTGCTTGCAAAAGTCGAGTTTCGCTTAGAACAAATCAAAGTTTTGACTTCCGAAGCGATTACAAATCGCTTAACCACCTTAGTCCAACAACGTTTACGTTATCAATTAGGCCGTTGATTGGCCACCAACCAAACTTTTTTAGCCTCCTGATACAACATTTTAAAAAATACTTTTTTCCCCGCCTCTCTAATTCCTTTAAACATTAAAGAATATTTTTATTACAAAAACGAAGTTGTTTATATTGCGAATACTATTTTAGAACCCGAAAAAGTGTTTGAAATCATTGAACATACTAAATTAGAGATGCAAAAAATCAATGAAAAAACGTTTGCGAAATTTCATTTGCTGAAAAAATTAAACACTTGGTTTGAAAATAACAGTCCGTTATTACAGATCTTTGTTAAAAATAACATGCCTTTAACACTTTTAAGTGTTGACTTTGAAAAATACTTTGATCCTAAAACATTTAAACTAGTGCGGAATTTCCACTTTGACGAAATGATAATCAATCGGATTGTTGCTATTAGTGGTTTTCGCCTGAAACAAATTATTAACAATTATCTTTTACGCCAATGAATTACCAAAAATGAACCAACCTTAGTTGGTTGAAAAAAAGCCGGCTTAGCCTTCAAAATTTTATTTCCCGGTTTTGCCGAAAAAATTCAAGTGCTTGATAATGAGGTTCATATTCGGAAAAATGTCACCTTACAAGATGTGTTAGTTAATCACATCATTGCCCTTGATTCAAATGCAATTGAGCGCGCCTTAGTTGTTTATAAAGCAACCAAGAAACTGAGCGCCGCCCGTGATATTTTTGAAAAAAAAGGGATTTGGAAAACCTTTTGAACTAGTTTATTTACCCGCAAAGTGGTGCTTGAAGGGGATGAAATTCCCAAAATTACCCACCGGTTAGATTTAAATCATTTTGATGTTAAAACGCCCCCTTTTCATGATTTTATTGCCTTTAAAAATAATAAAACGGAATATGATAAGATGCGCAAAACTTTTTCCCGAAAAGTTTTATATAAAAACCATGTCGTTGGTCTGGATGATGCTAACATTCGTCCCAATGAATTCATTATTGAAGTGAAAAATATTAGTAAATACTTTGTTTCCGGGCAAAAAGTCAATAAACTGTTTCATAACTTAAACTTGCAAATCAAACGAAATGATTTTGTCGTCATTCTTGGGCCCTCCGGATCAGGGAAAACTTCTCTTTTAAACATTTTGTCCGGACTGGATCAAGCTGATGTTGGTGATGTGTTTTGCAACGCAATTAATTTGACCCTTTTAACCAATAATGATTTAACGTTATTCCGCCGCAAGCACGTTAGTTTTATTTTTCAAAACTATAATTTACTTCCCAATTTGACCGCCCTTGAAAACGTCGAAATTGGTGCTTATTTACTACCGAAAGGACGAACCCCGTTTGATATTTATGAATTGTTTGAAACCCTTGAAATTGATCCGCAAAAAAACAGTTATCCATCTCAATTATCCGGTGGTCAACAACAACGAGTTGCCATTGCGCGCGCTTTAGCCAAGCATCCTTCAATTCTGTTTTGTGACGAACCAACCGGAGCTTTAGACCAAAAGATGTCGAAAACGGTTTTAAAAACTTTACTTGATATTAATAAGCGTTACAATATGACAACCGTTTTAATTACCCATAATGTTGAATTTGCCAAGGTTGCTAATTCGGTCGTTTATATTAAAGACGGGCAAATTGAACGTCATGAATCAATTAAAAAACCAATTAGTGTTGACGAATTAACATGATAAAAAAACCAAGTGCTGATTTAAAAACCAAGTTATTGCGGTTGGAAAAACTCGGTTTTGCTCCGTTTGCAACTGATTTTAAAAAGACGGCTGATCTGCAAGGATTAAAGGAGCAAATGAACCAACTGGTTCGCACGGCTTTTCCGCTCCAATTAACAACGCCAATTGCGGGTCGAATTATGCAGATTCGACGTTTTAAAACGTTAACTTTTTTGGTTTTAATGGATGGAACAGCGCAAATTCAACTGTTATTGCACCATCACCAATTTTCTTCGCCTTTTCAAACTTTAATCACCCATTTAGATCGTGGTGATCTAATCGGCATTGAAGCCGGAATGTGACAATATACCAAAACAAATGAATTGACAATTGTCGTAACCAAATTTGTCCTGTTAACCAAAGTTCTAGCGCCACTTCCGGAAAAGTACCATGGTTTAGTTGATCTTGAACAACGCTATCGCCAACGTTATTTAGATTTAATTATGAACAGTGATGTTTACAAAGTCTTTCGGATGCGCAGTCAAATTATTAAGTGAATTCACACTTTTTTCCAAACTGAAGGTTTTTTAGCGGTCGAAACACCACTTTTACATGGCATTTTAGGAGGGGCTCACGCCCGACCGTTTATTACGCATCATAACAGTTTAAACCGTGATTTTTATTTACGGGTAGCGCCGGAATTATATTTGAAGCGTCTCTTAGTTGGTCGCTTTGAAAAAGTATATGAATTGGGTCGCTTGTTTCGCAACGAAGGTTTGTCTTATAAACATAATCCTGAATTTACGGCTCTCGAAGTTTATCAAGCTTATGCTAACATGGAGACCATGATGGTTTTAATTGAAAAATGCCTTCGTTTTTTGGTTGCCAAATTAACGCCCCGTTTAAAATTAACTTATCAAGCTTTTTGTTTGGATTTTGCTGCTCCTTTTCAACGTTTAACCATGTTAGAAGCAGTGCAAAAATACACCAAGCTTGACTTTACCAAACTGGATTTAGCAACCGCTTTAAGTTTAGCCAACCAACATCAAATTCCGGTTGCTGATCATCAAAAAAGTCTTGGGCACATTTTGAATCTTTTTTTCGAAACATACGTGGAAAAAAAGTTAATTAATCCCACCTTTATTTATCAATACCCGCTGGAAATCTCGCCGCTTGCTCGTTCTGATCCCCAGCGTGCTGGTTTTACGGAACGGTTTGAACTTTTCATCGCTGGTTGTGAATACGCGAATGCTTTTAGTGAGTTAAATGATCCACGTGAACAATTACACCGTTTTCAACAACAACTTCAAGAACGCGAGCAAGGCAACGAAGAAGCACATCAAATTGATTACGATTACATTGAAGCGTTAAAATACGGTTTTCCCCCAAGTGGCGGGTTAGGACTGGGAGTTGATCGTTTAATTATGCTTTTAACAAATCAAAAAGCGATCACCGATGTTATTCTTTTTCCAACTCTGAAGCCAGTTTCCGCCGTCAAACATTTTTCTTCGGAAACTGACTAAGAAAAACTTGTCTGCTAACCGTTTGCTTTCTTTGCTTTCTTTTGTTAAAATGTGTTAAAATAACCATTAATAATTTTGGATGATTACTTTTAATTAAGTTAAATAATCATTCCGTTAGAGACTAGAATATGGAAACACAACTACAACGCAATAAACGTCTTCAACTTCGCGGCAAAGTTATTGCGAATCATTTACTGAAAACAATTACTGTTCTTGTGCGGCGTGTTTACCGTCATCCGGTTTATAAAAAAACAATTTCCAGTACGAAAAAGTATCTTGTCCATGATGAAAATAAAACTGCGAAGCTTCACGATGAAGTTTTAATTATGGAAACCCGTCCTTTATCAGCGCGAAAACATTTTCGGCTTGTGAAAGTGTTAACTTTAGGTTCTATGGAACCTTCTTCCAAATCGTCTGTTGTCGCAGCGAAAAGAGTCGAATAATGATTTGACAAGAAAGCCGTTTAAAAGTTGTTGATAATACTGGAGCCAAAGAGATTTTGGTAATCAGTAATTTAAGCAATCCCAATCGCCCTGCTTTTGCTGCTGATATTGTGCGTGCTACCGTTAAAAAAGCACTCCCTTCCAGTCCTTTAAAAAAAGGAACCATCGTTCGTGCTGTGATTGTGCGAACCAAAAATCCGCTCCATCGCTCCGACGGGACAACGCTTCGGTTTGATGAAAATGCCGCGGTCATTATTGGTAAAAATGATAATGATCCACGTGGAACAAGAATTTTTGGGCCGGTTGCCAAAGCACTCAAACACCGCGGGTTTAATAAGATTATTTCGTTGGTTAGTACAATTTTATAATGAAAATGAAACGAGGTGATTTTGTGCGCGTAATTGCTGGAAAATTCCGTGATGTGGAAGGGCAAATTGTGAAGGTTTTCCCTGCCAAAGAACGCATTTGTTTGGAAGCAATTAAATTTAAAAAGCATGCCAAAGCTAACCAAAAAGAAACAAAGGGGCAAATCAAAGAAATTTATCGTCCGCTTCATGTTTCCAATGTCATGCTTCTAGATAAAAGTAAAAAACGTGTTAGTCGGATTGGGTTCCGGTTTGAAAACGGGCAAAAAATTCGGTTTGGAAAAAAGCAAGGATTTGTTTTAGCAACAAATTAAATGGTGAAATTAAGTTATGAAAAGTCCTTTTTATCAACACCTTAATCAAGCATTGCACCCGCTTTTATTAAAAGAATTGGGCTTAAAAACAACGATGCAACTGCCTAAGTTAGAAAAGATGATTTTAAGTATTAGTCATCGGGATCTTTTAAGAAATAAAAAAATGCTTGATGAAATTAAAAATGATCTTTTAACAATTACCGGGCAGTTACCGGTCATTACCCGTGCCAAAAAATCAGTTGCAACGTTTAAATTACGTGCCGGAATGCCAATTGGTTGCATGGTAACATTGCGGCGGTTCCGAATGTATGAATTTTTATATCGTTTAGTTCACATTGTTTTACCCCGAATTCGTGATTTTCGCGGATTGAGTTTAAAATCATTTGATCATTTTGGGAACTACACATTTGGTATTAGTGAAGAAATTGTCTTTCCTGAAATTGACTATAATAAAATTACTGTGAACAAAGGAATGAATATTACTTTTGTAATTAAACAAAGCAACAAAGAACACGCTGTTGCTTTGTTACGAAAATTAGGGTTACCACTTCGGAAAAAGAAACAGGCAAATTAAGATGGCACGAGAAGCATTAAAAGTTAAACAACAAAAACCCGCTAAATTTAGTGTGCGCGCTTATACGCGTTGCAACCTTTGCGGCCGTTCCCGGGCTGTATTGCGAAAATTTTTATTATGCCGAATTTGCTTTCGAACCCTTGCTCATACTGGTGTTTTACCGGGGGTAAAAAAGGCTTCATGATAGGAGAAAAACAATGTTAACCGATCCAATTGCTGATTTATTTACCAGAATTCGCAACGCTCTTTTAGTTAAAAAAGTCGATTGCATGACAACATATTCCAAGAAAAAAGCGCTTATTTTAACCGTTTTAAAAACCCATGGTTACATTAATGGGTTTCAAAAAGTTCGCCTTGGCAAAGCAAAATTTGCTAATTTGCTAATTGAACTTAAATATTTTAACCAACGGTCCGTCATTAACGGGTTAAAAGTTCTTTCCAAACCAGGGTTAAAATTATATAGTCAAGCCGCTAAATTACCCAGCATTAATAATAACCTGGGCATTTTATTGGTTTCCACTTCCCAAGGGGTCTTGACCGGTCAAGAAGCACGGAAAGCGCATTTAGGAGGCAAGCTGCTTGCGGCAGTTTGATAGACAATGTCTAGAATTGGTAACCGTTTTTTAACGATTCCCGCGGAAGTAAGTTTAGAAATTAGTTCTGATTTCCGGCTTGTTAAAATCAGCGGACCACTAGGTGTTTTAAACTATACTTTTAATGGTTTAATTGCGATTAAACAAGTTGAAAAACAAATCCAAACAACGCCCTTACAACCAAGTCGCGCCGCAAAAATGATGCATGGCACAGTTAATGCTTTAATTGCCAATGCATTTGTTGGTTTAGTTAAAGGGTTTGAAAAAATTTTATTAATTGAAGGTTTAGGATATAAATTTACCCTTGCCAAACCAAATCAATTGCAATTAGAGATCGGTTATTCTCACCCCCTTTTGTTATCTGTTCCCAACCATTTAAAAGTGCGCGTTGAAAAAAACAAGAAATTGTTCATTTCCGGGTTTGATAAACAAGCGGTTGGTTTATTTGCCAGTAATGTTCGCAAACTACGACGGTGCGAACCATACAAGGGAAAAGGGATTTATTATCACGATGAAATTGTTCGGCGAAAGGTTGGTAAAACTGCTTCTAAGTAGGGAAAGATCACCATGAATTCAAAGGTAAAATCATTAGCTCGTTTGCGTCGTCATTTTCGGCTTCGAAAAACGATTAGCGGCACCGCAACTTGTCCACGTTTGGTTGTTTATCGTTCTAACCGTCATTTTTATGCCCAAATTATTAATGATCAAACTGGTCAAACATTGTTAGCTTATTCAACATTAAAATTAGTGCGGCAAAAGCAAAATGCCACCCTGCAAACTGTTCAAACTGTTGCTGCGGAGTTGGCTAAATTAGCCCAACAACACCAAATTACCCGCCTTGTTTTTGATCGAGCTGGTTTTTTGTATCACGGTCAAATCGCTCATTTTGCCGCTACGATGCGCCAAAAAGGATTAAAATTATAATAAAGGAACACTAATTAACATGAATTCAGATTCAAACCAATCAGTTTCAACCCCTTTGCCAGTTGTTAAAGAGCAAACAACCGCCCCTTCCGCCCGTAAAAACTGGGAAGAGTTACAGAAAGAAGCTACCAAACGAAAAATTTTGTGACGGAAAACAGCTCCAAAAGAAAAAAAAGTTTCCAGTTTAAGCTATGTCCTTGTTCAAGTGAAACGGGTTGTAAATGTTACAAAAGGTGGTCGTCGCTTTCGTTTTTACGCCATCGCCGCTGCCGGTAATCGAACTGGAATGGTAGGGATTGGTTCCGGCAAAGCAAATGAAGTTTCTTTGGCGCGTGATAAAGCTTTTGCCCGCGCGGAAAAGAATATGATTACTGTGCCAATTGTTAAAGATACGATCAGTCATCCAGTTCATGCCAAATTTTGTTCTTCACGCATTTTTTTAAAACCTGCTTCTCAAGGATCAGGCTTAATTGTTGGCGGTTCCGCCCGGGCATTGATTGAACTAGTTGGAATTAAAAACATCAGTGGCAAAGCCTTTGGCTCCAATAATCGCATGAATTTATTAAAAGCAACCCTTAAAGCATTACAAAAACTCCAACCACCACGTCATTTTATGTTAGCGCGTGGTTTAATTAAACCAAACCCGGTAGAAGAAAGGAAAGACGATGACAACACCAACCAAGCAACAACAAACTCAAACTAACGAACCCGCAAAGCAACCAACTCTTCCAGCTCGTTTTCAACTTGATAAATTGCAGCGCTCAACCGCCAAAAACCGCAAACGCATCGGTCGTGGAATTGGGTCTAAGCATGGCAAAACGGCCGGACGCGGTCATAAAGGGCAGCGTGCCCGTTCCGGACATAAAATTGGCTTTGCGTTTGAAGGCGGACAAACTCCTTTCTATCGTCGCTTACCAAAACGGGGATTTAAAAATATTAATCGGATTGTTTATCATCCCCTTGCTTTACAAAAAATTATCCAACTGAATGTTGCCGAGATTAATCCGGAGGTGCTTTATAAAGCCAATTTACTTTCTCATTTAAAGCAAAAATATAAAATTTTAGGTCCCGCTAAATTACCAACCGCTTGTCTTATCAGGGCTCATAAAATTTCTAAATCTGCCCATGCGGCGCTTCTTGCGGCTGGTGGTAAATTTAAACCATTAACATAAATGGGGAAGATAAAACAGTTTTTTCGCCTCTATCGTGAGATTTTAATTCGCCTCCTTTTTACGGTGGCACTTTTATTATTTTTCCGCTTTGGCGCCTTAATTACGATGCCAGGCGTAACGCTGCGAAACCTGGACAATGTTTCCAACAATAATTTTTTAAATCTCCTTTCCATTCTTGGTGGTGGAGTTTTAAATCGTGTGTCGGTTTTTGCGCTTGGAATTTCCCCGTTTATTACCGCTTCGATTATTGTCCAACTTTTAACCACCGGTTTAATTCCCGGCTTAAAAAGATGACAAAACCAGGGTCAGAAAGGCGCCCGGAAACTTAATCTTTTAACCAAACTAATCATGCTGCCGATTGCTTATATGCAAGGGTTAGGAACAATTAAAACGCTGGAAAACAGTAATGTCATTCAAGTTAATTGAAATTTAGTTGATAGTTATCAAGTGCCCCTTTTTTATTATTTTTTATGCCCTTTAATGTTAATTGCCGGGTCGATGATTACCCTGCTAATCGCCCATTTAATTAATCAAAAAGGGATTGGCCATGGCACTTCAATTATTATTTTTACCGGGATTTTAGTTACTTTACCGCAAAACTTTGAAACCGCCGCACAATCTTTATTTCAACCTGATTTAACCAATGATCTGTTGTTGATTAATCTTGTTCGTTTTATCCTCTATCTTTTGGTTTTGTTCGGATTAATTTACTTTGTTGTGGCCTTAAATAATTCGGAGCGGCGGATTCCGATTCAACAGACTGGCGCCGGATTAGTTTTAAATCACCAAAAAATTTCCTATCTCCCGATTAAAGTTAATCCGGCCGGAGTTATTCCAGTAATTTTTAGCTCGACTTTAATTTCGATTTTTCAATCGGTCTCCGTTCTTTTGAATCAACCTGATAGTCAATACACCCAATTTGTCAATAATTACCTTGATTTTAAAACCTGAACCGGCATTGCCATTTTCGCTGTGCTCACTTTTTTCTTTGTCCTGCTTTATTCGCGCATTATTTTTAACACCCAGACAATGGCCGAAAATTTTGCCAAGAATGGAACTTATCTGATTGGGATTCGCCCCGGGCTCGCAACCGAACGTTATTTAAACCGGATTTTAAACCGGATTAGTATTTTCGGGGCGTTTTATCTTTCTTTTCTCGCTATTTTTGCAATGGTGTTTGCGAAGCTTGTTTTCCCGGATTTAACCCAGGTTAACTTTGTGATTGGTGGAACCAGTATTTTGATTTTAACAATGATTGGACAGGCCATTATTGAACAATTGAAAAACTTTCGTACCCAGTTATATTATGTTAATTTACGCCAGCAAAAAGGAGACTATTTTCAATGATAAAAGAATGAGTCGTTTTAATTGGTCCGCCTGGTTCCGGAAAAGGGACGTTAGGGCAATGATTAGCGCAGCAAAAAAATTATGTCCATTTTAGCACTGGATGAATTTTACAGCACGCTTTAACTGATCATAAATTGAAAGCGCGTTTAGCGCCAATTTGAAAAAGTGGGCGCCTCATCAACGATCAAATGATGACTGAGATTTTGTTTCATTTTGTCAAACGCCAGCGTTCGCAACGGATTCTTTTTGATGGTTACCCACGGAATTTAATTCAACATCGCTTCTTGGAAGCAAAAATGGCCCTGTTTAATATCTCAGTTTTAAAGGTTATCATTTTTGATGTTGATCTTAATCTCTGTGAAGAACGGATTCAAAACCGCTTAATTTGTCCAACTTGCCAACGTGTTTACCATACTTTTTTTCTTCCTCCTAAGCGCGCTGGCATTTGTGATTACCATCCGGTTACGCTTCAAAAGCGGTTTGATGATCATAAATTAGCAAAGCGGTTTGCTGTTTTCAAAGCGCAAACGGAACCGTTGCAAAACTGATATCTTGAACAACAGGCTACTCATTCCAAACTGAAAGTCTTCGTTGTCAATGGTCGTTATGATCCAGCAACCATTCAAACGCAGGTGCAAACCTTTTTAACAACTACCAATGATTAAAAATCGCTATGAAATCAAAAAAATTCGGATTGCCGCCCAGGTTGTCACCCGGATTTTGGAAAAATTACGTGATTATGCTCAACAACCAAACATGAATGGAATTAAACTGGCACAATTTGCCCAAACAATGCTTTTAGAAGCTGGTTGTCAATCAAATTTTTTAAATTATCATGGTTTTCCCTCGGTGCTTTGTGTTTCGATTAATGATGAATTAGTTCATGGAATCCCCGACGCTCGCCGCTTTCAACCGGGTGATTTAATTACGATTGATCTTGGATGTAAATATCGTAATTATCACGCTGATGCGGCATTATCATTTACCATTGGCAGTGCCACCAAACAAACCCAAAACCTTCTTATTGCTACTAGTGGCAGTTTAAATTATGTAATTAAACAACTGAAACCGGGGATGAAAATTAATCAAATTGGGTGTATAATAGAAAAGTACATTACCGCTCGTGGTTATTATTTAACCGCCAAGTATGTCGGGCACGGCATCGGTCGGCAATTACATGAATTTCCACCTGTTTTTAACGTTTGCCGTGCTGAACCAAATCTAGTTTTACAACCAGGGATGGTTTTATGTATTGAACCAATGGTGCTGATTGGCAGTGCTAAAACAGTTGTTAATAATGATCAATGAACGGTAAGAAGTGCGAATGGCAAGTTAACTTGCCACTTTGAAAAGATGGTCTTAATAACGCAAACCGGGGCTGAAGTGTTAAGTAATTATGCAGATTAGAACCACAAAAAAACCCGATATTTTTGTTGTTCAGGGTAAAATACTTAAAAACATTGGCGGTGGCGTTTATCAAGTTCAACTGAAAAATGGTCACTTCATTAATGCCCATGTTAGTGGCAAGATGCGGCGGTTTTCGATTCGCGTGCTTGAAGGCGATGGGGTTGATGTTGAAGTTTCTGTTTATGATAGTAGCAAAGGAAGAATTATTCGCCGGTTTTAAAAATGAAAGTTCGAACATCTGTTAAATCAATTTGTCGATTATGTAAGGTTGTCAAACGAAAGGGGCGTGTGGCTGTTACTTGCGTCATTAGCAAGCACAAACAACGTCAAGGGTAAAAAATGCGTATTAGTGGTGTTGATCTTCCGCACAACAAACGAATTGTGATTGCTTTGACCTATCTGCATGGCATTGGAGCAAGTTTAGCAACCAAAATTTTGCATGAAACAAAGATTCCGCTTGCAACGCGGACAAAAGATTTAACCGATCAACAGGCCAATGCGCTTTTAATGGCAGTAAAAAAATACCGGATTGAAGGCGATGTCCGTCGCCATGTCCAAATGAACATTAAACGGTTAAAAGAAATTGGTTCTTACCGTGGTATTCGCCATCGTTTAGGTTTACCGGTGCGCGGGCAAATTACCCAAAAAAATGCTCGTACCCGCAAAGGACCACGAAAAACAGTAGCAAACAAAAAGAAAATTGAAAGTAAAACATAGAGCATTAAAAAATAAAGCCAAAGGTTAGTTAAAAGAGAATAACAATGAATGAAAAAGCAAAACAGCAGCGTAATTTATCCCCTCCGAAACGGTTAAAGATCAAAGAAGTAATTGAAAGTGGTATTATCAGCATTAATGCCAGTTTCAATAATACAATTGTTAGTTTGATTCGGAACAACGGGAATGTTTTAAAACAGGTTTCCGCCGGGACTGTTGGTTATAAAGGAACGAAAAAATCAACCCCTTATGCTGCCAAAATGGTCATGAAGCAAATTTTAAAGTTAGCTGAACTTTATAAGATGCAAAAAATTGCTGTTCATGTCAAAGGAATTGGCCCGGGAAGAAACGCTGTTTTACGCAGCTTAGAAGTGGCTGATTTGCAGATCATTGAACTTGTTGATAAAACCCCAATTCCCCATAACGGTTGTCGTCCGCCCAAAAAACCCCGCGGTTAATTAATTACAACTGCTTTTAAAGCAAATCAGAAAGAAACAAAAATAAGGAGTTAAAAACACAATGTATCAATTTATCAAACCAGATTTTAAAGTCATTAACGACTATAAAACCAAAAACAATTTACAATTTCAAATTCAACCATTAGCGCAGGGATTTGGAATCACTTTAGGCAACTCATTACGGAGAGTTTTGCTGTCTGTTTTGCCCGGTGTAGCTGTTTTTGCTTTTAAATTGTCAAACGCGGAGCAGGAATTTCAAACTTTGCCTGGTCTTCACGAAAATGCCCTCCAAATTGGTTTAAACGTGGAAAAGATTATTTTCGGTGCTAACCCAGTTCTTTTTGAAAAGGAACCCTATCTTAAATTAACTTTGAAAGCGAAGGCAAAGGCAACCACTCTTTATGCTGGTGATATTGAACCTGTCAGCGGTTTAACAATTATTAATCCGAAATTAATCATTGCGACTGTGATTGAAAGCAAACAACCAATCGAATTAACTTTTTTAATTCGTAAGGGTTGCGGGTATGCTACTTTTGAAGAAAACCAACGCTTTCTTGCCAACCAAAAAGCGGCTACGATTGGTTTTATTGCCGTTAACGCCCAATTTTCCCCGATTAAACGGGTGAGTTTCCGGGCGCAAGAAATTCGCATTGGTGAAGAAACTGTTTCCGAAAAATTGACGATTGGAATTGAAACCAACGGTGCTTTAAGCGCCAATGATTGCCTCGGGCAAGCTTGTAAAATTCTCCTTCATCATCTACAACATTTAGCCGATCTAAATGCTGGATATGATCATTTTCAGTTTGAAGAACCAGTGATTGAAAACGAAGAAGAAAAAGAGGTCCTTTTACAGGAATTAGACTTTTCGGAACGAACAATTAACGCTTTGCATAATCATAAAATTGAAACCCTTGCCCAACTGCAAACTTTGACCAAAAAACAAATTCTGGAAATTAAAAACCTGGGGCAAAAATCTTTGAAAGAGATTGAAGAAAAACTAAAAACAGAATATAATATTACTCTATAAAACGAGAGAGAGAAAGCGAACTAATTTATGGCTAGAATTTATCATACTGCTCATAAGCGCGCTAAAATTAATAACATTGTCCGGAACTTAGTCACGGAGTTGTTGCTTCATGAGCAAGTAGTTGTCACGCGTGAATATAAACAACGTGTCAAGCAAAAGTTTGATTATCTGATTACGTTTGCTAAGTTGGACACGCTGGCTGGATATCGCGCCGCTTTTAAATTAATCCGTAAATCCCAACGCTTAAAAGATCATCAATTTCTGATTGTAAAATTAAAACAACTCGCCCGTCAATATGAAAATCGTCACGGTGGTTATTTAACCTCGGCGCTTTTAGCCAATCGTCGTGGCGACGATGCTCCACGTTATTGTTTAAAACTGGTTCCATAGTTTAACCCATGATTAAAGATGCGCCGCTTTTAGAACTGAAAAATCTTTCTTTTAGTTATCTGAAAAAAGGGAAGAACATGGTTTTAAAAAATTTAAATTTAAAACTATTTCCCAACCAGCATTTAACGATTTTAGGACATAATGGTTCCGGTAAAACAACATTGGGGAAAATTATTGCTGGGTTAGAAACGAATTACCAAGGGGAATTACATCTTTTTCAGCAGAAATTTACCCGCCATAAAGCATGAACCGCCCAAAATTATCAACAAGTAGGATTAATTTTTCAAAACCCGGAAAGTCAATTTATTGGTTTAACGGTTGAAAATGATTTGGCCTTCGGTTTAGAAAATTTAGCTATTCCGCCCCAAACAATTTTAGAAAAAATCAAAGCAACCGTTCGTCAGTTTGCGCTTGAACCAATTTTTAACGAACAAGCGAATAACTTATCGGATGGGAATAAACAAAAAGTTGCAATTGCCGCTGTTTTAATTCAAGAACCAAAGTTAGTTATTTTTGATGAACCAACCAGCATGGTTGATCAAAAAAGTGAAAAAGAAATCAACCGCATTATTACGCAAATTAAGGCAAAAAAGATTAGTGTGATTGAAATCACCCATAACATTGAACGTCTTTTGGTTGCTGATCAAGTTATGCTGCTTGAAAACGGCGTCGTGAAGTATTTAGGATCAGCAAAAACCTTGTTGCAAGAAAAAATTCACCTTCTGAATGAATGCAGTGGTTTACAATCACCGTTTTTTTATCGTCTTTTACAACAATTACGGGAAAAAGGGATTGCTTTTCAAGACACTTTAAACGAAGAGTTGTTGATTAAACAAATATGAATAAAATTATCGAAGTAAAAAATTTAAGTCATAAAATTACCCGCCTTGATGGGAGTTCGTTTTGGGGCTTAAAAGGTGTTAATCATACCTTTTTTCGTGGGCAAATCACCGCTATTATTGGTCCTTCCGGGGCCGGCAAAACACTTTTTTGTAAACATTTAAACGGCCTTTTAAAACCAACACTTGGTTCGTTAAAAGCGTTTGAAATTGAAATTACCAGTCAGACGAAAAAGATTAAAAATATTTTTCGTTTACGCCGCCAAATTGGTTATGTTTGCCAAAACCCGGAAAAGCAATTATTTGAAGAAAATGTTGAACGGGAAGTTGTCTTTGGACCCTTAAACTTTGGTTTTAATCGGGATGTTGCTCTGAATCAAGCGAAAAAATATTTTCATAGTTTAGGGTGGAATATTCGTGATTTGAAACAATCACCGTTTCGTTTTTCCGGTGGTCAAAAACGGAAAATTGCGCTCGCCAGTATTTTATCCTATGAACCGGAAGTGATTATTTTTGATTCGCCAACTTCCGGTTTGGATATTTTTAGTCAAGAAAAGTTTCGCAGTTTAATTCATGATTTAAAAACCAAGTTTAACAAAACGATCATTTTTGTCAGTCATAATATGAATGAAGTTTTAGCATTAGCTGATCAAGTTATTTTGTTGCAAAACGGCGAAAAAATTCTCCAAACAACCCCCCTTCACCTTTTTACCAATCAAAAATTATGCAACCAATACCAATTAAATCTTCCCGAAACAATTAGTTTTATGAATAAACTGAAGGAAAGTGGCTTTAACACCCAAGAATTAAATCCAACTTCATTGGATACCTTTGCGGAAACATTGGTCGCCCGCATTTTAAAAAGTGGAGGGAAATTGAGTCGCGATGAATAGTTTTATTTTTGGGCGTTATATCCCGCGTGATTCGCTTGTGCATAGTTTTGATCCCCGCTTTAAATTCATTGCGTTTGTTTTAATTTTAATTACTTTGTTTATCAAGAAGAGCTTTGTTGTTTATTTCGCTGTTTTAACCGGTTTTATTTGTTTGTTGATTCTCGCCAAACTGCCATGACGCATTTTCTTCTTTCTGCTGAAAATTTTCCTGTTAATGGTTGTTTTCTTATTGGTTTTTAACATTTTGACCAATCTGGTGCAGGATAAAAACAATCACGGGGATTGAAATTACCTTGTTAACGACAGCCAACAATGAAAGTGGTTTCAGAAAACAATTTTTATTTTCTCCTTCTATTATGCTTTAAGGGTGACATTGGTTGTCATGGGAACATTATTGTTAATTACCACCACTCGAACGGTTGATTTAACCTACGCTTTAACCTGAATCTTACGTCCATTACGGTTTATCCGTTTTCCAGTCCACATTTTTGCGATGATTATTACCTTAAGTTTACGCCTTGTTGCTACTTTGGTTGATGAAGCTAATTCGATTATGGATGCCCAAGCGTCACGGGGATTAGATTTTTACAATGGCAATTTACGCATCAAAATTAAAGCGCTAGTTAGTCTTTTAATTCCGTTGTTTGTTTCGATTTTCAAACGTGCTGACCAAATTGCTTTGGCATTAGAATCACGAGGATATAATCCCTACAGTAAACGGACAACCTATCATCAATCGTTTTTTAAACGCAATGATTGAATTAAATTTTCTTTCTTATTGCTTTGCTTTGCTTTAACCATTACTTTCTTGTATAGTTCCGCTTATCATTCTCTTTTAGCTCATTTTAAATTTGAAGCTGTCCTTAATCCTACTAGTCATTCCCATTAAAAGCCGTGCTTTTTTCCTGAAATTTGAGATATAATGATACCCATGAAACAAACAAAAATGCTTGCTAAAGAATCAATTAACAAACAATGATTATTAATTGATGCTAGAGCATGACCATTAGGCCGTTTAGCAACCCAAATTGCCACTTTTTTACGTGGTAAACATAAACCTTTTTTCACCCCCCATAATGATTGTGGTGATTACGTGATTGTAATTAATACTGCCCACCTTGTTTTAACAGGTTCCAAGTGACAAGCAAAAAAATATTATCGGCATTCTCAATATCCGCGGGGTTTAAAAGTTGAAACAGCCGCAACGTTACACAAGCGCAAACCATCCGCCCTTTTATGATTAGCGGTGAAAGGAATGCTGCCGAAAAATCGTTTAGCGCGTCAGCAAATCAAACACCTTTTTTTGTATCCCGCCCAAACACATAAACACACCGCCCAAACACCAAGGCAGGTTTTAAATCATGTTTAGTCAGATTACCGGTCGGCGGAAAACAGCAGTTGCGCAGCTTTTTATTAAAACAAATCCCCGCCACCAAGGGCAAATTTTAATTAAAACTACCAATAAACAAACGCCATTGCTTGCTTTTAACACTTATTTTTTGAATCATCCTTTGTGAATGCAACGAATTAAAAAAGCAATTACTTTAACAAAAACTGCTCAACAATACGATGTGATTGTGAAACTTAAAGGGGGCGGAATAGCAGCGCAAGCAGATGCTATTTGCCATGGATTAGCACGTTTTCTTGCTAAACTTTCCCCCGAAAATCGGAATCTTTTAAAAACTGCGAATCTTTTAAGTCGTGATGCACGTGTTAAGGAACGAAAAAAATATGGTCTCAAAAAAGCACGTAAAGCACCCCAGTTTTCCAAGCGGTAACTTGGCAATGTGATGTTTTTGGGTTTGAGAAAGCAACAAGATCAATTTTGGGGCTATGGCTCAGTGGTTAGAGCGCACGGCTTATAACCGTGAGGTCTTGGGTTCGATCCCCAATAGTCCCACCATGGATGAACGCAAGCAAAAACAAATGGTACCCTCAGAAGGAATTGCACCTTCGCCATAATGTTTAGGAAACATTTGTTCTACTTCTGAACTATGAGGGCAAAACCAATTATAATCCAATTTTACCGCTTTTCCCGTAGTTTTACCGGAATTAATTGCCTTGCTTGCTCCCAATGAAAGGGGTCATTTGCATGTTAAAAGGGTCAAAATGACGGTTTCAAGAAATTAGTCTAGCTGCCCTTTTGGTCAGCTTATGAGCTGTCTTAAGTGTTTATAGTTTGCCGCTCAAAATTATTATGCACGAAGGGTATTTTCCCGGGTTTTACTTTTTAATTTGAATTACCGGGTTTCTTTTTACCCCGCGAAAAGCGTTTTTGACTACTTTCATCGGGCACTTTTTTTTTGATCTTATTTATCTTCCTAACCCGTTATTTATTTTCGTTTGGTTTGCCTCGGCCTGTTTCGCCGCCACTGTTTCCGTCTTAAAAACCCACTTGAAACTCAAACCTTTGCTTTATCTTTTGCCGCCATTTTACTATCTCGGCGCCTTTTTTATCATGGGTTATATTCAGTATAATCATCCTTTCACTTACTTTTTTGTTTATCCCGGAGTTAGTTTGATGCTTTTAATTGGCAATCCGCTCTTTAATGTTTTAGTTGCCCAAATTATGCAAAGACGTCCCCGTCTTTTTGCCTTTTTAATCACCCAGTTTGCTCCGAATGATAATGTTGCTATTATTGATCCAATCAGAAAAGCGCAGGCTAAAGAACGTCATTGAACCGCCAGTCAAAAACGTCATTTAAGCACCCAGTTGATCGGCTTATTAACCTTAATGGTTGTAACTTGTGGGACTATTTTAGGTCTTTATTATCGTCCTACCGCGCCATTAAAACCCCAAGTCTTTGTTGTTTTAAGTGGACCAACTGCCTACACTGATAAAGCTTTTAATCAATTATCGTTAAATGGGGTTTGTCAAAAATTTGCGATTAATCCTTCTACTTGTCAGATTAGCAATCCCCGCTTCCGCCAAAAGATTGCCTATGGTTTTCCCAATACATTGGTTAATTCCCAGCGAATTTATGAATATATTCAAACTATTGCCACCACCAAACAAAGTAAAATTTTTGTTTTACCTGGCTATAATTTCACCCCTTTTTTAACCAGATACATTCGTAAATTAGAACAAAAGAACTTAAAGATGATTGGAATTACAACCGATTATCAATTACCAACTGCCGAAACATGACCAACTAATTTATTTCAATTTAAATTTCAGGAACAAAAAGCCGGTTATATGGCTGGGCTTTACGCCGGTTTATTTGCCCTTTTAAATCCGACGCAATTTAAAGATGCCAATCCGAATTTGGCGGGCATTCAAATTAAATTCGCCAGCATCGGCATTTTAATGGTTCCGGCCGTGGTAGCGTTTGGACTTGGGTTTAAAGCGGGAATTGATTTCATTCAAACCCATAAAAAAACATTATGAAATGCTGCTCAAACCGCTAACGTCCCATTAACTTCCCCGTATGCTGTTGAGCAGATTGATTTATATCATGATGGCTTTAAAATCATTGATGGGACTGATTTTCAAATTAAAAGCGGGGAAGCCTTGCAACTTGCCAAACAACTTTATCAAGCTCAAGCATCGGTGATTTTTTCGATTGCCAGTCCGTTTACTACCTCCATTCAAGAACAAGCAGTCATTGAAAATTATCTTAGCAAAACCCGCCAGCATTGAGTTGTTGGGGTCGACGTTGATCAAGGATATGCTCTTTTCAATCAAACTGGTTGAAAAAGTCAAGCACAAATTATCACGTCCGCTTTAATCGATATTGTTCGGCAAGTGAAAAAAGGACTAGATTACATTATCGATCAAAAAACGATTCCAACCAAAGAATATGTTGAAACCGCCCTGGCGGCTTTTCAGGTTCCCGCCCGTTATCGGGTTGCTGATAATCCGGTTTGATCAGTTTGAACAGCGAAGCGCGCTCTTTTAGAAGATCAGGCTTATATCGCGCAAATGACGAATAAAGTTAACCGTTTAATTAAAACTGATTTAGTTCAGTCCAGCCGCCTTTTACGCGATAAAACTCCCTGAAGCAACAATTAATGACAATTTTTATCCCCCCCTTTTTTTCCGCGCGAAAGCCAGTTGTTAAAATGGTTAAAATTATTGGTGCTCGCCTAACCGATTTGTTTTTATGATTAATCCTGGTTTTCCCGTTTTATTTTAGTACTCTTCATTTGCAACCACGTTGAGGATATATTTTGGGCGCTAATTTGTTTTTTCTTGCCTTTTTTCTCCTTCTTTTCACCGTTTTACCGTATTTTTGAAAAGGACAAACAATCGGCAGACGATTATTTAAAATTACACTTACCTCCAAAACTGCCACCCGCTTACCATGGCATTATTTTTTCTTCCGCGAAGGCTTCATTGTTCTTTTTCCTTATCTTGTCATTGCCGGTTATTTAAGCTTGGTGCAACTTTGGTTTCCCGCTTTCTTTCCCCGCGCTTTCTCGGTTGTTTTGTTGTTACCATTCTGATTTTTATTTCTTTTTTTCTTTCAAAAATTTAACCCTGATCAGCAAATTTTTATTGATCGTTATTATCAAGTCTGACTGGTTGATCATGCCGCACGCTCCTTCGTTGCTTCTTCCATTTCAACAGTTTCCAAAGCTATTAAGGTAAAATAGGGGAAAAAAGTGGAATGTGATGCAATTAAATTGGCAACAAAAAAATGCGGTTGAACAAGATTATCGCCAGAATTTACGCATTATTGCCGGACCTGGAACCGGCAAAACAACCGTTTTAACCGCCCGTTTTCTCTATTTTTTACGCCAAAAATTTATGCCTGCCGAAAAAATTTTAGTTTTGACTTTTACGCGCAAAGCGACGCACAATTTTCGCCAGCGAATTGAAAGCCAATATCCTTCCTTCAAGCGGTTAAATATTTTTACATACCATGCTTTTTGTTTTGAATTGTTACAGCGTGAAAAAAGCCATCTGCACCAGTTTTCTGAACAGCAACCATTAACTGTCATTGATGAAAGTGACCAAAAAACGATTTACCGACAATTGTTAAAAACTGAACTAGCAAAAGCGAATTTAAGTCATGATCACACCTTAATTAGCAATCTGATCGCTGTTATTAAACTGTTTAATTTAAATCCGTTTTCCAGCTGAACTGAATATCAAACTTTTCTTCAAAATCAAGCATTAGATTTTCCCAATGATCAAACTTTTCAAACCGTTGTTTGAAACGTTTATCAAGCATATCAAGCATATAAAAAAGCAAAAAACTTCCTTGACTTTAATGATTTATTGGGATTGGCATATGATTTATTGTTAAACAATCAAACTGTTTTAGCGCGGTGAAGAAACCGTTTTCAAGCGATTTTAATTGATGAATTTCAAGATACTAGTGCTTTACAATACGATTTAATTACGCTTTTAAGTGATTATGGCAAACAAATCCCCGTGACAATTGTTGGTGATCCTGATCAAACAATTTACACTTGAAGAAATGCTCAGATTAAATTTATTCTCGAATTTGATCAGCATTTTAGTAACGTTAAAACTGTTTATTTAAAAATTAATTATCGCTCGCAACAAAAAATTATTGAAGTTGCTAATTTTATCATTTCCCGGAACAAAAACCGTCTTCCCAATCAACTGGAAGCTTTTCATCAGTTGCCAAACCAACCTGCTTTGCAAATCGCCCATTGTAGTTACAAAAACGAGCAGGCTGCTCAAATTGTCGACAAGCTTTTAGTTTTACACCAAAAGCATCGGGTGCGGTTGGATGAAATGGTTGTTTTATACCGTGCCAATTGACTAGCCGCTTTCTTGGAAGCAGAATTAGTGAAACGCAACGTTGCTTATTATGTTTTCAAAGGCATTAAATTTTTTGCCCGTCAGGAGATCAAAGATTTATTCATTCTCTTACATGCGTTGGTTTCAAAGGATGATTTTTTTGTTTCCCAACTTTGTCTGTGAATTCCTTATTTTGGCAACCAAACGCTAAAAAAACTTCAAACACAAGCCCAGTATCGGCAACTTTCCCTTTGACAATATTTAACGCGTTTTTACCAAAGTGATCCTTTGTTAACCAGGTTTGCCACTCCCTTCCAAAACCTGGTTGCTCATTTTGCGAATTGAGAACAAATGTTGGCAAGCAAAAAGTCTTTGCTTACCTTTTTTGAAGCGGTGCTTCATGATTATTTTTATCCTCGTCTTGCCAAGTTAATTGATTTTGAATTACGTAAAAGCAATCTAATAATTCTTTTGGAAATGGTGGAAAACTATCAACGTCATCAAACTACTTTGTCTGGTCAGGAGCAATTAACCCAGTTTTTAACTGATACCAAAATTTATTTAGCTGACGGAATGGAAGCAACCCAGAATCGGGTTCAATTAATGACGATTCATAATACAAAAGGATTGGAATTTGATCATGTTTTCATTTTTGATATTAGCGAAGATGTTTTTCCTTCCGCCCGCAGCGAAGATTTAGAAGAAGAACGGCGTCTTTTCTTTGTTGCTTTAACCAGAGCCCGCAAAACGCTGTTTCTGACAACTGCTTTTTGAAAAAATTCTCTTTTTATTGACGAATTAAAAACCCTTCCTCCTTCTTTAGTGGAAAATTATGAAGACTAAAATTAAACAAACCCTTCCCACTTATTATTGTTGATATTGCCGCCAAACTTTTCCGTTTGCGCAAATTCAAGTTCTTCCTAACCACTCGAAATCATTCTTGACTTTTTTTGCTTGTCAAACATGCCAAGCGTTTATTTATACCTGAAAATTAAACCAGACCACTTTCTTTGCCCCGCTTTTTCATATTGTCTTGGTTGCCCCCGAAATTGCTGGTAATGTTGGAACAATTATTCGGTTAGCCGCTAATTTTGGGTTTGCTTTACATCTAATTCAACCGTTTGGTTTTATTTATTCAACCAAATGATTAAAACGGAGTAGTACACATCATTTTAACCTTGTAAAACCACAATTATATGATGATTGAAATCATTTTCTAAAACTTAATCAACCACAAAAAATCTTTTTTACTTCTCATCAAGGAAAGCAACCTTTTTCCCGGTTTCCTTTTTCCAGTCCAACTGTTCCTTTTTATATTGTTTTTGGTTGCGAATCAAACGGGTTGCCCCAATCATTTCTCACCAAGCATGCTGAACTCACTTTTTACCTGGAAACAACTGCCGCAACCAGCTTAAATCTTGCTAATAGTGTTGCGATTGTGGCTTATCAAATCTTCCATCATTATCAACTTTTTCCCTTGCAAACCTAAAATATTCTATGCTAAAATGATTACATGCAGATGTAGTTCAATGGTTAGAACTTTTGACTTCCAATCAAAAAATGAGGGTTCGATTCCCTTCATCTGCTCCATTTTTTATGAATCCGACTCCGGTAACTATTCTTGATCAAAAAAAAACCGTTTTTAAAAAGCAGCAAAACTTTTTGTTTCGTCTCTTTTTTGAAACTAGTTTTATTCTAACAATTGGTTTTGTTGCCACTTTGGTGTTACAAACATTATGAATGATTGGCCGGATGGGTAGCACCTTTTCCTATACTCAAACCCGAAATTTGTTTGAAACGGCAATGTTTAGTTGCTTTGCGATTAGCGCCGGTTGTTTTGTTATTTACTTCATGTGTTTTTATTTTTTTGCTGTCTTTCATCGTTTAGCATGAAGATTAGTGCGCAAAAGTTTTATCACTCTTTTTGCAACCGCTTTTTTCAATTTAGTTCTTGCCTCGCTGAGTCTTTTTAAACTTAGTCTTCCGTTTTTAACAACAATTAGTCAAGCTAGAATGTTTCTTTATTTTTTCCCCCCAATGGTTCTTTCCGCTTTCATTGGGATTTCGGTTTCAACTACTTTCATTATTCAAATGCGTCAAGTTCAACTAAAAAAAGCGGAACTTCTCAATCTTTCCCAACCAAATAATAGTGAATAAACAACGTTTAATTTCCGGCATTACCATTTCAGGTGATTTAACAATTGCTCATTATTTAGTGGTTGCCCGGCAGCTTCAAAACCAATATCAAAAATCACATCATTTATTGCTGTTTGTTGCTGATTTACATGCTGTAACAACCCCGTTTGATCCGAAAATGGTTGCCAACCGCCGCTTAAAAACTTTGGCTACATATTATGCGATCGGTTTTAACCCTAAAAATGTCTTTGTTCAATCTGACGTTGCCGCGCATAGTTTATTGTATTTTTTATTGGCGCGTTATGCTTTAATTGGGGAACTAAGACGAATGACACAATTTAAAACAAAACAAAATCAATATGGGCAATTAGCGGGTCTTTTTAATTATCCTCTACTGATGGCGGCTGATATTTTACTTTATGATGCCGATGTTTTGGTTGGTCCCGATCAAAAACAACACATTGAATTAACCCGCAATTTAGCATTCCGAATTAATAATTTATATCAAAAAAACCTGTTCCATGTTCCGAAATTAATTGGGTTTCACCCGCAGTATCGCATTCGTGATTTACAAAATCCAACCCAAAAAATGTCAAAATCAACCACTAATCAGAAAGGAATTATTTTCTTAATGGATTCGCCAACCACGGTTCGAAAAAAAATTCAGCGTGCTGTCACTGATTCCGATAATAAAATTGTCTTTGATTTTACCAAACAACCCGGGGTGGCAAATTTGATTTTACTTTATGCGCTAGCCCGTGATATCTCACCACAAGCGGCGGAACAAACACTACAATCATTACCGGATTATTTTGCCTTAAAAGAACTGGTGGCCGACACTTTGATTGCGCTTTTAACTCCCTTGCAAGCTAAAATTACCGCCTTTCTGCAAAATCCGACTCAATTATTACATTACCGAAAAATTGGTGCCCAAACGGCAACCAGTTTTGCGCGGACTAAAATGCGTTTCTTGGCACCTTTTTGAGGATTTGACTGAAATTAGTCATCATTTTCCAGATTTCAAGTTTCATCCGGATGATCTTTTTTGCTTTTGCTACCACTTCCCGTCCGTCTTTCGATCGGAATTTGAATCGTCACTTCTTTTTCATCAATTTTAGAAATTGTATTGGGTTCAAAATAATTAATCCGTTTTTGGTTAAACCGATCTCAAAAATACTTTTGCCGCCGTTCCGAACTTAAAAAGAGAAAAAACGGATGGTTAAAAAGAAAATACAATATTAAAAAAAATCAACTCAAAAAATTACTAATCAACGCCCCAATAATATGGAAATAGGTTGTTCATCCGGTTAAACTTAGTCCGATTAAACCACCCCCATCATATCAGGCAGAAAAATTTCCTCGCCAAGCAAAAAATTCCGCTGAATTATTTACCCCTTTTTCTCAGACATTGTCTGTTTTTCAATTTGCAATCTGTTGTTCAAAAATTTGGGGGTAAGTATAACTAGCATAATCAAGGTTTTGATTGAGAAGAACAAGTCCAATCAGTGTTGTTGATCAGAAAAGATTAATCAATGTTCAAACTAATTTCTTTTTATTAATTTTTGGTCAATATTTTGCGATTAAACCCTTCCGGGTAATAGTGTTAAAATACCAAAAAATGATAAAACTAAAATAAAGATATTTTAATCATCCAAAGAGTAAACGATGAAAAACATCATCAAGCAATTGACCAAATCAGGTAATCCGAAAGACACCCAAAAAATCTAAAAATAATGAACAACAGAACAAACTAACCAACCAAATGCGTTTTCAATTTCAGGCCATTATTGTCCTTTTCAAGGTTGTTTTATGAGCGTGATTAAAACTGGTTGGTTTTAGAGTTTTTTTCATGATGTAAAGACTGTTTTTTAATTCAACCCAGATAGGCAATCATTGCCCCGTTATCGGTGCAATATTTTTTGGTTGCAAACAAAACTTTCGCCGCACTGTTTTGTAACCGTGTTCTTAAGTGTTGATTGGCTGCCACTCCCCCTCCAACCAGAACAGTTCTAATTTTATATTTTTTTACTGCCTTTTTAATTTTTTTTTCAATTGTAGTAAAAATTGCAGCTTCTAACGCCGCCGCAAAATCGGCTTTGTTTAGTTGTTTTCCTTGTTTTTTTAACCACTGAAGACAAGCGGTTTTTAAACCAGAAAACGAAAAGTTCAAATCCTGCCCTTGATAAACAGGAAAGTGATGCTTAACTTGTCCTTGTTGGGCTAATTTTTCTATCCTTGGACCACCAGGGTATTCTAAGCCAAGGTAACGTGCTAATTTATCAATGCATTCACCGGCCGCATCATCTTTCGTTGCCCCGATGATAACAGGATTACTGGTTCAACTGGGAACGAGAAAAAGCTGAGTATGGCCACCGCTAATAACTGCCCCTAAGGCCGGAAAATTTCAATCACTTTGTTGGTAGGTTGCGATTCAAAAGTGTGCTTCTAAATGATTAATTGGCAAAATGGGAATTTGATAGCGAATCTTAAATGTTTTAGCCCCTGCTCTTCCCACCTGTAAACATCCTTCCAAGCCGGGATGATCAGCATAGGCAACCATTGTTAATTGGGCTGCGCTAAGCTGATTTTTCGCCAAAATGTGTTGAATGAGAACCGGCAGCCGTTTAACATGTAAATCGCTGGCAATTTGGGGCACAACTCCGCCTCATTGCTTAAAAGTTGGAATTTGACTATGTGTCAATAGATCAATAATAATCCCATCTTTTAATAACGCAACACTTGTTTCATCACATGTTGTTTCGATGCCTAAAATCAGTTCGTGCTTCATGCTTTTTCCCACAGTTTTTGGTTCCTTTTTATGGTAAGATGTATTATATGATTAAAATCGCTGTATTAAAAACCGAAACGAATGCCCGTTTTATCAGGCGCTTTAAGAAGGTGACGCGTTTTCAACGTTCTAAATTTCGCGAAAAAGAATTTTTTATTAAACCTAACAAGCGCAAAACAATTCGTTTCTAGCGCAGGTTTTAATTGTGCTCCGTAAAGCGATGCTTAACTTTTTCGAGTTGCTTTTCCAATTTTTTCCTGCAATTACTCAGTAATTTAAAGAGGTTATTTTCATAATCGGTTGTAATCACTTTAATGCCGACATTGACAAGATTAAGGGTCACTTTGGCCAAAAATGATAATTCTTTGTTAACTTCAACGGTAATATCAGCCTGATTAGCTTCATGATTAATGAATTGAAATTTCAAAAATAAACTTTCAATCATATTCTTAAATTCGTATTGGACTTTGTCAAGATTTTCCTTGAGATTTTTACTATGGACTTGAATTTTCATTTTTTTTACCCCTTATTCTTTCAGTCGTTTTCAAATTGTTTCTAAATCTGGTATTGTTGTCATTTGTTGTTTTTTATAACGTGGAATAATATGCAGATGATAATGATCGATTATTTGCCCCGCAATCCGATTGTAATTATTAACGAGATTAAATCCTTTCGCTGCCATTTGGTCTTCTAGTAATTTAACAACTTTTTGACTTAATTGTTGAATTTCGAGTAGTTCAACTTTTTTAAGGTGTTTTAAATTCGGAACACATCGTTTAGTTAAAATTAAAATATGCCCTGGTGTCTGGGGGAAAGCATCCAAAATAGCGATACATAAGTTGCATTCAAACACTAAAAAAACTGGTTTTTTGCCGGCAATAATTTGACAAAACAGACATTTCTCTAAATTCATGCTTCCATCCAAAAACCAATCCTTAACTTTATGATATAACAAAACTAACTAAAAATCGCTAAAACTCCTTTTCTTCATTCAGCGTCCTTGTATGTTTAAAACCTTTCGTCTTCAAGAACATTTTAAGCAGTTTCGCACCACCCATCCCGACTTAATTTATTTAAATAGTGCGGCAACAACATTACGACCCGATCAGATTGCCCAAACAATAATGAGCGGTTATCATCAATTTCCGTTCTCTATTAATAGCATTGATAATCAACTTTCCGCCCTTGGTTTTCATCGTTTAGAAGCAATTCGCAACCAAACTGCGCACTTTTTTGATGCTTTACCGGAAGAAGTTATTTTTACACCATCAACTACTTTTAGTCTGAATCAGCTTGCTAACGGATTAAGAAATGAATTTCAACCTGGTGATGAAATTATTTTGTCTGATTTAGAACACAATGCTAATTTAGCACCCTGAATTGCGCTAAAAACAGCATTAAAGTTAAAAATCAAATACCTTCATTTTCACTTTCCCTGCCCCGATTATTTAAAGCAATTAAAATCTTTGCTTACTAAACGCACCCGAATTATTGCGCTTTCAAGTGTTGATAATACGATCAGTTATCATTTACCAATGGCCAAAATCGTTCAACTTGTTAAACAAACTAATCCTTTGATCAAAATCATTGCTGATGTTACCCAATTCATTGGCAAACGCCCCTTTTCCTTCGCTCGCAGTCAATTTGATTTTGCCTGTTTTTCTCCCCATAAAATGTTTGGTCCGTATGGACTGGGAATTATGCTTGTAAAAAAGGATCTACAAGCTATTTTAGAACCAATTTTAAAAGGTTCTAATAGTGTGGTTGGTTTGCAACCAAATCGCTTAGAATACAATCAGCAAGTTGCCAAATTTGAGGGGGGGACCTTTGATTTACCCACCCTTTTCGGCTTTGAAGCCGCTTTACAATTTTTAGGCAAATTCCAATTATCTAAAATTGAACAACATCTTAATCATTTATATCAATACTTATTAAAAAAGTTGCTGGCAATTCCGCAAATTAGAGTTTTTCATCATAATCAATTAGCAGGTTCAAGTTTGATTTTTGATTTCAAAACTTTAAATTCGCATGATGTTGCTACCTATCTAGCCGATGTTCACCAAATTCTTTTGCGCAGCGGCAATCATTGTGCGTTTTTAACCGAAAAAGTTTTTCAAACTCAACAAACTTTACGGGTTAGTTTCCATTTTTATAATGATTTTTCCGATCTTGATTTTTTGGTAACAAACCTGGTAGCAATTAGTCAAAATCCAGCAATAGTTTTGGAGCGTTTCCAACGAAAATTACAGTCCTTGCTTTTTAATTACGGTAGAATAAGTCAATTCCCGTTTTTAGTTGAAGCTAAAACCTTTTCGACCGTGAAAAATCTTACTTGTGCTGATTTCGTGCACTTTTCATTTTTAAAATCATCAGCAAAAACTTATCGGTTTGGGTTTAAAGCTGAAGCCTGTTTAATTACAGTAGCCACAATTAATTTGCTCTTCCAACAGTTTGCCCGGGCTTCGATTCAAAACTGCAAAAAATTATTACAAAATTATCTAGCCTTTTTCACTCATCAAGCTAAACCTCATCCTGATTTACAGTTTTTAACCGCTTTTGGACAACTGTTTTATCAAAAACATCGAATTAATTGTGCGACTTTTTGAGCACAACATCTCTGGCAGTGGATGGAAAATCATGTTCATCAATAACATCCTTTTAAAGGAAGGATTTAAATATTTTTCCGCCCGCATTTGGAATTTCTTTTTTCTTTTCCTCGCCTTTGTTGTTCTTTTTGGTTTGTTTGGACCTGTTTTTAAAACACATGATACAAACCGACGGTTAATCAAGCAAACGATTGAAAAAAGCGGGAAGTTCGATTATAAAATTAAACTGCCCAACCAACGTTTTTTAACTAATCAAACTGATAATCAAACGATTCTCCCGATTAATCAATTATTACTTGCCATTCGTGATCAACCGGCTTGAAAAGACAATCCGTTTAATTTTTTATGAACTTCATCCGCATCTTATACGAATTATTTTGCCACTGATCCAACTACGAAACGCTATTTTATGATTAAAGTCGGTATCGAAGATGTGTTGGATCAAGCAAAATACCAGCAAACTTTTCAAAAAATCATTTTAAAAGCTGGTCGCCTTCCTCGATATGCAGCCGATGAAATTGTGATCAACACCAAGTTTGCTAAACTAAATAATTATCGTTTAAATGATTCAATTGTTCTTTTTAACAACAAGCAATTCAAAATTGTTGGAATTGGCGATAGTGTTAGCAATCTTTTTTTGGAGTTTTCCTCCATTTTAAAAGTAAAACGGCAACTTCAAATTGCTGATGAAGATTTTAAAAATGCTGATTTGTATCGTTTAGCTGGCATTACCTATTTGACCCGCTCTCTTTTTAATAAATTGGTAGTGAATAAAACAATTGTTGATTTTCAAAACAATTTGTATGTTAAATTTGCAAACCCCACTTCGCAAACCCAATTAAACCGTTTGGTGAAAGAGATTGAAAGTGAACTTGATCTCCGAACCGAAAAAGTGATCCCGTTTGTTAATGATTCGGCTTCCGGATTAAGAAATTCTTATAGTGCAATTGAAACGCTCATTTTTAGTTTAGTATTTTCGGTTGGGTGCTTTTTTATTATTTGTTTTGTCCATCTAATCGTGACCAAAATTGTTCGCAAAACGACAATTACGATTTCGCGGTTAATTAGTTTTGGTTACACTCCATCCCAAATTGCCACCAATTTTTTCTTTTTCCCGTTTCTCGTTATCCTTCTTTCCGCTCTTTTTGCCTATGGATTTGGTTTATTTCTTGATAATTATTTAAGCAATGTTTTGAATAAAAGCAGCTTTATAGAGTTTGCCTTTGTTCCCTTTCAACCGTTTTGATTTGCCTGCTTTGTTTTAATCCTGCCGCTTTTGCTTGGGAGCGCCTTTTTCTTCTTTGCTTATTGAAAAATTAAAAATTCTTTTCGTTTTTTATTTGACCAACACTATGAAAACGAACTCCTTTTAAAACGAACTTTCATTTTTCGGAAAATCAGCGCTTTAATCGTTTTGCTGTCAATTCCCTTGAAAATCTTCACTTTCTTTTTTTTCCGCGATTTATCGAAAAAAATGCTGGTTTTTCTGCTATTAATTGTTTTATTTGCGTTGTCGTTTCTTCTGATTTTTTTCCGCACTTCCACAAGCAACTTTCTTAATAATCAATGAAATTTTATCCGTAAAGACGTTCAAAGTATTACTTTTTACAAACGAAGCACCTATTTTAATCAGAACGGTAAAATTACCTCTAATTTAGAATGACAAGATTTTCAAACCTATCAAAAAACTGCTAATATCATTCGCGATTTTGATAATATTAACGTCAAAAATCCTACCTGCATATTAGGAAATGATAAATTAGATTCGAAAGCAATTTTTACTTCCGGTTGCTTAAAACAAAATTATATTGATGTTGATAAATTAGATAATCAAGAAATTAAAAATTATTTGCAACAGTTAGGGTTTCAAAAAGTTTTCTTTGATATGGCTATTTATGATCAAGCTAGCGAATTTCCGGTCTTATTAACCGATGCAATTATTAGCAATCAAACTGCTCAGACCTATTTTGTGCCGCAAGGTTGAGAACAATATTTTCAGTTTGGTGAACTTGACAAACTACCCGATTGAAACATCAAAGATGGTTTAATTGGGCGAACGGCTTTTAATCTGCCTTATACAATTGCCAGTTCAACCTTAAAGAAAATGACCAATCCGTTAACCAAAAAAAAATATCAGTTGGGCGATACAATCGAATTTAATGTTGGTTTAAATGGAACACCAAGTTTAACAGCTATCAAAGTAAAAATTGCCGCCTTTATTGATCCTGAATATGTCGCTTCCAAAACCTTTTTTCTTGACCATCAAATTTTATATCAAAACAATTTACCGTTTGCGCCATTAATCACGAATGTTGATCAAGCCAAACCGGTAACCAGTCATACCCCGTTTAATTTGTTATTATCCAAAAATAAGACTACCAATCCTTACCGTTATTTAGCAATTGATTTAAGTTTTTCCAAGGATGTTTATGATTTTGAAACGAAAAAATTCAACCTCGGTGGCCTCCTGTTTGCTAACATTGAAAGTCCGCATATTTATGAATTAATTGATGTTTCGAAAGATTACTTCAATTTGTTTGAATTATATTTTTCCCTTATTTTTGTTTTAATGATTGTCTTTGTCATTTTGTCATTGATTCTCGGGATTGTCTTTCTCTTTCAAAATGAAACACGAATTGTTAATAAATTCCGGTTACTCGGTTATAAAGTGAAAGAACTCTTTTTGAGTTATCTTTCTGTTTTCTTTGTTCTCTTGATCTTTGGTTTATTGATTGGGTTTGGTTTGGCCTTGGCAATGTTTACTTATTTTGACCTTTATTTTCAAGACCTCGGTGTTTTTATTTATATTTACAACATTTGAGAATATCTTTTGTATGTCTTCTTATTCACCTGCTGTTTGATTATTTCCTACAGTATTTATCAGTATTATTTTTTCAAAAAACGAATTTTTCTTGAATACAAACGGGTTTAAGTTCTTGTGCTAAAATTGCCTAAAATCCGTGAAAAAAATTGTTAAAATATTAAGAAAGTCAGTTATGGCTTTGTGTGATAAACGAAGAGCGTTAATTCAGTTGGGAGAATGCTTGTCTTACAAACAAGATGTCGGCAGTTCGAGCCTGCCACGCTCTACCATCTGCTGGTTTAGCTCAATTTGGAAGAGCACCCGCCTTGTAAGCGGTAGGTTGTAGGTTCAAGTCCTATAACCAGCACCAATTTGGAAGTGTAGCGAAGTGGCTAAACGCGGCTGACTGTAGATCAGCTCCTTGTCTAGGTTCGGGAGTTCGAATCTCTCCGCTTCCACCATTGGGGTGTAGCCAAGTGGAAAGGCAATGGACTTTGGCTCCATGATACGTTAGTTCGAATCTAACCACCCCAGCCAATTTGTCGTTTTTCGGTCCCGTTAGCTCAGTTGGTAGAGCAGTAGGCTTTTAACCTATGTGTCAGAGGTTCGAATCCTCTACGGGACACCATCACGCCCAGGTGGTGAAATAGGTAGACACAGCAGACTTAAGATCTGCCGAACTTCGGTTTGTGTCGGTTCGAGTCCGACCCTGGGTACCAGTTCAAACTTTTGGTGCGACTTTTCCCTGCCTACGTAGCTTAACAGCAAAGCAACAGTCTTCTAAACTGTAGAGTAGGGGTGCAATTCCCCTCGTGGGTGCCATTTTATTTTTTTCTTTCCTTAAAAAAGTAAAACCAGTTGTATTTCGACCGCTTTGCCTTTGAAACTGAAAAAAGAAATCATTTTTATTAAAACCACGGTATAATAATGGTATCAAGGTTTTTTCAACCTTGCTGAAATTAGAATTTGAATTTTAAATTAATCTCTGATGAGCAATTTTGGGGTTCCCAATTTGTGTCATTAATTTTTTAATTATTCATGACAAATCAGTTGGTCACTATTTCTTAAATAAGACCCAACTTTTGCTAGTTCGTTTTTATAAATTAATTCAAATTCCGAGGAGAAATAAGAGATATGAATGATGATATGAAAAATTTTCCGTCCAAATCAACCACAAAAAACAAAAAGTTGTTAATCGGTTTAATTACGATCGGATCACTTGTCCTTTTAGGGGCTAGCGCCGGCATCGCCGTCGCCGTTGCTGATCGTCAATCAGCAACAACCAGTGTTCAAGTTGCTAACCCTGTTCAAGGACCTGCCGGAACACCAGGATCACAAGGTGAAACCGGACCTCAAGGACCAAAAGGAAGAGATGGTAAAGACGGTAAAAATGCCGATGAAAAACTGCTTAAAGCCTTAACCGGGCAAGTTAAAGAGTTGGAAGGAACCATTAAAGCGTTAAAGGCGCAATTGAAAAACAATCTATTTATGGATAAACAAGATGCTCACAAATTAGAATCTGTTCGTGATGATTTAAAAGCAAAAATCAAAATGTTAAATGACGAAATTGCTTATCTTAAAAATGTAATTAAAATTGATTTGAACGACAAAGAAACCTTTTTATTTTCAACGGAATATAACTTAAGAAAGTCTGAAAAAGGTAAGAAGATGAGCGATCAACAAATTAAAGCGTTCATGACCAAAATAGCGACTGCCTATGATGCTAAGCAACTCGAATTAAAAAAAACCACCTCTAGTTCAACAGCACGTAAGAATAAGTAACCATTTAATCGAATCCTTCAATCAAAGAAATTTTAAGATTAGAAGAAAAACTTTGTGATGTAGGATTTTTCATGGTAAGAAAGATTAGCAGTCCTAATCATATTCGTCTGATTAACCCCAATTATATGCTACAAAAAAAGGGTTAATCAAAAAAGCATCAATGAATTTTTTAATGATTGCTTGAAAAAAATGCCCACGCTCGGCGGGAATTAAAGGCTGAGCAATTTATTTTATGGTAAAACAGAAAATACTAGTTATTTATTAAAAAACCGAATTGATTCCGTCTTCTTGGAAGAACTTTTCCGAAAAACATTGCACTATATAGAACTTTCCAAACTTAAAAGTGCGCTCGTCAAGTTAAATCAAGCAATCCAGGTTAAGTTTCAAAAGATCAACGCTGAAAATGAATTCAAAAAACTTGCCCTTCAGCACGAAGAAGATACCCGTAAATCCGAAAGAATGGAACAGGCGCATCAAATTGCCAAAATTAAAGCAACGCTTGCTGATTTAAGAAACAAAATCCTGCTGTTTGAAACTTCGAAGGAACGTGCAGCAATGCTACCAGAAGTTAATTTTCAAGTTCGATCCCCTTTCGAAGCAACGTTGCAAAATCCAACCCAAATTAAAATTCTTGCTGAAAAGTTGCAAAAACATCTAAAAATTATTGATGTAGTCAAAAAAGCAATAATAAGATGATAAAGTTGTTAATTATTTAATCAAATCTTTAATTGCATCGGAAGCAAACAAGTTACTTAAGGCTCAAGCTTTAACCTTGCCGCGAGAATATGTTCAGTTAAGTAACCGGCAAAAATTAAATCATCGAAAGATTGCCAGACTGAATGATAACTTACATGCTAAAACCAAAAGAATTGAACAATTAGAAACTGATGTTGATAATTTAATTATCGTATTAAATCGAATGACAATGAAACTCAGTCGCTTGAAAGAAAAAGGTTTGCAAGTTAAAACCACCAAAGAAGGAAAGCAAAAATGATCTGTCTGAGATAAAAAGATGAACGAGTTAAATCAAAAATTTGATAGATACTCAGCAGATTATGCAAAGCTTGCTACAATTATGGTTTTTAATAAAGCAGACCAAAGTGCTTTGGAAGATTTAACCGAAAGAGTCAACGCTTTGCACAGAAACATTGTCACTTTAAGAACCCGACTAGATAAACAAAGTCAAACCGAAAAAAATAGTTTTTACCAAATTTTCCAATCTACGTTCAACCTGATACGGATTAAGCACTGGATGAAGTTAATTATTGGCAATTGCCAAACTGAGTTAACTATGCACGAATCAACCCAATTGTTAATTGAAATTTCAATAAATTCAATTCTGAATTGGTATCAACAATCAAAAGAATAATAATTGGTTTTATCAGATTTCCTGTCTTTTGCAACAAACAGTAAATTTCAGATAAGTATTTTTAATTTCTCTTTGAAATTTATGGTATAACAATAGATAAATAATTTCAGGTGATTTGTGAAATAATGTTTGTCTGTTTTTTTAAGATTAAGAAATTTAAGTTTATAAGAACTTTAAAATTAAAAGGAGTATAGAAGATGAAAGAAGATAATTTAAACACTTCTGAAAAATTAACAAAGAAAAGTAAGAGCAATAAACTATTAATTGCTTTAATTGCCTTCGGCTCAATGGCACTTTTAGGCGCTAGCGCCGGCATCGCCGTCGCCGTTGCTGATCGTCAATCAGCAACAACCAGTGTTCAAGTTGCTAACCCTGTTCAAGGACCTGCCGGAACACCAGGATCACAAGGTGAACAAGGACCCCAAGGGAAAATAGGACCCGAAGGACCAGCAGGACCACGCGGACTACAAGGTCTAAAAGGCGACAAAGGCGACCAAGGCGACCAAGGTCTAAAAGGCGACAAAGGCGACAAAGGTGACAAAGGCGACAAAGGCGACCAAGGCGACCAAGGTCTAAAAGGCGACAAAGGTGACAAAGGCGACAAAGGCGACAAAGGCGACCAAGGCGACCAAGGTCTAAAAGGTGACAAAGGCGACAAAGGCGACCAAGGTCTAAAAGGCGACAAAGGTGACAAAGGCGACAAAGGCGACAAAGGCGACCAAGGCGTTCCTGGTCAACAAGGTCCAAAAGGCGAAAAAGGTCCAAAAGGCGACAAAGGTGAAACCGGACCCGAAGGACCAAAAGGAGAAAAAGGTAATCCCGGACCCGAAGGACCAGCAGGACCACAAGGTGAAACCGGACCCCAAGGGAAAATAGGACCAGCAGGACCACAAGGTGAAACCGGACCCCAAGGTCCAAAAGGCATCCAAGGTGAACGCGGACCAGCAGGACCACAAGGTGAAACCGGACCCCAAGGACCCCAAGGTCTAAAAGGCAACAAAGGCGACACCGGACCCCAAGGACCCCAAGGGAAAGTCGGTCCCCAAGGATTACAAGGCCTGGATGGTAAAGACGGTAAAGACGGCAAAAATGCTGATCCTGCCCAAATTGACTTTGTTATGAAGCAATTAACCACCCACACTGAAAAAATTGCTAAACTTGATCAAAAAAAGACTGCCGGACTTGCAACCGTTAAAAGCGAACTTGCAACCGTTAAAACGAAAATTAAAGCGTCAAGTGATTTGCTGCAAGCAAAAATGACAAGATTACAATCTGATATGCTCACCCCAGCAGATGTTAAAAAGTTAATTGCCCAAGCAATTCAGCAAGAGCCCTTCCGGCAAAAAGCTAAACAGTGAGCGTTGGACAATGCTGGCACAAAGACCTTAGCAACTGATGGTTGAACAGCCGTAAGAATGCTTAAACTTTCGCTAAGTCAAGCGGTGTTTGGCAAATGAAAAGAAGCCGAAGCAACAAAGTTGTTAAACTGATTGCTTGAACATGGGTTTGAACTGGATAAGACGCTAAAAGCAGATGATGGTCAAACGCCAGCAATTGCGATTAATAAAGTAAAGAAACTGCAATTATAGAGATTTGTTCTGAATTGCTTTTTTGATTTTTACCGACCTGGTATTGAAAAGTTTCAGCAGGTCGGTAAGAAAGCACCTCTAACTATTAGATTATGAGATCAAACAACAATTTAATTAGCACCAAAAATAATCATCAGTAATTAATTTACGACGAAAAAATAAATTTTTGAATTGCTTTGATGGTTTTTACTTCTGTTGTTCTTTTGGCTTTTAGTGTTAGATCAGTTGCCCCAATTGTGCATTGATGATCATTACCAAAAATAGTTTCTCAAAAACTGAAAACAGAATTTGCTAAACGTTATAATCAAGTTTATGAAACTCATTTGATTAATCTTTTAGTTCAAATTAGCAAAAATTTAACAACTTCATCTAAAAAAGTTCAAAACTGAAGACCACCAACTTCTTTAACTGTTTTTACTCAACAACTAAATGATTGATCCAGCGCCGCTTTACTTTTCCATCAAAATAGATATAAAAATAGAGAAAGTTTATAAAAAAAAGAAGGTTTAACCATGAAAATTATCCAATTTGAAACTCAAACTAATCAGACTGTTAAAGGTCAGGTCAGTTTAACCCAGGCAACTGGTTGAGAAGCGATCTTAGATCAAGCTCGCCTCGAATTAGGCAAAGAGCTTAAATTAGATGGGTTTCGCCCTGGCAAAATTCCCTTAGCAATTTTAACCAAAAAATTAAATCCGAATGATGTTTTAAACAAAGCAACTAATTTAGGTTTGAAAAAATGTTACGATTTTGTTTTAAAACATCATCAACAAGATCTCCAGCAGAAACGTTTTAAAACTTACCGGATTCTTAAAGTTACTTTTGATGAATTAGAAGTAGAATTTGAATGAGAAGGATTACCAACAATTAACCTTGCTACCTATAAAAAATTGCCGATTGAAATTCCTGCAATTACAATTAATGAACAAGATATCGATGCCCAAATTGTTTCTTTACAAAAAGCTTATGCCGAATATATTACGAAACCTGATCCTAAAATTAGCACCGGTGATTTTGTTACAATTAATTATGATACGATTTTCAATGAGCAACCATTACCAAGTGCGAAAGGGGAAGGGATTCGGTTTGAATTTGGGAAACACCGCCAATTTGCTGCCGAATTTGAGCAGGCAATTCAAAATTTGCCGTTAAAACAAAAAACAACTATTCAAGTGACTTACCCAACCCAAACAGTTAACGCTGCCTTGGCGGGTAAAACAGTTGTTCATAATGTTGAAATCATTCAAATTGCCAATCAAATTTTGCCGAAAATGCCAAAACTATTGGAGTTAATTAAATTTGCCAAAACCGAAGCTGATCTGCGCTCCCAAATTAAAACTAGTTTACTAACTCAACAACAAAACAAACTTAAACCAGAAGTTTTAAAAACGATCAAAGGTGCTATTTTAAGCAAAAGCGCAGCAACGATTTCACCAAGTTACCTTGAAACCGAATTTAAAGTAATGCGCACAAATGTCTTAGAACGATTAAAAACCGAAAAACGGACATTGGACGATTATTTGCGTGAAAACAAGCAAACCGAAGCCACTTTTGATCTGGAATTACGTGCACTTGTTAAACGCAATATTAAAGAACTTTTAATGTTGTATGAAATTGCCAAACGCGAACAAATTGAAGTCACTGCTGCCGAATTGCAAAGTTATTATCAAATGCTTTCGACCCGTTTAAAATCAAACCTTGCGGAAGTCAAAAAAACTTATCCCGAAGTAGTTTTAACCAATCATTTACTGCGAATTAAAGTCGAAGACTTTCTTTTGGCTCAAAACAGTAATTGATCGTTAAATAGTGGATAAAAATTATGGCAGGACATTCCAAATGAGCCAATATTAAGCACCGCAAACAGATTGTAGATGCCAGAAAAGGTGTGCTTTTCCAAACAATTGTTAAACAAATTAAAGTTGCCGCCCGGGAAAATAATAATCCCGAAACTAATTTTCAACTCAAAAAAGTGATTGATAAAGCAAAAAAATTAAACTGTCCAAATGATTTAATTAAGCGCGCGCTTTTATCCGCACAACCTGATCAAGAGCAAACATATTGGTATGAAATTAAATTCGCCCATTTAATTTCCGTTTTAATCCAAATTACTTCATCTGCCAAGCCTGCCCAAATTTTGAGTGAAATGCGGCGTCTGACGAATCGTTATTCAGCCGAACTTTTACCATCTAATTCACTTTTGTTTGAATTTAAACACCAATTCGTTTGTGAAACTACCCCTTTTTCAGACGATCATCTTCTGGCGCTATTGGAAGAAATTAACCCTCAAACTGTTGTGAATAAGGCGACATTAACGCTTTTTGTTTTAGCATCCCGTGCTGATGTCCGGCTGTTAAAAGCGTTTTGCAAACGCCATCATCTTCAAATTCAGACTATAAAAGAAGAATATCAGGCGCTTCAAACCGTTCAAGTTTCCGCCCAAATTGCCTCTCAATATCAAGCCTTTTGTCAGGAAATGCAAACGGTTTTTCCAACTGTTAAATTTAGCAATAATTTAACAAACCGCCAAGAATAGTTTAGAATATATACAATCGATTAAACGAATTGAAATTAAGTAGATGCAATTTTTTTCCTTTTTGAAACAGTTCAAAAGACATTTTTGCCTATTTTTAAGTGTCTTGTTTTGTACCCTAGTTTTAACTTTTAGTTTCTTTAATTGAACTAGTTTCCGTCTTTCCCATCATTTCAATTCCCAAAAACAACAAATTGTTTTGCGTTGTCCGCATCAAAATCAACCTTGTTTAAAAACCAACACCGCTGTTTGAGAAGATGAAGGCGTCTTGCAGACTATGCTTTGAATGGCAAAACCCAATAATCATTATCAAATTGAAGAATTATTTCATCATCAAACTACGAATGGTGTTTTAATTACCCCTGATCGTAATTTAACCAGTACCGATTGAAAAAACTTTCAAACGATTTATCAAACCCTTAATCAAAAAACTCCTCTTTTCCACCAAACCGTAATTCCCAAGTTGCAATCAATTGCCAATTCAACTTGACATGGATTTAGTTGAATTGCCCTTTTAAGTCTTTTTGCTGGACTTAGTTTTTTCATCTTTTTCGGATGACAGTTATGGCGGTTTGGTAGCGGTTGAGGTAGTTTTAATTTCCTTTTCAATGTAAGTATGACAGTTTTCATGCTCTTTATTTGTCAGACAATGGAAATTATTCTCAATCCCTTTAATTTGACGGTTTTAAGTCTCGCTTGAATTACTTTTACTTTCTGCCAAACGAAAATGATGACAGCTAGTTTGCAATTCCGGCCCCAAAAGGCGTTTTTGCAATTATGAAAACGGAATTATCTGTTTTGAAAGCAAACCGGTCAGTTTTTGCTCCTGTTTGCCCTGGTTGTTCTTCCTTATTTTTTAATCAATTTTCCCGCTTACAACCAAAAACTTTTTCTCACTAGTTTTGACATCTTTCTTCCCCGCAATAACTTATTTGCTGTTTCCAAACTTAGTTTGCTTGCTTTGCTTGTTTTTGGATTAGGATTAAAACTACTTTATCAATTTTTCCTCTTTCTTTTTTTTCATCTTTTTCACAAAGATTTTTATTCCTGAAACCCGTTTCAACCCCGCCATCGTGACAAGGTAAAACCAGCAAATTGATTTTCGCTTTCTGCGCCTCGTTTTTTCAACCAGTACCGGGCACTTGTTGTTTTTGGGTTGCTTACCGGTTTAGCTTTAATCTGCTTCCTTTTAATTCCTTTGCTTTTCGCGGTTATGCTCCCTGCTTCTTCCCTACTAGCAGTTAAACAAACCGCATTTGCTTCAGCATCTGTTCGTTCTTGGTTGTTTTTTCAAAAATGACAGGTTTTACTGACTAGTTTAGGCTTTATTTTGCTACTCCTTTTCAGTTATCATTGGTTTTTATGAGGTTGACGTCTCAGTTTGCTTTGAATAGGGAAAATGGTGATCGGAATTAGTTTTGCGATCCTTGTTCCGTTTGCGATTGCGTTAGCTTTTCCTGCTCTTCGCTTGAACAATTTTTTCCTCTTTTTTGCCGTTTGCTTATTTTTGTTCAAACTCGTCCAATCTTTTCTTTTTTTTCAACAACTTCACTACCCAGCCAGCAATTTTTTTCCTTCCATTTCCGCTTCCACTTTGTGATGAAAAGCGCTATTAAGCTTGCTGCCGCTCCTTTTTTGATTTGGAATTGATTGAAAACACAGTTTATTTTTTCTGCTTGTTTTGCATTTTAATCAACTAGTGCAATGGTTTGAGCAGCAATTTTGTCTTTGAGGTTGAAACCGTTTTCAAAGGTGAAAAGAAGTCAATCTTGCCGAATATCAAGCCTATAAGATTCAACCGTTTTTGGAAAAGGAGATTGTTAAAATTAATGATTAAACCGTTTCAACCGCTAAAAGGGTTTAATGATGATTTTGCTCTTCGTTGCCAAAAACGCCAATTTTTAATTCAGGAATGTAACCGTTTGGCTTTCCTGGCTGATTTTACGTTTGTTGATTTACCATTGGTAGAAGCTTTTTCCACCTTTTCCAAGCCGTTTGCTTTAACTTCCCAAACTAGTGATGAACTTTTTACTCTTAAAGCCAAAACCGCTTCCAGTCAAGTTGAAACAGTTTTACGTCCGGAATTAACTAGCGGTTTAATTCGGGCTTATCTAAATCAACCTTTATGGTGCCAAAAATCAGGCACTTTTTTTACTAGTGGTCCTTGTTTTCGCTATGAAAAACCCCAGAAAGGCCGTTTCCGGCAATTTTGACAATGAAATTTAGAACAATTTCGGTACCAACCATCCGGTTTGAAAAGTAGTTTAGCTTTCCTTGCACGTCTTCTTAACCGCTTTGGTTTAACAAATCAAGTTGAAATCATCATTAATTTTTTAACCCCCGCCAAGTTAACTTTTTTTAATCAGTATTTGCAAGCTTTTTCGGTTAAAACCCGCCAGCAGTTTTGTTTAACCTGTCAAAAAAGATTCTTAAACCAAGGCAATTTATATCGGATTTTAGATTGTAGCGCCTGCCAAAAATGATTTGCCCGGCGGTTTAATGTGACTGATCAATTAACCGCCGAAGAAGTCGAACAATTTCAAATCCTTCAAGGTTACTTAAAGCAATTTCTGCCAACCACCACCATCAAACCTGATCCTTTATTAGTGCGCGGGTTGAATTATTATGAAAAATTTGTTTTCGAAGTAAAATTAAAAAGTGATCTGTTAGATTGAGCACAAAATACTTTAATTGCCGGTGGACAATATCAATTAAAAACTTTTTTCCCCCATCCTTTAACCAACCAAGGGAATGGTTTTGGATTTGCGTTGGGCATTGATCGCTTGCTAATCGCTTTCGATGCTTTAAAAACTTTCCCCTTCCTTCCCAATCAGGCAAAGACAATTTTAATTGGTTATCTTAATCCAGCTGATTTTCTGCTTGCTTATGAACTCCAAACTAAGTTACAAACCCAACATTACATCACGAAAGTGGTGGAAAATACAACTCACTTTCGCGATCTTCATGCTATTGCGATTAATCAGAAGCTTGATTATTTAATTATTTTTGATCAAAAATATCAACAGACTAAGCAAATTTTTTGTAAAAGAATGAAGAAAGCTAGTCAAAAAGCGCAGCAAAATTATTATACTCGCTCTGCTTTAATCACCTTTTTTGCCAATGAATAAAATTGCTAACTGTCAAATTAAACAACTTAATTCTTCTTTTTTGGAAAAAGAAGTTCAGTTAACGGGTTGAATTGTGAAAACAGTTAAACTAGCAAAAGTGGTTTTTTGCCAACTTCGTGATGCGACCGCCGAAATCCAAGTTTGTTTCGTACGTGCCAATTTTGGCGATCAATTAAATTCACTTTTAAATTTAAATAAAGAATCGGTTCTCCAAGTTAATGGTCTGGTTAAAACCCGCAATTTACTTCATAAACAACGTTATCAAGTGCCGTTTGAATTACTTGCAACCAGTTGAAAAATTCTTAATCCCTCTGCTCCATTGCCCTTTTTAATTACCGATCAAACTGATGGGCAAGAAAAAATTCGCATGCAATATCGCTATCTTGATCTTAGACGTCGACCATTACAAGCATTATTGATTAAACGGGCTAAATTACAAGCTTTAATTCGTCAGTTTATGCAGGAAAACGAAATCTTAGAAATTAATACGCCGCTTCTTTCCTTTCAGACGGCGGAAGGAGCAAAAAACTTTGTTCTTCAATCCCCTGTTGTTCCAATTAACTATCAACTTGCTTTACCACAATCACCCCAGATTTATAAACAACTTCTAATGACCGCCGGGTTTAAAAGTTATTACCAGCTGGCCCATTGTTTTCGTGATGAAAAACTCCGCGCTGATCGGCAACCCGAATTTATGCAACTAGACTTAGAATTAGCGTTTGTTCCTTCGCAAACAGTTTGTCATTTGATTGAACGACTATTGGTGCGAATTTGACGCCAATTTAAAAATGTTACTCTTTCAACTCCATTTAAAAAAATTAGTTATGATCTTGCCTGAAACGAATATGGAAGTGATAAACCCGATTGTCGCTTTGAACTTAAATTACAAGATTTAACCGCTCTTTTTGCCCGCTATTTACCGAAAGATCATGTTTTTAAATTTCTCCAACCCGACCGGGCTTTAACCAAGAAAGAGTTAAACCGGATGACAAGTAGGTTAGGAAAACAAGTAGCGACCAAATTCTTTCTTTATCAAGCCCACCAAGTTGTTCAAGTTCCAACCACGTGATCATCATCACTTGTCAATGTGATTGAAAATTATTTGCAGACCCATCAAATTGCCCATTTTTATGCTTTGGTTGATCTTTTACCGCAAACTAATTTTTTACTTGGCAAACTCCGGCTTTTTTTGGGAGCGACTTTTAATTTAATTCCCTCAACTGTTGATGAATTACTTTGAGTTGTTAATCCCCCGCTTTTTGTTTATGATCCTACTAATAAGCAATATCAACCCGTTCATCATCCTTTTACCCATCCATTAGATTTAGCAGCTTTTCGGAACAATCCGCGAACTGCCCGTGCGGACGCTTATGATTTAATCATCAATGGAATTGAAGTTGCTAGCGGAACAAAGCGGATTTTTGATGCCACTATGCAACGGAAAATTTTTACCATTATGGGTATGAGCGCACAAACGCAAACCACCGAGTACGGTTTTTTTTTCCAGGCAATGGAATTTGGAATGCCTCCTCATGCCGGAATTGGGCTTGGAATTGCTCGTCTATTACAAGCTCTAACCGGGGTGAAAACGATTCGTGATTTAATTGCCTTTCCTAAAGCTTCCGCCTTTGATACTCTTTTTCTTGATCGTGAACCAAAAACAGTGCCTAAAAAAGCAAAAACAAATATATAATATTTTTCAACTGGTTCCCATTGCGGAAATGGCGAAATTGGTAGACGCGTCAGACTTAGGATCTGATATCATTGCGATGTGGGGGTTCAAGTCCCTCTTTCCGCACCAGCTTTAAGAGTAAAAAAAACCAAAGCGAAGACAAGGAGAAAATCAATATGACCATGATTTGATGAGGAGTGCTTTTAATTAGTTTAGGAGCATTAGGAATTGGATTAATAATTGGGTTTTTATTAACAAAAAAGTATATTTCCCGCCAATTGAAACAAAATCCGCCGATTAATGCGGGGATGATTCGGGCAATGTATGCCCAAATGGGTCGTAAACCATCCGAGCGCCAAGTTCGTTCTGTCATCAACGAAATGAAGCGTCATCAAAAATAGATTATGAGAGTTCAAGTTATTTTATATTGCACTGTTTGCAACCGTCAAAACTATTTTACGACCAAAAATAAAAAGTTAAACCAGTCTAAATTAGAACAAAAAAAATACTGTTCGCAATGCCGAAAAGTGACTGTTCAAATTGAAAAAAAGAAAAAATAGTTCTTTCCCATTATGTTTTTTCAAACAGCGTTTCCCGCCCTTTTTAGTGTCCCGGTGGAAAATAAATTAACCAGGATTGATCCTCGTCACCAAAAAACCACAACTGCAACCGATGATTTCAGTTGAAAAACCTTTTTTTCTGCCCGCTGAAAACGCCTCTTAACGATCGCCCTTGGTTTCGGACTTTTTTTAGTTTTAATTTCCTTTGTTGGTCGAACTATTTTCGCAATGTTGTTTACGATTTTGCCGCTCTTTTTTGGGTACGGAATTTCGTTTCTCCTATCACCTTTAATCCATTTTCTTAGTCCATGAATTGGGCAACGACCAGCCCGTTGAATTATCTTCTTTTGGTTTATGATCATTGTTTTAGGATTGGTAATCGGGTTTATTTTTGTTTTAGTCTTTCAATTTGATGATTTATATCAACAATTTCTGAATGGTAGTGGCAGTAAAGATTTTGAAACCCAGTTTATTGCCCGTGTGAATCGTGGGGAAAAAATTACTGATTTAAGATTTTATAAAATTCCCGATGTTGGCGGCCAAAAATTGTTTAAGTTAACTTTTATGGATGTCCAAGATCAAAAAATTGAAATTGTAACATCGGTCGCCAAGACCGCTGATGTTTACATTTTTCTGCTCAAAATTATTTCGTTTGCCCCATATCTACAGCGTGTTTTGTTCAGTGGAATTGCCTGATTGCATAAATCAATTGATAATTATGCCTGATTAAACTTTATCTTACAAGATATCTGATTATGACTATCATTTTTCTATTTAATTTTCTTCACGCTGATTGTCGCCGGCTTTACCCTCGATGATAAAGGCAACTTCTATCGCCGCTTATGAAATTTTTTAACCAAGGGACAGGATCCAAAAACTAATGCTTTCCTCAAAGTAGAATTAAAAACTGCTTTTGCTTCCTGATTTAAAGCCTTACTTTTGGTTCAAACTTATGTTTTAGTTGGAACCGGGTTATTTATTTTCGTAGCTGGGATTTTGTATTCGAGTTGAAGTACCTATCATAAATCAGTTTTTGTCCTGGCCTTTTTCATGTTTGTTTGTAATTTTGTGCCTTATATTGGCCCAACCGTGGGAATAATTCCTGTGATTGGAATTGGCATTATCGATGCTATTAAAGAAGGTGGTGATCAGTTGAACGATTGATTACCAATGATCATTGCCACCGGTGGTTGTTTGCTAGTTCAATTTGGTGAATCAGCTTTAGTTTCCCCATTGGTTTATTCGTACAAAATGAAATTAAGACCAATTACCATTATTTTTGCCATTGCTTTATTCGGGGTGGTGTTCGGAATTTTAAGCATGCCGTTTGCTATTCCGATGCTCATTTTAAGTAAAATCATTGCGAAAGTTGTTTATAAAAAAGAATGAAACATTTAACGTATCAAGCCTTAAAAAGTTGCTGATACGCTTTTTTCCGCCACCACAATCATCACCAAGTTTCCGCTGTTTCGTTGGTTACCAAAGATAAAAGTTTGTTATGAATTAACTCCGGAATTGCTGGTTTAAAGGATTATTTTCTGGCCAAAAAACTGCCCCCGGCACCCCGCTTGGTTAACATTCAAAATGCAATTCGCACCAATGATTTAACTTTAATCGGGCAGACCAACCGCCATTTAACAATGTTTGAAATGATGGGCAACTTTGCAATCAATGATTATTTTAAACCACAAGCTTTAAAATGGGCCTGGGAGTTTTTAACCTCTGCCAAATGATTAAATTTACCCAAAAGGCGGCTTTACTTTACAATTTGAGAAAATGATCACTTCACACGTAATTTTTTACAGCAAGAATTGCAAATTCCCGCTTCACATCTTTTGTTCAAAAGTCGGCAAACGAATTTTTGAGATCTTGGCGTTGGCCCATGCGGACCAAACAGCGAAATTTTTTATGATTGTGGGAAAGCGTTTGATCCTCAGAATCAGGGTTTAAAACTTTTGCAAGCCGACATTGAAAATGATCGTTATTTAGAAATTTGGAATATCGTCTTTTCCGAATATAACAATCTTGGCAATAATCAATATCAACCTTTAAGTTCCAAAAATATCGACACCGGTGCCGGACTAGAACGGATTTTAATGATTTTACAGGCGAAAAATCAGCTTTTCGCCACTGATGTTTTTCAGCTTCCGCGCACTTTTTTAGAAGAAGCGAGTCAAATCGCTTTCCTTGATCTTCCTCCGTCTCAATTAACAATTGCGCAACAAAAAACCAACCGGGCTTTTATCATCATCATCGACCATTTGCGCGCCGCCATTTTTATGTTGAGTGATCTTTTAGCAAGGAAAAACCGGTCTGTTTTTTCCTTCCAAACTGAACGTGGTTACGTGATTCGTCGCCTTTTAAGAAATGCTTTTTTACAATTAGCATCTTTGCGTTTACAGCCGCCTTTTTTGGCGAAAATGACCAGTTCAATTGTCCAAGCATACCAAACCACCTATCCCCAACTTAAAATTCACTTTGAAGTAGTGAAAAACCTGATTGAACACGAAGAAAAACAGATTATGCGGATTTGACAGCCAGAAATGGTTAAAAAACTGTTTGCTAAATCAGCTCTTGTTCTTCCGGCTACAACAATTTTTAACCTTGTAACCAGTCATGGGATTCCGCTTGAACTGTTAGAAACTTTTGCCTTTGAAGAAGGTAAAAAACTAGATTTAAAAAATTATTATCAGCTTCTAGAGCAGCATAAAAAAGTTTCCCATGGCAAACAAGCAGCTTTTTCACAACCGTGAACTATGCTCTTTTCAACTCAAAACCAACCAACACCTTTTTTTGAACACGCTTTTAATCTGGAAAATTGTAAAATCATCGCTGTTTTTCCGCACCACCAACTAAACAATCATTATTGAGTAATTTTTGATAAAACGCCTTTTTATGCTGCCAAAGGTGGACAGGTTGCTGATCATGGTGAAGCTATTTTTGCCACTTTTCGCGCCAATATTTTAGATGTTCGTTTAAACAATCACCAGGAAACACTTCATTTGCTTTATAGTTCCAAGCAACCAGTTTTAAATCATTTAGCAACATTAAAAATTGATCAAGCAAAACGCTTGGCAACCGCTAAAAATCACTCCGCTACCCATTTATTACATTTTCTTTTGCGTAAACACCTTGGTAGTGAAGTTCAACAAGCTGGTTCTTTTAATAACGAAGCTTATTTACGCTTGGATTTTACTGTTAAAGATCGTTCGCCTTCCTTTCCTGTTTTAGCGAAAATTAGTCAGGAAATGAGCGAATTAATTACTGCGGCAATCAAACCGGAAATTATTTTTACCACACTGGAAAAGGCCCAAAAACTGAAAGCGTTAGCATTTTTTGTTGATCGTTATCAAACCCAACGTGTTCGGATTGTTAAATTTGGGGATTTTTCGCTTGAACTTTGCGGCGGAACTCATGTTTATCAAACGAAGGAAATTGAGCAGTTTCTGATTACCAATTGTGAACAAATTAGCCGGAATAAATGACGGATTTATGCTTTAACCGGTCAGCAAACGATTAGCACTTTTTTAACTGGTTGGGAAAGTAAATTTAATCATTTAACCCGCCGTTTACAAACTGATTCGCCTCCGACTTCTGCCTCGTTTCGTTCTCTTTATAATCAGTTTCAGAACGCAACTTTTTTTTACGAACGCAAAACTTATTATGCAAAACTCCTACCGTTTTTAAAACTTATTTCCCAAACTCAAACGAAAACTGCCATAGCGACGTTTATTAGTAATTATCAACTGCCGGCAGTCGCCTTTTTGACTGTTAACAAGCAGCAGATTTGTTTTTATCAACTACCAACTGAAGCCAAAATAAGCGAATGAGGATTAATCTTTTTGCGGCATTTATACGATCAAAAATTAACCGCAACGACTTTGACAATTTTACTTAGTTCTCATTTTAAACCCGCAACCTATCATTTGTTTATTAAACTTCCCCAGGATCAAGCACAACGCCATCGACTGGTAACTTTTTTAAATCGTTTTCCTGAACATTTTCACTTTGGGGTGCGGAAGCAAAGTCTGCAGGGAATTATTCACGCAACTCCTGCTATTTTAACAAAACTGCTTGCTCAACTTCGTCGCTTTCTTGAAACCAAATTATTTGCGACGGAATTTTCGCAATAATCATCACATTCCAACCATTACAAACAATGGGAGAAAGAACAGACAACAACAAAACAAATGAACGCGTCTTTTATAGGTTTGCAAATCAGCATCGGAATAAACCCGACGAATATCAAACAAGGCCATTAAGTTACTGATTTCGCGACTATTATTAATTCAAGCAAAGAGATTGATAATTACGACGATCAAAAGGTAAATTCCAATCATAATGTATTCTTTAATGTAATTGGTTTTGTCACCATTTTGAAAAGTTATTTTCACTTCTCCAAAATCAATTTCAACCGCATTTTGAACAATTTTGGCAAGGATGAAATAAATAATTAAGAGCGTTGAAAACAAAATACTTATCCCCAATCATCATCGCAAAACGATGAGTCTGCCATAACTGCGTTTATACATCTCAATGACAAAATTAGGAACACGATTAAAGTTGTAACTTTCTTCGTTAGCAAAATGAATCTCCTTTTCCCGTCGAAAACGATATCATTCTAAATAGGTTTTGATTAAAATAACAAACAGAAAAATCACAAACGGGAAAATCAACCAACCGGGAAAAATCGAAAGATTAATTGGTACTTGAAAATTAAATCGTGCTAAACTTCAATCGCGCAAAAGATAAAGCACCGCATAAACCAATGCGGCACTAAACAATAGACCAACTGTAAAAAGAATCAAATAAAATCGGTTTTGTTCTTTTAAAACCTGTTCCCGTCAACTTTTATAAAGCAAGGGTTGCTTGTCTTCATTGGTTTGGTTTTCATAAGATGCGCGGTTATCGACCGCTTTCTCTTCTCATGTCGGATCAACTGTTTGCATTTTTAAACTTCCTTACTGTTTTTCTTTGCTAAGGCACGTTTTCGCCTTAATCACAATCATCCAATTAAAAAGCTAAATCACAAAAAACCAACGGTAATAATTGCGATTGCTAAGAAAAATTCAAATGTCGAAATTTGACTTCCTAAAATCGTAATTGCTAAAAATGTGGGCATGATAATGTATTTCCTCCGTTTAAGATGTGAAACATCTACATTTTAGCATTTTTATCATCCAAAAACCGCCCAAATTATTTTTGCATAATTTTAATAAAAATGTTGTGCGGCACTGCTACTTTTCCAAACATTCTTAATTTTTTCTTCCCTGCTTTTTGTTTAGCTCACAATTTGCGTTTGCGACTAATATCACCACCATAGCATTTAGCGGTAACGTCTTTATGGTATGCACTAATGTTTTCCCGGGCAATAATTTTGTTATTAATTGCCGCTTGAATACGAATTTGAAAGTTTTGTTGTGGCAATAATTTTTTTAACTTCTGACAGATTGAACGTCCGTTTTCTACGCCGCTTTGCCGATGGACAATCTGATTAAACGGAGTAATTTCTTGGTTATTCAAAAGAATTGTCAATTTGACCAAATCACTTTTTTCAAACCGCTCATTTTGATAGGCAAACGAAGCATACCCGTTTGAAGCACTCTTTAAATCATTTAAAAGATGGGTAATAATTTCTTTTAACGGCATTTTAAATGTTAAAAGAAGATTTTTTTCATCCAGTAAAGTTTCTGTTTGCAATCGACCGCGCCTTTTTAAGCACACTTTCATAACATTTCCTAAATAAACGAGGGGAGTCATAATTTTCACATCCACAATTGGTTCAGAAATGTGTTGGACTTTCTGCCAGTTTTCAATTTGGTTAATGTTTTCTATCACTCTTTCCGTTTGATTAGTAAATTTGATTTGATATTTGACAGTTGGTAAGGTAATAATGACTGGCACTTGTTCCTCTTTTTCTAATCGTTCTTGGATAATTTCTAAATGGAGTAAACCGAGAAAACCAGCGTGAAATCCACTTCCCAACACCCCACTATTAATTTTCCGATATAAAAATGCCGCATCATTTAAAGCAATTTTAGCTAGAGCACTAGCTAATTCGTTGTAACGCCCACTTTCCAGCGGAAAAAGGTTAGCAAAAACATTTGCTTGCTGCGCTTCAAACCGCAATAACTGTGTTTTACTGCCATTGCTTGCGCTGGTAATCGTATCACCAATGGTCACTTCCCGTAAATTTTTTAAATTGGTTTGTAAATAACCAACTTCACCAGCCTGCAAACTCGGTCGTTGAACTAAAAGTGGTTTGCGAATGCCAACTTCTAAAACTTCATAACATCTACCACTGCGGATATTTTTGATTTTACCTGGTGTTTGAATGAACCCATTTTGTAATCTAATAAAAAGAATGACACCACAATAAGAATCATATTTAGCATCAAAAATCAAGGCTTGCAAAGGTTTATTAATATCGCCTTGTGGACCTGGAATTCGCTTGATAATCGCTTCCAATAAGACTTGAATGTTCAGTCTTTTTTTAGCCGAAAGCAAGATAATTGTGCTTTCATCAATTTCTAAAAGTTTAGCAACCGCTTGTTTAATGTTTTCTAGTTGTAGATTGGGAAGATCAATTTTATTAATCACGGGGATAATTGTCAACCCTGCTTCTTTTGCTAGTTGAAGATTTGCCAGTGTTTGTGCTTGAATTCCTTTTAAACCGTCAATTAAAAGTAAGGCTCCTTCACAAGCATAAATTGCCCGCTTCACCTCATAGTTGAAATCAAGATGACCAGGTGTATCAATTAAGTTAAACGTGTAGTTACGATATCGAAAGGTGGCAGTATTCATTTTAATTGTAATCCCGCGTTCCTTTTCAATTGCCAGATCATCTAACACCAACTCTGTTTTCGCAGCTTTCAGATTATGTGTAAATTCAAGCATCGCATCCGCCAAGGTTGATTTGCCATGATCAATATGAGAAATGATGCAAAAATTCCGGATTTGTTTTTGTTCGCTCATCAAATTATTTTAACGAATTTTTATTATCTTTTTTGAAACGATCAAAAAGCCGGGGGTAAAAATGGTATACTAGAAAAAGATTTAAATTTTTTTCTTTGCGGTATGAATTACAATTTACGTGCTCAGCTTGTTCATCATCAAATGCGTGATTTGACGACTTTTCCCGCTTTTAAAGTTGGTGATGAAGTAAAGGTCTTTTGACTAAATAAAGACGGAAAAAAAGAGCGGATTGAAATCTTTGCTGGGTTAGTAATTGCTATTAAAGGTAGTTTGAATACAAAAGCCTTTATCTTGCGCAAAGTTTTAGCAAATGTTGGAGTGGAGAAACGGTTTAATTATCATTCTCCGTTACTTCAAAAAGTGGAAATTTTACGGCGTGGTAAAGTTCGCCGTGCCAAACTATATTACATTCGCAATTTACGTGGTCGCTTGGCTCGAATCAAAAAACAAGTTTTACCCCAAGAAAAAACCGAATCTAGTCAATCAAAATCCAAATAAGAAATCTCAACCAATTGCTAGTTTTGTCCTAATGGAACTGAAAAAGTTTATTCATTCACTCAAACTCCCCATTAAGCAATTTCAATTGTATGAACAAGCTTTTATTCATAAATCATTTTTCAATGAGCATAGTGCGGAACTAAAAGTTGGTGATTATGAATGTTTAGAATTTTTAGGTGATAGTGTTTTATCCAGCGTTATTAGTCGTTATTTGTATTCCCGTGTCAAAAACCTTCGTAAAATGGTTTTATACAAACATTACTTAGCTGGTAATGAAGTTTTGGCGCGAGTAAGTAAAGATCTGGGACTAGATCGATTTATTAAAACCGGCAAGGGAATGAATAAAGAGACGATTATTAGTCCATCAGTTTTAGCCGATGTTTTCGAAGCTTTTATTGCCGCAATTTTTATTAATGGTACTTGAAATCATGTCTATAAATTTGCTTCTAAACATCTTTTAGTTCCCTTGTTTGATCCTAAAATTTTGGAATTTGATTTCAAAACAATTTTACAAGAACGCGCAATGAAAGAATTAGGAATTTTGCCGAAATATACCGTTCTGGAAGAAAACAAAACCTTTATTGCTTATTGTGAACTCGATGGTCAGAAAACTCTTGCTAATGGTGTGAGCAAAAAGACGGCTACCAAAGAAGCAGCTCATTTAATGCTTTTAAAACGAGGTTGAATTAAAAGCAAGTTTTAAAAATAAATGCATAAGTTTTTAATTGCGCTACCACTAGTTTTTTTAACTTTGCTAGCAATTTTTCTCCCTGGTTTAATTAAAGAAAATGTTTTTATTCTCGGCGGATCAACATCTGTTTATAACATTTGATCCCGTGCCACTGTTTTACTCGAAAAACAGAAGGCTCCTTTTAAGGTTTATTACAATTCAATTGGTTCATACGCCGCATTAAAATATGTGCGAGATGGAATTTTTGACATTGGTTATGCGAGTTATGACGTGCCTATCTCCGCCCAAACCGCTAACACAATTAGCAAGCACACAATTGCCACTGACTATCTTTTAATGGTTTATAAGTTGCCTACTGGTTGCCAATTAAAAGTTGATGCTAGTAATAAATTTTTCCTTGCCAAGCAAACAACAATGCAACGGTTGTTTGCATTGAATCATCCAACCTGAAAGATTTTTCAAACCCAACTTGCCACTAATTATAATTGTTCCCAACAAGCTTTGGATAGTAAAATCATTCGGATTAATCGTGAAAATGGTTCCGGGACTCGTGATAGTTTTGAAACTTTTTTTGGATTACACAAGATTAATTATCATTTTGAACAACAAATGAAATCCACCAACCAATTAGTTAAAACTCTCCAGCAGCAACCTGGCACAATTAGTTATTTGGGAATTTCATATGCCAAAAAAGTTTTTACTGATAAAACACAAAACAATAATTTGGGGCTTTTAATTATTGAAACTGATCAAGCAATTAAGGCTTTGTTTCAATATCCTAACAATGATTTAGCAGATAATAAAAAACTTTTACATGCTTTAAAAGATTATCGATTTAAGCGCAAGTTTGTTGGTTTATATCTAAAAACCAATCAGTCCAAATTAACCCCTCTATTTACCTTCATGAAAAGCGAACCATTTCGCGAATTATTAACCAAAATTCGTTTAAAAGGAAGTGATGCTTAAAATTTTCCGTTCCTTGCGCGCAAAACTATGGTTTCTATTAAAACCAAAACTCAATTTCACTCGTTTTAACGGGTTTGATTGGTTAAAATTAGTCTGCACTATTTTTGTATCGTTGACCCTTTTATTAAGTGCTTTAATTCTCATTTTCTTGGTTATTTTTTCTCTCCCCTTTTTAAAAGATGATAGCTTTAAAAGTTTTTTTGGAACGATTTGAAACCCAAAAAATAGTTTGTTTGGAATTCGTTATTTTCTTATTTCCACCTTTTGAACTATTTTCTTTACGGTTATCTTGGTTGTTGTTTTTACTATTTTTCTGGCTGTTTTTATCAGCAAATTTCTTCCTCAACTGGTTAAAAAGCTAGTTTTGTTTTTTTTACAAGTTCTGAGTGGTTTACCATCGGTTGTGTTTGGTATGTTTGGGGCTTTTGTTCTGGTAAAAACTTTTCAGGATTTAGGGATTGCTCACGCGAAAAGCATGATGGTTGTGATTTTAGTTTTAACAATTATGGTTTTACCCACGACTGTCGTGTTAACGGTTAATGTTTTAGATAGCGTTTCCCAAGTCCATGAATTTTCTGCTTATGCTTTAGGAGTTGACAAGGTAACAACTGCTTTCCAAGTTGTGCGCAAATTTTTCAACCGCAAAATTTTACTTGTTTTGCTCTATGGATTTTGCCGCTCGATTGGTGAAGTTACCGCAATTAGTTTAATTGCCGGAAATGGACCATTAGCACCGCCGCTTGATAAAGGATTTGAAGGTTTCTTCTTTCATTCCATTACCACTATTTCCTCGTTGATTGGTTTAGAAACTGCTGAAACAATTAATGATTTACATGCCTCGGCTCTTTATACGGTTGGACTTTTATTGCTCTTGTTGGTTTTCATTGCTAATTTGCTCTTGTTTTTCTTCTTAGACTTCCGCTTGAATCGCTTTCAGCGCACTGCTTATCCAATTAAGATCTTTCACCAAAAAATCATCCGTTTGCATAAAACCCAACCAACTCCGTTATGATGGCAAAAGTTTCTCTCTCTCTATGCTCGCTTCCGTGTTTATTTGCAACTTTTTATGATGTATTTTTGTTTTGCCGTTGTTGCCGCTTTTTTCTTATGAATTTTTGGTGACATTGTTTTTAATGGTCTGAAAGTCTTTCGGTTTGATTGATTAGTAGCAACGAGTGGTGAAACTGCTTTATTATCCGTGCTAATTACCACCTTAATTTTGGTCATTGGGTGCATTATTTTAACCTTTCCGTTTGCCTTTTTTGTGGCGATTTTTATTTCTGAATATGGACGAAGTAATCATTGACTACATAAATTTGCCAATGGATTATATTTTTTCATTCGCCAATTAACCTCTTCGCCCACAATTATTTTTGGAATGTTTGGATTAAGTGTTTTTGTGGTTGCTTTTGATCTTGGATTTAGTATTTTAGCCGCCTCATTAACAATGATTTTAATTATTTTGCCGATTATGATTCAAACCCTAGTACAAAATTTAAACAGTGTCCCTGATTATTATCGTTATTCCGCCGAAGCATTGGCTTTACCACGTCATGTCATTATTTTGCGCCTAATTATTCCTTATATTTTGCGCGGTATTATTGTAAGCATCATTCTTTCGGTTAATAAAATTATTTCTGAATCGGCGCCGTTAGTTTTAACAATGGGAACAAATCCACTTTTTCCCCGGCGTGGCATTTTTTCCAGCGGAAGGAGTTTATCAACCCATATTTACCTTCTCCAAAATGAAAATCTCTCCCAAAATATGGAAGCAATCACCTACCAAACTGCCTTTTTAACTCTCCTGTTTATCTTTGGCTTGAATGCCATTATTTACCTCTTTACCCATAATTTGCAGAAAAAACGATAAAATAGAATAAGTCCATTTTTTCCATGAAAACCACCGTTCAACCAACTCAAAATGACCATCAAATTATTTTAGAATTTAAGCATTTTACTTTTGCTTACTTCAAACATAAGGAAAAAATTCCGGTTTTGGAAAATCTCAATCTTGCTTTTTACGAAAACAAGTTAACCGCCATTATTGGTCCTTCTGGTTGTGGTAAGTCGACTTTGCTTTGATCAATTAATCGTTTAAACGAATTAAAAAATAATAACCACAGTTCCGGGCATTTATTTTTTGAAGGCAATGATATTTACGCCAAAAAAACCAATTTATTGGATTTGCGAAAAAAAATTGGGCTTGTTTTCCAAAAACCAACCCCGTTTGCGACCACCATTTATAAAAATATTACCTTTGCGCTTCGTTTTCATGGCATCAACGATCGTGTTGAACTGGATAAAATTGTCGAATCAACCCTAAAACAGGTCAATCTTTGAGAAGAAGTGAAAGACCGCTTACATACTTCACCATTAGAGTTGTCGGGCGGTCAACAGCAACGCTTATGTATTGCTCGTTGTTTGGCAACGAAACCGAAAATTTTATTAATGGACGAACCGACCAGTTCTTTAGATCCAATTTCCCGGGAAAAGATTGAAAACCTTTTATTTGAATTAAAGAAAAAATACACCATTTTGCTTGTTACCCACAGTTTAAGTCAAGCTTCCAAAATTTCTGATTATTCGGTTTATCTAAATAATGGTAAAATTATTGAGTATGGCAAGACCCGCCATTTGTTTACCCAACCTAAAGATAAACGGACTGCTGATTATATCATGGGCAGAGTTGATCAATAATGAATGTTTTAGATCTTAATATTAATGTTACAACCCAGGAATTAGAAGATCTTTGATTAAAACTTGTCAAGCGTGTCAATGATATTCGCCACCATTATCAGCAAAAAAAGCCAAGCGCTTTAAGGCAGGCGGTAAAAAAATTTACTAGTTTACGAAAAGAATATAACCGTTTTTATAAACATTTAATTTATCAATTAGCAACCTATAATTTATTTGGGACTCACCTGCGTAAAATGATTGCTTATTTAGGAATTTCCAATGATTTTTTCCGAATTTTACATTATTACAAAGTATTTTTTAAATTGTTAATTACTAATGCCTTGTCAGCGCAACAAAGTGCGTTTATCCATCAACAATGAGATAAACTTTTAATTCAGGAAAGTAAAATTCGTACCTTATTTTTTAAACCGGACAAAAAAGCAATTTTAGCCTTTTTGCAAACTAATAGTCCGGAAACTCTTGGCTGAGAAAAAGATTTAAGTCGGAAGCATAAATTAGCAACCGAACTAACAACTTTTATTGAAAAAGAGGATGTTAAGTTAACATTGGTTTTTTTTGATAATATGCGTGGTTTAAACCGCATTTTTGGGCATTTTGTCGCCATTTTGGAACACTTGCTATTGGTGTCTGACTTTGCCCTTTTCAAAAGGTATCGTGATGGAAAAATCCTGGCCTAAAAAGGCAACTTTCAACATTTTATTTGTTGGTGATGTGTTCGGTAAATTAGGGCGCCAAATCTTGTTTCAGCAACTGCCAATTTTAAAAAAGCAGCATGAAATTGATTTAACAATTGTTAACGGGGAAAATGCTACCCATGGTTGTGCGCTTTCTCAAACCCATTTTCGCCAATTTAAAGCTGCTGGCATTGATGTTGTCACCGGTGGCAATCATACTTTTCATTTGCCGGAAGTTTACAGTTTTATTGGAAAGACAAAAACCCTTTTACGTCCTTATAATTATGTTGATGTTTATCCGGGGAAAGGAACAATTTTAATCAAACGAGCCGGTCTGAAAATCCGCATCACGAATCTACTTGGCACAACTTTTATCAATGGCAAGCTTAACGATCCGTTTCTAAGTTTTCAAACCCTTCTAAAAAAAGGAGTTTCTTCCGATTGTCATCTGGTGGACTTTCATGGTGAAGCCAGTGCTGAAAAAGCTGCTTTTGCCTGGGCATTTGATGGCAAAATCACCGCTGTTTTAGGGACCCATACCCATGTTCAAACTAACGATGCTCGTCTTTTACCCCAAAAAACCTTTTTTATAACTGATGTCGGAATGACCGGACCATATCATTCAATTATTGGTGCCCGACCCGATTATATTATTGCCGCTGAATTAGGGGGAAAGAAAAAACTAATTCGCCCTGTTACCACCGGACCCAAACAATTAAATGCGGTTGTTTTAAAAATTGATCGCCAAACCCATCAAATCGTGGAATACGAGACGATTACGCAACTTTTCCCGGCTTCTTCATAAATAATGCTTCTCTATTACTTTCTTCCGTTTCTGGTCATTGTTTTATTGATTGCCCTGTTTGTTTACCTTCTAGTTCGTTTTTACTTTTTGGTTTTTTCCCGGCACGATCAAATTCGCCATGCCCCGCTTATCAAACCTCATTTCGCGCCCGATAAAAGCAAAATCATTATGAATGATGGATATTCGTTACATTGCCAACTGCAAACCAGATCAAAAAGTAAATACTTTTTTATTTGTTTTCATGGTTTAAATGGTTCAATGAACGATTTTGGCTGATTTACCAAAGTTGCGCGTCGGCATGCTTGATCTTTTTGCCGGTTTGATCAACGCAATTTTGGGAAGAATCCAGCAAATAGTTCCTTTGATTTTAAGCGCAATCTCGAAGATGGTTGGGCAATTATTAAATTAGTTAAACAAACTGATCCGGAAGTCAAAATTATTTTACTTGGTCATTCGCTTGGTTCTGCTTTAATAACACATTTAACTTTGCTTCCCAAGGTTCGCCGGGCTGTTTATGGATACGTTTTCACCGGCATTGTTGTCTCCCGAAAACTTTACAATCCCTTTGTTTTTCTGGAATTTAATCTAAAAAACTTTTTGAGCTTAATTATTGGGCTCTTTTTTTATAGTCAAAAAGTAATTTCGTTACGCACCTTCAATCATAATCGGGCGCTAGGTGTTCCGCTTCGCTTTCAAAAAAAACTTTATTCGTCTTTAACACGCCGCCAGATTCCGCTTTACTTTTTTACTCAAGCTGCTTATTATAATTATCGTTTAGTCCATAATTTTGCTACTTTTCCCAACCAAATGCGGATCCTTATTACCAAACAAACCAAAGATCGGTTGGTTGATCAAACCCACTTTACAACTTTCCTGGCCAGACAAAGTAAGCGCTTGCGTCATCTCAAAATTGCCCTGGCTCACAATGTACGTCACACTATTAGTGATGATCGCAAAGCTGGAATTAAGTTGGGGCGTTTAATTGAGCAATGAATTGTTGAATTGGAAGATAAAAAAAATTCGGCAAAATCAACCCCGCATAAATCACCAAATAATCGAGTCAAAAAATAATTTCTCATCACATCATCAACTTCTGATCATGCCTTCGCTTTCGGTTTGAAAAGTAGTTCGTTCATTCCCGCTGTCAAGCTTGCTGGGGCACCAAAATTCCGTTTGACTCCGCCAGAAGTTTTAAACACTTTAAACTGATTGTTCAATTGTTTTCATCAAGCATTTGGTAACAAGTTTGATAAATTGCTTCTCCTAATGGTGTTGCTTTTTGGGTCTGTAAAAGAATATGGAAAAGCAATTGATATAAATTATTGAGCATTGGTTTGAAACGCTTTGCTTTTCGAGCGCAAAAAGTTATTTGTTGGTCTTCACCCTGCTTTAAATGTATGCACGCAAAATGCTGCTTTAATCAGTCAGGTTGAATCTTTCAACTTGGTCATTTACATAATCAACAACTCTTTTCACTAAGTAAGTAGAAATATAGTTTGTGTTGGTGCCAAAATTTCGTTAAAAAAAAGAGTTTTTTAATTACCATCATTTTCCCCGATTAGACGACAATATGCTAAAATTAAACCATCATGTTAAAAATTGGATTAGTCGGATTACCAAATGCTGGTAAAAGCACTTTTTTTAATTTTTTAACCAACAAATCAGTCCCGGTTGGAAGTTATCCGTTTACAACAATTAATTCTAATATTGCCGAAATGCCTCTTTATGATGCCAGATTAATTGCTTTACAACGGTTTTTTAATGCGAAAAAAATTGTTAATTCTGCCGTCAAACTTTGAGACATTGCTGGTTTAATTAAAGGCGCTCATAACGGCGCTGGCTTAGGAAACCAGTTTTTATCGTACATTCGTGAAGTTGATGCGATTTGCTATGTTGTTGGTGGTTTTTCCTTGGAAAATAATGATCCATTGGAAGATTTTTTAACCGGTAAATTAGAAATTATGCTCTCCGATTGTCAAATTTTAAAAAAGTTTTTAACTAATAAAGTTCATTTTTGAACTAATTATGATTATAATTTCAAACGAATTCCGTTTTTGCTCCAAAAAGCCTTAACAATCTTAAAAAACAACCAATTTTTAAGCACCGGGGATTGAACAGCGGAAGAGTGAGGCTTTCTTTCTAAATTAAATCTTTTAACAACCAAAAAAGTTTTGGTTGTCATCAATGTAGCAAATGATTTCTTTCTTTCGGCGTTACCGAAGAAAATTACCAAACTAACCACTTTTTTACAAAAAGCTGCCATTAATTATTTATTTTTACCGGTTCAATTTTTACAAACTCAGATGAAAAGTGATTCTGAGAGCTGAAAACGCCAGCAGTTGAAATATAATTATCATCTTAACGGTGTGGAACATTTTAGCAATAAGATTTTAGCCACTTTTGCCTATCATGTTTTTTATACAGCAAGTCCAAGGGAAGTTCGCGCCTGATTATTTTCCCAAGGCTTAACGGCGCGCGCTTGTGGTGGTTTAATTCACAGTGACTTTGCCAAAAACTTTATTCGCTTACGTGTTTTACCGTTTCAAAAATGATTTGCCCTTCCCCTTCAATCGCTTGATAAAGTTGAAAAACACTTTGCAACTGTTGGTGCTAATTACATTGTTCAAAACGGTGATATTTGCCATTTTTTAATTAACCGTAGCAAAAATGAATAGTTAAAAGTGATAAAATAAAAGACAGTAAGTTTGATCTTTAAATTGTATTTTTTGCAACAACAGGAGTAATCGTAGATATGATAAAAAAACCAAAAAAACTCTTGCCTTTATTGGTGACGAAGCAACAATATGTTTTTCCGAACTTTGAAAAGCATATTAACGTTGGGCGTCCGTTTTCGCTGGAAGCGGTTAATCAAGCTATTAATGAGCACGAAGGACATTTAATTTTAATTTCTGAAATTAACCCCGCAATTGAAGAAATTAAATTAAATAACATCTTCAGTGTTGGTGTCATTTGCCGAATTAATGCTGAAAAAGGCACTCAAAACACTTTAACAATTAACGCCGTCGGAATTTCAAGGGTTGTGATCAAAAAACCCCTGTTGAAGGACAATTGTTATTTTGCCGAATTTAAAACCTGAAACTATTCTAAAACAACTAAAACGGAACTCCGAAAAGTTTCCAATTTATTTCATCAGTTTTTAAAAAGCATCGGTTCAACCGTGTTTGCTAGTTTTAAAAACCGGACTTTTGATGAAGCAAGTTTGCATCAGTTTGTCGATGCGCTTCTTCAGAATTATTCAAGCAATGAAAATAACTTGAAACAACATGCGTTAGAAGCAAAAACCTTACTTGCCAAATATCAAATTGTCGTTGATAACATGAAATTTAAACCAACTATTGAAGACGAAGGTGATATTCGCCGTCTGATTGACCAAAGCATTAATAAACGGGTAAAAGATAAACTATCAGATCAGCAACGAGAATTTTATTTACGCGAAAAATTAAATGCCATTCGAGAAGAATTAGGGGAAGGAAAAGATAAAAACGATTTGGAACAATATTTAAAACGCTTAGCAACAGAACCCTTTCCAAAGTATATTAAAGAACGCGTGCGTAGCGAAATTGAAAAACTCCAAACCCTTCCTTCCACTTCGGCGGAAAAAGGGATGTTACGCGGTTACATTGACTGATTGATTCAACTACCTTGATATCAAAAAACCAGCGAAAATTATGATTTAAATAAAGCATCGAAAGAATTGGACAAAAATCATTTTGGGTTACAAGAACCAAAGCGCCGAATTATCGAACATTTAGCGGCCAGTATTTATTCAAAAAGCATTGCCGGGCAAATTATTTGTTTGGTTGGTCCCCCGGGGACCGGAAAAACATCATTAGGTTTTTCGATTGCCAAATCACTAGGGCGAAATTACGTTCGGGTGGCTTTAGGTGGTGTGAAAGATGAATCAGAAATTCGTGGTCATCGCCGAACTTATTTAGGTTCTTATCCGGGGAAAATTATTCAAGCTTTAAAGAAAGCAAAGTCAATCAACCCGGTGATTTTAGTCGATGAAATTGACAAATTAAGCAATGATTATCGTGGCGATCCATCCAGCGCGATGCTTGAGGTCTTAGATCCGGAGCAAAACCGTGAATTTATTGATCATTACATTGAAGAACCATTTGATTTATCCAAAGTGATGTTTATTGCCACCGCTAATTACGAAGAACATATTCCGGAACCTTTGCATGATCGGATGGAAATTATCCATTTATCATCATACACTGAGATTGAAAAACTGGAAATTGCCAAAAACCATTTAGTTCCCCGGATTTTAAGTAAATTTCATTTGAAAAAACAACAAATCCGCTTTACGATGACGGGGATCAGGGAAATGATTAAATATTATACCCGTGAAGCCGGGGTTCGCGAATTAGAGCGTTTAATTACCAAGATTTGCCGCAAATTTATTGTCAATTATTTAACTAAAAAAGTGCAAACATTAACGATTGATGCCAAAAATGTCAAAGATTACATTGGGAAACGCATCTTTGAATTTACCTTAAAACAACATAAGTCGGAAATCGGGGTTGCCACCGGTTTAGCATATACCCAGTTTGGTGGCGATATTCTTACGATTGAATCAACTTCCTTTCCTGGCGATGGGCGGTTAATTTTAACCGGTAAATTAGGGAAAGTGATGCAAGAATCAGCTGAAATTGCTTTCACTTATATTCGTGCCAATGCGAAACGTTATGGAATTGATCAAGAATTGTTTACCAAACATAATTTTCATATTCATGTTCCGGAAGGTGCGATTCCGAAAGATGGACCTTCGGCCGGGGTAACAATTACGACTTCTTTAATTTCCTTTTTGTTGCACAAACCAATTTCTCGTGACCTAGCCATGACAGGTGAAGTCACCTTACAAGGGAAAGTTTTACCAATTGGCGGTTTGAAAGAAAAAGCAATCGCCGCCGCCCGCAGTAATATTAAAACAATTTTGGTTCCCAAGGATAATAGCAAAAATTTGGAAGATATTCCGGCGGAAGTGAAGAAGAAATTAAAAATTGTGGTTGTCAGCAATTATGCCGAAATTTTTACTGTTGTTTTTGGAAAACTGTCCGCAGTAAAAACACTCCCCCAAGCACCGCGTCCGCTTGATCATCCGTTAGCGGTTGAGTAGAGTTTAAATACTTTTGCGCTCAACTAATGGTTAGTGCCTTTTTCTCCTTGCGCATTGGAATCCGCTTCTGTTGGAGACAAAATTTTCACGCCTCTCATTCTAAAATCAAATGTGTTTTGGCGCGGGGAAAATGTAAAATTGTGCTTGTCATTAACATGGTTAAAGCAACAATTGTTCGCCGGTTTTTTCCGAATGGATAAAAAAAGCCAATGTCGTGAATTTGATCACTCTTCCTAAACTGTTTTTCTAAGTATTTTACCCACAAAAAAACCTTCTCAATCTTATCGATTTGCTTGCGGTTGCTAATTTCAAATGCTTCGACTTTCTGAAATTGGGCGTCCCCAAAATAACTGATTGCCCCTTTCCGGCCTAAATCGAAAAAAAGTAACATAAGGTGAGAATAAACTGATTTCTTTTGCACCAACTTCCATAATTTTTTCGCTCTTTTTTAATTCAACATCGAATTACTGCTTTTTTCGCCATTATTGTTTATAATAAAGTCTGCAATAGATAAAATGAGACTATATTAGTAGTCTAATGAGGTAAATAATTCATGCAAATCAAAGAAATTTTAATGAGCAGTGAAGAAAACAACACTTTTGATCTCACCGCCATTGCTGCCCGGTTTCGAATCCGCAAGACCAAAACCCAAAATCAATACTTAGAATTTATTTTAATTGATTCAACCGGTGAACTCCCAGTCCGGAAATGAAACTTTGATCTTTTTGATCAAAAGAATTTATTAGATCCAAGTAAAGAAAACACAATTATTTTGAATTGTTTGGTCCGGAAAACAATTTTTAATAACCGCTTTCAATACACAATTGAAAATTATGAAATTAACACCGATGCACAATTAGAAGATTATTTGCTTCATGCCCCATATCCGGTTAAAACGATGTGAAACGAATTCGAAGTGTTCGTTCAAAAAGTTGATGATCAAGATTATCAAGCACTTTTACAAACTTTGTTGGCTGATCAAAAAACAGTTGAACAATTTAAAATTCATCGTGCCGGGGTTTCCAACCACCACAATGTTTATGGCGGTTTGTTGCAACATACTTTGACGATGTTAAAAATGGCCGAACAAGTGATAATGACCTATCGGCATTTAACAATTGATAAAAGTTTACTTTATACCGCAATTATTTTTCATGATTGGGGAAAATTGAAGGAAATCAGTCCGCGTTTTATTGATCCGCGTTATACAGTAGAAGGACGTTTAATTGGGCATATCAGTTTGTCTGCCCAATTAGTGGAAAGACTCGGGATGAAAACTTATTTACCAGTTCAAAAAAGTCTGCTTTTAAAACACTGTATTTTAGCTAGTCACGGCAAATTGGACTTTGGTTCGCCCGTTCATCCCGCTACACTTGAAGCCTTGATTTTATCCAAAATTGATGATTTAGATGCAAAATTAGATACTTGCTATCGTGCTTTATTATCAGTGGAAAAAGATGGTTTCACAACGAATCGTTTTCCTGATTTTGCTAGCCAAGGTTTTTATGATCATCTCAATGAAGATCGGTTTGAAGATTAACGCAGGATGAAATTTGTTGACCAAATCCTTCTTAAACTCCGCGCCGGCAACGGCGGCAATGGCAAAGTCAGTTTTTTTCAAGATTGGCAGCAAAAACACCGTTATCCTGACGGCGGCAACGGCGGCAACGGCGCTAACATTGTTTTCGTTGCCGATGCTAATTTGAGCACTTTTCAGTTTCCTAAAACCACGCTTCTTGCGCCGGCCGGCCAAAACGGCAACAGTAAAAATAAACACGGTAAAACAGCCCCTGATTTGCTTTATCGTGTTCCGCTCGGAACATTAGTTTGAAGTTCCGAGCGCAAATTTTTTCTTTGTAATTTTACCACCGATAAACAAAAATTTATTGTTGCTTACGGCGGAACCGGCGGGAAGGGAAATGCTGCCTTTCTTTCCAATACCAATCGCTTTCCGACAGTTTCCCAACCGGGGATGTTAGGAGAGACTAAAAGTGTTTTTTTGGAACTAAAAATGCTGGCCAATATTGGTTTATTTGGGATGCCAAACGCCGGTAAATCATCCCTTTTAAATGTTTTAACCGAAGCAAAAGTCAAGGTGGGAAATTATGCTTTTACCACCTTGCGACCCAATTTAGGTGTTTTACCAAAATACCATTTAGTTGTGACTGATTTACCCGGTATTATTCGCGATGCGCATTTAAATCGGGGCCTAGGCAACCGGTTTTTAAAGCATGCGGAACGCTGTGAACTTTTAGCTTATGTTATTGATTTAGCAACTCCTTATGCTGAATTAACCAGCAATTTTACCCTCATTTTAAACGAATTATTTCGTTATAATCCGTTGTTTCAAAAGATTCCCCTCTTTTTGCTTGCCAATAAAATTGATCTTCCGGAAGCAAAAGCTAATCAAGCTCGCTTTAAGCAGTTTCTCAGCAAAAATTATCCCGCTTTTCCGTTCCTTTTCACTTCCGCTTCCACGCGTGAAAATATTTTAACCCTTATAAAAGAGTTAACAAATTATTACCAGCAGATTAAAAACCGATCAACTGTTTTAGGTTTAACTTTACAAAATCATCCCCAACAACAATTGTTTGAATATAAAATTCATCGCGAACTCCGCTTGCAAAAATTACGACCTAATACTTGATTCTTATCCGGGCGATTAATTAATAATTTGAATGCCAAATATGATTTGAGCAACCCTTTAGAACGCACTTATTTTAACCGCCATTTAAAACGTTTAGGAATTGAAGAACTTTTATTCCGCCAAAATGTTCGGGATGGTGATACCATTTTCATCGCTAATCAATCGTTTATTTGAAAACCTGCCAACTAATTTCGTTGGAAAAGTAAGCATGCGCCAGTTTTAATTGACTGATGAGTAATTCTAAAATCGCCGCTCATTGCCTAGATTGATTTTCAAAACGAAGCATGATATCACCTTTTTTCACCCTTTTTTCCGCCACGTATTTTTCTTTCCCACTCTTTTTCAATCAATTTAAAAAACCTAACATAACATTCGAAACACAAGCACATGCAGTGTTAATTGTTTTTCCTGCCCGCAGGGCATGTCCTTGAACGGTTAATTGTTTAATTGTTTGATCAGAATAGTAGTGGATGCTAATTTTAATCATTTTAAATCTTGTGAAATAAACTGCCGTGATAAACCGCCCCGATTTCTACCGTTTTTGCAATAGGATGAGAACTAATTTGCTTTTTTAGGGAGGAAATAAAAAATTCTTCCATATGATGCCCAACGACAATGGTGTTTTGCCGGTCACGAACAATTTTATGCCATTGATGTCATTTTAAATCACCAGTAATTAATAAATCCAGTTTGCTTGTTTTTAAATTTGCAAGCGCATGCCCGCCGCTACCAGAAACTAAACCTAATTTACGCACCGGCACGGCTAAGTTTGTCTTACATCAATAATCGAGGTGGTTGATTTGAAACTGCTTTTTACATTCTTGGATAATTTGTTTAATTGTCTTGGTTGGTTTTAAAATCGTTGTACTAATTAAATCTTTTGATTGAATCTGCTTTTGATTGGCAAATTTAGCGATTAATTCTCGACTTAAAAAGCAATTTTCATAGTTTGTATGCATACTAAACACCGCAATTTTTGCCCTTTTCAGCATTAAATAATCGGTTTTTTTATCTTCGTCTGTTACTAAATTCTTAATTCGATTTGGTCAAAAGAGCGGATGAAAACTAATAATTAAATCGATTTGCTTATCAATTGCGGTTTTAATGACTTTTGGACTGCAATCCAAGCATAATAAAATTCGGTTAATTTTCCGTTTCGAATGACCCATTTGATGACCCGGATTATCAGTTGGTCAGGCATATTTTAGCGGCGCAATTGTTTCTAAAAATTCTTTTCAATCGGCATAATTCATTATTTAGACATTATATTCTTAATCGGAACAATTTTGCTTTGATAAAATGCTCCCTGTTTCGGTTTTGGCATGTCTCCAACAATCTTTTCTAGTTTAGTTTTTTTCTCTTTTCAATAACGATTAAATTCTTTGGAACGATGTTGATAATCACCAAACAGTAAATTCAGCGAATCAAATTGCTTTCCTTCTTCCTTGCTGACAAAAAGCGTATGATAGTAGTGTTTTCCATCAAAAATAATTGTATCTTTTAGGTACCGATAGTTGCTTTTTTGACATCATTTGCGAATTGCAATTGGTTCGTTTCGCAACTGAAAAATATAATATTTTGCCCGCTTGGAAGTATTTAAAATCTTTAAGATTGTTTGCTCTCCTAGTCCCGCTATAATCGCTAAATCAACTGGTTGTTTCACCGCTTTTAACCCATCACTTTGCTGAAAGTGGAGATTATTAAACCTTTTATTGTTGCTTTTTGCTTGTTGTTTTTCAATAATATGTGCCCGTAGATCAAGTCCAATAATGATACTGTTTTGATATTTTCGAGCTAGATAGCGCGCTAATTTGCCATGGTCGGTTCCAACATCAACAATCGTTGCCAACCGAATTTTACAATTTCAATTGCTTATGATGGTAAATCTTTTTGGCAACATAATTTTCTCTTGTTTGTACGAAAATTTTTTGGTTAAAATTATGAATTTTAACTTGACTAATTTTTGGTCATAAGAAAAACAGTCCGAGTTCTAACAAGATCATCAGCATAATCAACGCACAATTAAAATAATTAATTGTTTGAATGATAATTAGCACTGTTTCGTTTCCGCCTTTACTGACAACTTCCCGTTCTAAAATGACGATCATTTTCGAAAAGAGGTATAAATTATAAATAATCAAAAAAAGGGCATAGAGTTTGGAAAAACCATATTTTTTTCGATCTGATTGGTTTTGTTTGAAGCCCTGAATTGCAAAAATTAAAAATGCTATTGGATAAATTAAAGCAAGCATTTTGCCAAGAAAAAAACTAAAATTTTTCTGCAACTGCGTTTCCTGAATAACAAAAATAATTGTTATATTACCGAGAAAAAACCAACTTAATGAACTTAAAGCTAAAACCCCAATTACATATTTAAAGATTGGAATGCGTCGATCTTTTTTTAGATAGGGAAAAAAATCTTTGAAATTAACTCTCGTTTGCGTTTGCTTTTTCATATAATTCAATAATAAGCAGTTTTATCATATCATTTTTTTCTCATCCTCATTTGCGAAATTTAAACTCTCATTCTTGCACTGTTGCCATAATTTGCTCCAATCATTTCAATTCAACAAGATGAATAAAACTTGCCATTTTTCTGATAAAAACCGGATTTTTTTTTAACTTTTGCGCAATTTTAAGAAGTGAATTTTTGGGAAAATCAACTTTGATTTCAATAATTGTTTTGCTGTAAAGAGTTAGCAATTTTAATCATAATAAAATGTTTTTATTGGCGGTTGTTAACTGCTTGATTTGGTTTTGAAGCACAATGGCGGGTTTTTTCAAAATTAAACCTTCAATGATAACAAACAAATTAGAATTTGCGCTTTGGTCCAGAACAAGGTCTAAATCGTCAATTTTTAATGGTTCCAAACTACTTTCCCCATAATATTTAATTTTTTCCAAATTTCGCTCAATAATTTCAATATTATTTGGTAACCGTCGACTAATTGCTTCAATTAATGCTTTTGATGTGCCGATCACTTTCGCATCAGTAAGAAATTTGGCAATTTTTTGTTTCTTTTGAAAAGTGGTAAAAGTTTTCAATTCATGTATTTGCCCTTCAAAAGGTCAATTATCGATTGCTACCTTTGTTTTTTGATATCAAACTAAAATTTTTGCCAACTTATTATGATTAATCGCGTGCTCAAGTCGTTCCCGTTGTTTTTTTCCTCATTTTCGATAGATTTCTAAATGTTCAACAATTAAAACAGTTTCTTCTCAAAAGGATCGGACTGTTAACTTTTTTATAATCGCGCTAAAATCATTTTCTTCGAAGTTGATTTTTTCTGTTTCCGCTTGCGTTTTGCCCATTTTTTGCAAAAGATTTCGTACTTTTGCCCGAATTAGTTCGTAATCACTTCCAAAGATAATTTCTGTTTGCATAATACTTTGCATTTTACCAAAAATCATTTAACTAAAACTAATACCAGCACATTTTTTTAGTTTTAATGCATTCAATTTAACAATTTCTCTTATTCCATAATCCGCTTATTTTTTTAAATTTATGAGAGTTTGTTGAATACAAACAATTTTGTTTTATAATAACAATAGTGATGTAAAAAATTAAATACACTAACGATCTAAAAACGTAGTTATTTTTAACGTGGTTGTTCAATGAAAAAAAAGATAAATGTATTAGAGTTATTTTCCGGTGCGGGTGGAACGCTGTTGGGACTTGAACAAGCAGGTTTTGACACTATTGCTGCAATAGATATAGACAAAATTGCCTGCCAAACTTTGAAAAAAAATAGACCTAAATTAAATGTTTTTAATTGTGATATTAAAAACATTGCTGATACGGGAATTTCAAAATATGTAGACGTGAATAAAGTAGATTTAATATCAGCTGGTTTCCCTTGCCAGCCTTTTAGTTATTCTGGAAAAAAAAGAGGATTGAATGACACAAGAGGAACTGTTTTTTATTCATTGGTCAAAATAATCAAAGATGTAAAACCCAAAATGTTTATGATCGAAAACGTGAAAGGATTAGTTTCACATGATAAAGGCAAAACTTTTAATTTGATCATATCAATCCTTGAAAATCTTGATTACAAAATAAAATGAAAAATCATGAACGCACTTGATCACGGAGTAGCTCAAAAAAGGAATAGAATTGTCGTAATAGGAATTAGAAAGGATTTAAATTTAAAGTTTGATTTTCCAAACAAAAATTTAAAAAAACTAACCTTAAAAGATGTCTTAAGGAATGTTCCCCATTCAAAAGGATTAAAATATTCAAAAAACAAGCATGATATCTTAAAGATGGTTCCGCCAGGAGGATGTTGGCGTGATTTACCAAATAATGTGGCAAAATTTTATATGAAGAGAAGTTATTATTTATCAGGTGGAAGAACAGGAATTGCAAGAAGGTTATCATGAGACGAGCCTTCTCTTACGTTGACTTGTTCACCAATTCAAAAACAAACAGAAAGATGTCATCCGGATGAAACAAGACCATTCACAATTAGAGAATATGCGCGAATTCAAAGTTTTCCTGATGAGTGAAGATTTGAAGGTTCAGTATACGAAATATACAAGCAAATTGGCAACGCCGTACCAGTTGAAATGGCCAGAAGAATAGGTGAAAAGATTTATCAATCTTTGGGAGGAATAGTGAAATAATGCCATATTTAAAATTTATCAGTGATAAGTGTTTAAAAAAACTCATTTTAGATGAAGTTGTTAAAAAGTATGATCAAGCTTTAAAAAAGTATGATTTAAATAGATTTTATTCCAATAAAATAGATCCAATAAAATTTACTTTTGATTCAGAATTTTTTAATATTAAAATTGAAAAAGTTATTGAAAAAGAATTAATGAGACAAAGGGATAAAAAAGTAAATAATGCAGTGGGTAAGTTTCACCACAATGTATTTAAATGTATTAATGGTTGGTTTGTGCCAAATAGTGGTTTTGATATAATCAATAGTCAAAATACAATTTTTGTTGAGATTAAAAACAAACATAATACTATGAATTCAAGTTCAGCAGAAAAAACATATTTGAAAATGCTGCGCAAAGTAGCAGAATCACAGAATAATAAATGTTTTTTAGTCGAAGTTATAGCCAAGAAAAGTCAAAATATTATTTGAACAATTACTATTGATGGGGAAAAATATTCTAATGATAGAATAAGAAAAATATCACTTGATAAGTTCTATGAAATTGTCACAGGTCAAAAAGAAGCGTTTAAAAATTTAATTTCAGCAATTCTTGAAATCATAAAAGACATATCAAAGGAGAGAAATTTAACTGTTTTCTCTGAAAAAGATACTGTTGTTGAAGAATTAAAGAAGAAAAATTCCAATATTTTGCAACAACTATTCTTGGACACTTTTTACGACTACAACGGATTTTGTAATAATAAAAAATCGACATTAAAATAAAAAATTATTTTTTTGGCAACTTCAAAAATATTTAAATACTTTCTTTACAGCATGTTTTGAGCTTAATTACTCATTTTCGCATCTTTTTAATATACAAAAATGCGGGCGGGGAATTTGGTTATAATCTTGTTAGAATTTTAATTTTGCTTTTCAAAATTTTAACTCTTTTTTATATTGAAGATATTTTAGTTGTTCGACTTTCACAATTGCCGGTTTCGCATTGGCAAGAAAACTTTGGTTATCTAAGATTTTTTCACTTCTTGCCACTTCCGCTTCAAAAAAGGCAATTTTTGCTGCAACCATTGCCTGATCAGCTTTTTCTTTGGGATTTTCCATTTGTAACTTGGTTAATTTAGCGTTTTTTACTTTTCCAATGCTGAAATTTTGCGTTGCTAATAGGTCATTCAAATTGGCAATTTCTTTCTCTGCTAAAGCAACTTCAGTTTCCAAAATTAATTTTTCCCGGTTGTGATCCCTTTTTTTCTGGTTTAACACTAGACTTTGCCGTAAAATTGTTTCATAAACTTGTCCCATTGTACTTTGACAAGTGTTTTTTGGCCACCGCATTTTTTCCCGTTCGTTTGGACTTAGTTTGGTTCCAAACATTTGCTTAAACAACTGACTACTACTTTGACTGATAAAAGGGTGAAGCAAATAAAGGAGACGTTTTCAAACCAATTGCAAAAAGGCAATTGTTTCTGCTTTTGCTTCGCCTGTTTTTAATCCTTTTGCAAACCGAAGGTAAAAATTGGAAAACTTTTTCCCAATAAAATCATGTAAAAGTTCCCCAATTAGGGTAAATTGTAATTTTGGGAAATAACTTTCATATTTTTTGACCACCAGTTGCAGTTCTTCCAATAATCAAGCATTGAAGGGATGTTGAATTGTTGTCAGTTTTTTCGTTTCTTCTGCCGGGCAAAACCCCCTTAAAAACTTGCCAATGTGATGAATTTTATGGACAAATTGTTGCGCTTGAACCAATTTTTCCGTCTCAAATTGCCAATCATCACCAATTTTATAGCCGGTAAGAAAAAGTCATCTTAATCCATCAATTCCATAACGATCAATGAGGTGCATTGGATCAACAACATTCCCGCGACTCTTGGACATTTTAAGCTTGTTTTCCGCCCGAATTAAACCATGAATAATGATCTTTTTAAATGGTAATTGTTGTTGAAATTCTATTCCAAAAAAGATCATTTTCAGTACTCAGAAGAAAATAATGTCATAGCTGGTAACAAGATATGTAATTGGATATAAATGTTTGATTTTTTCCCGCCCCGGAAATTTTCACCCAAAATTAGCTACTGCTCATAAAGCAGAGGAAAATCAAGTATCTAAAACATCGGTGCTCCGTTTTCACGTCTGAGTTGGCAATGGTGTTTTGCTGACTTTGATTGCCTTTGTCTGACGATGAAAATAAACCGGTAATTGATGTCCTCATTGCAACTGGCGGGAAATACATCAATCATGCATTTTCTCCAACCAATTGATTAAATACTTGCGGTATTTTTCGGGTTGAATCTGCAACTGTTGCTGGTTTTTCCGCAATGCCTGTCCCCATTGTTTAGTTTTTAAAAATCATTGGGTCGAAAGCATTGGTTCAACAACGACTCCACTCCGGCTGGAATAAGGAATTTGCTGCTCGTATATCTCGCTTTTAACAATCAAACCTGTTTTTCAACCAGCTTTAACCATGGCTTGACGTGCTTGAAAACGGTCTTGCTTGGCATATTGCAAGCCGGAAGCGTTTAATCTGCCCTTTTGATCAAAACAGTTGATTGCTTTTAACTGAAATTTTTGCCCTAACTCCCAATCTGTTCAATCATGTCCGGGGGTGCATTTTAACACCCCGCTTCCAAAATCGAGCGCAATCTTGCTATCGACTAGGATTGGGAGTTTTTGTTGGTTGAACGGATTAATCACATGGCGATTATGATATTTTTGATATCGTTTATCATTCGGATTGACAATGACTGCTTGATCTGCAAAAATTGTTTCCGGTCGTGTTGTCGCAATTAACAAATAGTCTTTGTGATCATCTGCTAATTGATATTTGAAATAATATAACGTTGCTGCTTGTTGCCGATGTTCAACTTCAATATCAGCAATTGCTGTTTGTAAGGATGGATCTCAGTTGACAAGGGTTTCAGCACGATAAATTAATTGTTTGGCGTATAAATGAACAAACGCTTCCAAAACTACCTTCTGAAAAGCTGGTTCCAGGGTAAAGGTTTCATATTCCGGATTAATTTTTAGGTCTAATTTTTTTCATTGTTGGCGAATTTTCGCTTGTTGTTCGCTTGTTCATTGTTTAAATAATTGGGCGTATTCTGCTTTGTTTTTAACCTGTAAGCGCTTGCTGGCGATTCATTTTCGCACCATTATCTCGGTGGCAATTCCGGCATGATCAAACCCGGGAATTCAAACTGTTTGATCGTTTCGGAGAAAATGATAGCGAACTAAGGCATCCTGCAGGAAATTATTTAATGCATGGCCTAAATGTAAAGCACCGGTTACATTTGGTGGCGGCATTAAAATGCTAATCCGCCGTTCGGTCAGTTTGCTTTCCATCTATGTTAAATCCTTTAATCCTTGAACTAAATCGGCGATTTTGTTTGGACCTTTTCAAGCATTAAGTTCATTAACATTTTGTCCATCTTTAAAAAAAATAATCAACGGAACTCCACTTTTAACGAGTGCTTTGCCGTTTTTAATTTGCTGTTTTTCAAACAATTGAATTAATTTTTGATCAAAATCACGCCGTTTCTGCCCTTGCGGTCGATAAATGTATTCTGAATATCAGTAAACAGCAAATTTTTGCTGTTGCGCTTTTTTGAATGCTTTAACTGCTTCCTGTCAGGCGCTGCTTTCTTTCAAAGCTTTTTTAGCGGTTTGACAACTAAAACAACGATCTGTTCCGTAGTAAAAGACAAACGTTTGCTTGTCTGTAAGTTGTTTTTCTAAAAAGGTGATATTTCACCCGATAACATTGTCTGCTTTATTCAAAACACAACTGGCGGCAAAGAAAAATGGCGTCATGACCATTAGACTAATTAAAGCAATTAATCCCGCATAAATTCTCCGCATGACCTTTATTTTATTCTATTTTCCACAATCGAAACTGCTTTTCGCTTGCGAGTTAGATAATGAAAATGAACAAAACCAGGTTTTAAAGCATATAAAGTATCGTTTTTGGCGCGTTTAACGTTCTTTCCGGGATGAATTTTGGTTCCTCGTTGCAAATATAGTAAACGCCCAACTTTAACAAATTCACCATCGCCAACTTTAATGCCAAGGTTTTTTGGGCGTGAATCGCGACCATTTTTAGTTGAACCAGCTCCTTTTTTCTTCGCAAAAAACTGTAAATCTGTGTAAAAAAGCATTCTGTTATCCTTCTATTTTATCAATTCGTACCCGGTTATAACGGGCACGGAATCCCGTTTTAACCCGATAATTTTTTTTTGCTTTGTATTTGAAGACAATGATTTTTTTGTGCTTGCCACCTTTTTCCAGACAAGTGCCATGGATCCTACACCCTTTTAAATAGGGCGTTCCAATTTTTTCGTTATAAACCAACACCTTTTCAAAAAGGAGTGGTTTTTCAATTGTCATGCTTCGATCAAACGCTGTTTCAATCACATCACCAACTTTGACTTTATATTGTTGGTTCCGATGTTCAAAAATTGCAAATTGTTTGGGTTCTTTTTTCTCTGCTTGTGGTTTGACAACCTTTAATGCTTCACTCATAACTACTTTTAAGTTTTGCTACTAAATATAATCCTATTTTACCTTTTTTTCAAAAAAAGCACAACCTTTCTCCGAAAAAATTCAAGCATTTCTGCTTCTTTGCGCAAGAATAACGTAAAATATTTCTTGGCATTCGTTTGCTTTCAATAAGCACTTGCTCATAAATAACCAATCAAGAGACGATATAAAGTTAAAAAAACAACGATTTTTGCTGTTTTTGCCTTTGTAATTCGAAACATTTTAAGGGCTAGTTTTCATAATTTTGCTTGCTTTCACAATTCATTTTCCGCAATCACGCAGGCAAGATCATAAAACGGAGTATTATAACTAGCATATTCAAAATCAATTAAATAGGTTCGCGTTGGCGCAAACAGAACGTTTTCTAAAACTAAGTCATTGTGTGCTAAAACTCATTTGCCAGGTTGTCAAGTTGTTAAAAACTGTTCCAAAACCATGTAAATTTCTTTAATTTGACCTGACAAGGTTTGCTTAGCCTGCTGAAGATGCAATTCTAAGTTCCGTTTAAAGGCAAATTTTTTCATGGTTGGAACTTTAATTTTTTGGAAACGGAAAATTAATTGGCTCAACCGTTTTAAGCGTCTTGCATTTAATGGCTCCGTTTCTAAGGTTTTGATGTATTTAGTGACGACGTAAAAAGCAGTTTCATCAGTTCATAGCGCATATATTTTGGGGGAAATCGTTGTTGTTTTTAAATGCGTTAACAAGATGATTTCCTGCTGATAATCGGTAAACGGATGATCTAATCTGGCTTGCCGCAAGACATATTTTTGGTTCAATAAAAACAATTCGCTACTTAGACCTCAGGATTGTTGCTTTTCAATTTGAAAGCGTTTTTTTCAGGTTTGAAAGCGGTTTGTTTCCTTACTCCAGTTCATTTTTAAATCCTTTCACATAATGGCGATGATTACGTAATTTTCGATATGCTTTCGTTTCAATTTGCCGTACCCGCTCGCGGGTAATTTTCAATTTTTGCCCGGTTTCTTCTAAAGTATTGCGTTCGTTTCCAAACCGCATAATTTGGTCTTTTAACCATTTATGTTCCGTTTTTGCCAACAAAGGCATTAAATGACTAATTTTAACTTTCTGACTAATGCCGTTTTGGTAGATAAAATCAAGCACTTTTAAGTACAGTTGTTTTTTTTCGACTAGTTTTAAAAACCCTTCCATTGTCAAGGGTGGTTTTCCCAACCGCATCCTGACAATTGCTTGTTCTTTTTGCGTTAAAAATTTAATGATCATTTCATCTGTTTTCTTAATAATTTGTTCTTCATTGTCCAATTCGTTTGGCGAACTAATCACTTCGTCGACTAAAAAATCACCAAATTCCGTATCCTGTTTGTCTTTAACTTTTTTTTCCATGATTTTGGTATAAGTGGCATAGCGTCTGATTTTCCGTAATTTATCCAGCGTTAAGGTTTGATCCTTGGCAAGAATTTCGCCTTCCGTTGGTGGTCGACCTAACTTTTGAGTTAAAAGCTTGACAATTGCGGAAATTTTATTAATTCGTTCGATCATATGGACCGGAATCCGGATAATCCGCGCTTGATCGGCAATTGCTCTCGTCATTGTTTGCCGAATTCATCAGACACAGAAAGTCGAGAATTTAAACCCGCGTTTATAATCAAATTTTTCAATTGCTTTCAATAATCCGAGTTCGCCTTCTTGTTTGAGATCATTAAAACTTAATCCCCGGCTATGATATTTTTTACAAAGCGAAACAACCAACTTACGATTACGATGAATAATTTGTTTTTTGGCCAATTCACGATCTTTCACCTTGGTTGCGGTGCGATAAATGTGAAACAATTCTTTTTCCTGTTCAAATGTTAAAATCTTGGCATCACTAATTGATTTTCAATCAATTTGATCGAGTTTTTCCTGTTTAATCCGAAATTTTTGGTTAAAATCTCAACTTCGACAAGGAGTTCAACGCCTAGTAGGAAAAGGTTGTTGGCCGAGTTTAATCTTATGATAATTTAATTCATCCCTTAAAAGCGCTTCTCAATTAGCACTTAATTTAAACGTGATCAGAATGTTGTTTCATTCGGTTGTTGTCAGAGTTTGAATCTGGTCTGTTTTCAAAAACCAGACAATTTTTTCCAGCGCATTAAGACTTCTGAGTTGGCGCTGACGTGTTCGTTTCAATCATTCCAAACGGGTTTTTTCAATTTGTACTGATGTATTCATGCTTTTGACGTTTAACTTTTTTCTCTTTTCACAGTTGGCTAATTTCCTGAAAGGAAAGATTAATTAATGCCGGCTGGTTTGCTTCTTCTTGCTGGTGGGCAAATTTATTAAATAAATCATTAATAAAACGATTATCAATATCTTTTATTCATGCTTTATTTTCCTGCAAAAGCGCCAAAATGTTCCCCTTTGAAGGATTAAATTCCAACTGTTGATCAAGAAATTGTAATAAAGTCACCGGTGATTTGGTTGCTTCCTTCATATTGTACCATTTTCCGATCAAATAAAGTTGCTTTTGTAATGTCGGATCACTAAATTTTCACCCTTTGTCTTTAAAAATTTGATAAATATCAGGGGCAAAGAAGAACAATAATCAAAGGGCACTTTCTTCTAAATTAAAGTGATTTGATAATCGGGGTTGGAACGGGAATGGTTCGACTTCTTTGTCTTGGTAATTATTGAGCGTTTCCAGCCAGTTTGATCCATAAATTTTCTTTATCATCGCGCGGTGTTTTTCTTGACTATCAAGATCACTTTGAGTCCAAAAATCTTTCATAATCTGTTGGTATTTTTGTTTATTCGCAACGGTTCAAGTAATTTTTTGGGCAAACAATCAATTTAGCAGACTGATTCCTTCCGGTAAAGACTTGTTTGGATGGGTTAAAATTCAACGATCCGGATCGCCTTGCTCATCACTTTGGACAATTTTCAGACGTAACTTGGTTGTTGCCAAATGCGTTGCCACTTTTAATGTTGCTTCCCATCCGGCTTGATCATTATCCAGTCAAATTATCACTTCTTCAAAATGGGTGGTTAAAAGTTCTCTTTGTTTAGAGCTTAAATTTGTTCCCATCAATGCCAATGCAGGTTGGTTTTGGATTTGAATGCGGATCGCATCTAAAATTCCTTCCACCAAATAAACATGACGCTTGCGTCCTTCTGTGGCGTGTTCAAAGTTAAACAGTAATTCATTTTTCCGAAACAAAGCGGTTGTGGGAAAACTTAAATACTTCATTTCCTTTTCGTTTTGTTCATCTAATTTTCGTCCGACAAACCCCACTAATTCCTTGTCAGAATTGTAAACCGCAAACAATAAGCGGTTTTGAAAGAACGGATAAATCTGATTTTGTGGTGTCACAACAAACAAACCACTGTTTAAAATATCAGCCTGCTTATGATCTTTACTTTTTAAAAATGCCAATAAATTCCACTTTGGTTCAACAAATCCTAGTTTTCAGTTTTCAATCATTTCCAAACTAATCCTGCGTTTTTGCAAAAAAGCTTGTAAATCCGGTTGCTTACTTGCTTGATTTTGCAAGAGCAAATGAAATCATTTTTGCGCATCAATTAATAATTCTTTTTGCGCTTCCAATTTTGGATTGCGTGGCTTAAGCTCGGTTTTGAAAGGTAAGTTTAACGCAAACTGACTATTTAATTTTTGCACCGCCGTTTTTCAATCACATTTAGTTCATTTCATCGCAAAATCAAGCACATTTCCACCAACCCCACAGGCAAAGCATTTAAAGATTTTTTTGGTTGGTGAAATTGCCAGCGAAGGTTTATGATCGTCATGGAAAGGACAAACCGCCACTCAATTATTGCCTTTTTGCTTTACTTCTAAAACCTGTTGAATATAATTGAGTAGATCGACTTTCTCGACAATCATGGCAGTGATTTTATTCATTATCTTTGTGCGCCAAAAAACCTGGCAAATCCTTCCAAGCAATTCGCTGTTGCTTTTTACTATCGCGTTCGCGAATTGTCACACTGGCGCTCGCTTGACTTTCAAAATCGATTGTTAACGCATAATAAGTGCCAATCGCATCATGATAGAGATAACGTTTCCCAATGCTCTTTTTCACATCCAAACAAACGCGTCACTTTTGTTTTAATTGTTTAAACAAGGTTTCTGCTTGCGAACTCAATTTTTCTGTCAGTGGTAGAACAACAATCTGATAATAAGCATATTTTCACGGCAAAGCCAAGGTGAAACGGGTTTTGTTTACACTAAGCTTATCGTAAAGCAAAGCTAACATTAATCGTTCGATGCCGACCGATGGTTCAATCACATATGGTAGTGGTTGCTTGGTTTTTGCTAATGGATTCATTTTGACCCCGCTTTGTTTTTCATGCTTGGTTAAATCGTAGTTCCCTCGATCACTTAGACCCCATAATTCTTTTCAACCAAAGGGAAAGGCAAATTCAAAATCAACCGTTTTTTGCGCATAATGAGCTAATTCATCTTTGTGGTGGGTTCTTACTCTTCAATTGCTTCTTTTTAATTGTAAAACCTTCCTCAAAAAGGCGCTAATTTGCCGTTTTCAAAACTGAAATCATTTTTCCGCCTCTTCCGCTTGCGCAAAGAAAAATTCAATTTCCATCTGGTGAAATTCACAGGTGCGAAAAACAAAGTGTTCAGTGGTCATTTCATTGCGAAAAACTTTCCCAATTTGGCCAATTCCAAACGGTAATTGCAGGCGCAAAAGTCTGACCAAATGCGGAAAATTAGTAAAGATATTTTGAGCAGTTTCTGGTCGTAAATAAACTTTTTGTTGTTGCATTGGATCAACTCCAAGTCCAGTTGAAAATAAAAGTTCTAGTTGTTTCATCGACTGTTTGGGCAAGGTTTGTCGACAAAAGGGGCATTTTGCCTCCTTTACTTTTGCTAATTGCGCTTTGATTTCCGCATAATTTAATTTATTAACCGCAAGTTGCGGTCATACTTCATCAACCTTCATCGTTTTTTGGCAGTTTTGACAAGTTAAAATGTAATCATGAAACCGTTGCAGGTGACCACTTGCTTCCAGCACGGGTTTTTTCAAAAGCAGGCTAGCATCGATTAAATACATTTGCTCATGAACATTAAGAAAAAAAGTTTTTCAATCGGAAATCAATGCTGCTTTTAAATGGGTCGCAAACGGACCAAGATCATAACTATTAGCAATCCCGGAATAAATTTCACTGTTGACAAGAAACCAACCGTATTTTTTTAAATAACGTAGAAATGTTGCTCACGTTAAGCGATTTGGAGTTGCTTGTTCCCCAAAAGGGGTTATTTTTTTATTCATAATGAATTATCCAATTTAATCCTTAATTCAATGCAATAAGATATTTTAATCTACTATTGAGAAATCTGCGCATTTTCTGATCTTTTCCAGCATCCAATTATTCTGCTTGCTTTTCTGCTTTGCTGGTGTTTTATGTTTATAACACTTTAAGTGTTATAAAACAAGTTTTTCATATTTCGCTAAAAAACAGATATACTAAAAAAGGATGAGCGATTTGGCTTATCTTCTTGGTCCGCCCGATTAGCTCAGTTGGTTAGAGCGATTGCCTGTTAAGCAAGAGGTCACTGGTTCAAGTCCAGTATTGGGCGCCATTTTGGCCCATTGGTGAAGTGGTTAACACACCAGGTTTTCATTCTGGCATGCGGGAGTTCGAATCTCCCATGGGTCACCAAAAATTAAAATGATGTTGTTTGAAACAATGATACAATTCCCCTTTTCTTTAACGCTTATTTGTTGAAGTAAATTAGACAATCAATTACGTTTAATAGGAAAGAGAGCAAAGAGTGTGGGGGAATAAACAATGTACAGAAAAATTGGCTTTTTAATTTTAGGTTTTTGATTTATCGCGATTATTGTCGCTTTAATGATTGGAATGTATGAAATTCATCGCCAAAACCAACAGCAACTGAAAACATCGAATGAATTACATCAAACCAATACCGTTACGATTGAAGATTTAAGTGATAAACACGAGGATCTAAAAAAACAGCATAACCAACTAAAATCTGATGTTGATAATCTAAAAAAATCAGCAAGTTAAAATGGTTGCATTTGCAATTAAATTGTTCTATCAGAATCAAAGTTGTCAGGCATTTCCGGTTACACAACAGCAGTTAGAACCGCTAGCGCTTTGCTTGCTACAGCATTTACCATTGCCTTTAACCGGAACTGTGAATGTCAATGTTATTAATGCCACCCAAATGCAAACCATTGCCAAAACGCATTATCCATTTAAAGCGCGCCCGGCTGATGTTTTAAGTTTTCGCTATGCTGCCTTTGCGGAGGTTGATCAAACTAATTCTTTGTTAGGGGAAGTCTTTCTGTCCTGACCGCAAATTCAAGTCCAGGCTCGCCTTTTCAAGCATTCTTTGCACCGGGAAAGTCGTTATTTGCTTTTGCATGGTTTATTACACCTTTTAGGTTATGATCATCAAACCGAATTAAGTCGGCGGATTATGCGTTATTGGGAAGAATTTTTTCTTACTTTTTGAAACCAATCAGTTGCAAAAAAGCGTCCTTTTACCAAGAATTAGCATATACTATTAGGCAAGGCTTTAATTTGCCGTTGTTTCTCATTCCTATCGTTGATTTGGAGCAATACTCAAGTTCGGTTTAAGAGGGCTCACTGCTAATGAGTTAGGTCGGGAATTCTCCTGGCGCATGGGTTCAAATCCCATTTGCTCCGCCACTTTTCCATCATATGAAACGGATTCGTTTAAGTTATCTTATTTTCGCCCTTTCGCTTGTTTTTTTGATCCTAATTTTCTTTGGGGTTTTTGCCACCTTATTTTACTTTTTCGCCCGATACTGATGGTTTTGAGTGCTTTTTTTTGCGCTTCATTATTTAATTTGTGCTCTTTTCATTGTCGTTAGCATTTTTAGTGGTTGGTATACCCAATATTCTCTAACACTCATTATTACAATTGTTTTACTCCCTTATCTTGGGTTGTACGCTTTTTTCATTATTGAACGCCCGCGCAACCTTGAAAGCAAACTGCAACGTTGAGAAAAAAAATATGCACCCTTTCAAGCCCTTTTAACTCAATTGCGCACCAAAAAAACTTCGCTACCGGCAAGAGTTCAAGCATTTGCTCAGTTTTCCAAGCATTTTGCCTTATTCCCGTTTTCCAATCAAACCAAGCTTGAACTTTTTTTTCATCCCATCATGAAAACGAAGCGTTTACATGAAGATTTAAAACGGGCCAAACGTTATATCTATTTCAATTTTTATATTTTTAGCGATGGACAATATTTGGACATCTTAAAACGGTTATTGATTCAAAAACTACAACAGGGTGTGGAAGTGAGAATTATTTATGATGCATTTGGGACCGCAACCCATTCTACTTTATCATTTGCGTTTCCTTTAAAACAGCATGGTGCCATTTTAAAATCATTTGGAACGATCTCGCCGTTTCTCCCGAATATTTTAGATCGTAATCATCGAAAAGATATTGTTATTGACGGCAAAATTGCTTACACGGGGGGCTCGAACATCGGTGATGAATATTTGAATTTAAGTTCTAAGTTTGGTTATTTTGCCGATCTTGATGTTCGGTTGGAAGGTACAGCGGCCAGTGATTTAGAATTGATTTTTTGAAAAGATTGATTGCTTTGTACGAATGAAAGTCTGTTTGATCCCCCGTTTAAACCAATTTTAAATCGTTTAAAAAGAAATTTACTTACCACCAAGCCAATTAACACCCAAACCTGAATGCAAGTCACCGATGATGGGCCAAGTCAACTTCAACCGGTTAATCGTGATGTTTTTTTTAATTTATTTGTGCGTGCTAAGAAACGCATTTGATTCACAACACCCTATTTTTTTATTGATAATGAATTAAATAAGGCATTGGTTAACGCTGCTTTGAACGGAGTTGATGTGCGCATTATTCTGCACAACTTTGCTGGCTTTCAATTTTTGGTCAATTTATCCCGATTACATTATGATGAATTATTACGCGCCGGAGTTAAAATTTATGAATTTGCCCAAGCTTATTTACACTCGAAATTAATTATCATTGATGATGATTTTGTTAGCATTGGAACCACCAACATTGATTTCACCTCATTTTATTATTGCTACCAAACAACGCTTTTAATTTTTGATTCCGCGGTAAATAAAAAGTTACAAAAAACCTTTTTAGCCGATGTTTTTCACAATTCATATTTAATCAAGGAAAACCCGCTTGCTAAATCACACCGCCTTTACCGTTGGTTTTTAAAATTTATGCAAATTTTCACAGTTTTCCTTTAAAATAAACGCCTATGGATTTTTATCTGGCAATTGCAATTTTCTTAATTGTCATGAACTTGTGTTTAATTGCGTCTTTATTGGGATATTGATTCTTAAACCGTCAATTTAGCACCAAAGAATACTATCGTAATTTAATTGCAACCAGTTTTACCTATAACTTTCAAAGCAAGCGTTTTTACTTTGAACAAAAACCATGGTTTATCAATCAGCATCGCAATACATTGCCCTTGTTGTTACGTTTAATGGCCAGAGCGAGCGCTGTGCAGTTTGAAAAATTCCTCCAAACAATTTCCACTTCCAAACGGGGCATTAATCCCTTAAACCGCCCGCAAATTGCGATTAACTTCTTTTTACACCGCCGGATTGAAGGTTGTAAAATCACTATCTTAAAATTGAACCGCCAAAAAAACCAAATGCTGGGAATTATGACTAATTTATATGAATAAAAAAGCATCCCCTTTTACCTCCTTTACTTTTGCAGATTATTCGCAACTCCTTCTGGAAACCAATTTTATTCAGTATGGAACAATTAAAGGCACAATTTATTTTACGCCTAATAGTTTTTGATTATGAAAGCAAATTCAAACTTTTCTTGAGCAACGCTTTGCCAGTTTAGGGATTGAAAATGTTGCTTTTCCCAGTTTTATTAGCGAAGCGGAACTAGCTAAAGAACATCGTCATATTGCCGGTTTTGCCCCGGAGGTTTTAAAAATTACCGCGGCTGGTGATCTTCAACTTCAACAACCATTTTATTTGCGGCCAACCTCGGAAGTGATTTTTTCCCAATATTTTAAACAAATCTTACATTCTTACCGTGATTTACCAATTTTGCTTAACCAATGAACGAACGTTTGACGTTGAGAACAAAACACCAAACCGTTTTTCCGCAACACAGAATTTTTATGACAGGAAGGACATACGTTACATCTTAACCAAGCGAATGCGCTTCAATTTGGGAATCAAATTTTTCAAATTTATCAGGATTTAATTAGCAACTTTTTGTTTATCCCTGTCTTTGCCGGCGCCAAGTCTAACTTAGAAAAATTTGCCGGCGCCAAAACAAGTTGAACTTTGGAAGCTTTAATGCCTGATGGCCAGTTTTTACAAATGGCAACGACCCATCATTTAGATCGAAATTTTAGTAAAGCTTTTCAAGTTCAGTTTCTTGATCAGCAAAATAATTTTCAGCATCCGCATCAAACTTCATGAGGTGTTTCGACCCGTTTGCTGGCTGGTTTAATCATGACGCATATGGATCAATATGGCTTACGTTTCCCCTCTTATTTAAGTAAAATTCAAATCGTCGTTTTAGGTTATTTACCGGTTAATTTAAATCCTTCTGTTCGTGCCAAACTGCAAACCTATATTGATCATTTTTGTGAACTCCTTGATGCTTATCGCTTTTTATATCTTGATGTGCAAGCAAGCAAAAAAACCCTTAATTATTGACAAACTTATTATGCCAAACGTGGTGTCCCATTACAAATTGTAATTGGACGGTTAGAAATGGAACGGCAAACAATTTCTTATACTATTCGTAATTTACCAACCCAGATCGCCGTTGCCCCACTGGTTGATTGACCATTAAAAGTTAGCACTCTTTTTAAAGTATATAATCAAATCTTGTTTGCTCATGCCCAAAAACACCACACCGACCGGGTAGTTGAACTTAGTAGTTACGCAGCATATCAAAAAACCAACCCGAAAATCGCGGCCTATTCCGCTCCATTTTGTAATACGACAGAATGTGAATTAGCGATTAAAAACGATACCAATACGACTTCTCGGTTATTAATGTCGACCAAAGGGATGCTAAAATGTTTTCGTTGTCAGACTAAAACGCAGTATTTGGCGTTGTTTGGTCGCAGTTATTAAACGCACTTATTTTTAACCAAATTAAAAAATTTTCCCTTAATTTTTGCCCCTCGAGAAAGCAAATTTTGGTCATACTGCATTTATGCTTTCTTCCGCCACTACTCTTCCCGTTGCTTTACCAATCGCCCAAATCCAAACCCAATGATCTGGTGCTACCATTACTGATTCTGATTACGATACAATTAAACCGAATGCTTTTTTCACTTTACCGTTTTTATTTTTTAACTTTCTTCCGGAAATGAGTTTAAAAAAGGGTGAAGTTTTCCAATTTTGATTAGGCTTTCAGTTTTTAACCGCAAATTTAAGTTTAAATATTTCCCAACTCCACGCTGCTTTTCAACGCATGCGTTTTCAATTTTTAGCAGTGCTCAATTCTCACACTAAAAATTGCGTTTTAAAACGCAATTTATCGGCTGCGATGAAACTGGAAATTCGTCAGTTTGGTCAATATTTAGCCGAACCAGAATATACTGATGTTTTAAACAGTCCTTATCATTTCAACTTTCTTTTTCAAGAACCATTTTTACTTCCGACCCGCTGTCTGCTTTCATCGCAAAAAAACACTCTCCTACTTAGTTGATCTCCACAAGATGACGCTCGCTTTACCAGTCAAACCGGTAAAATCCGCCTTGATTTTTTGCTTCCTTCCCGTTGAGAAGCTGATCGCTTACAATTGCCACCCAATCAACGCTTACTTTTTACTCTTCCAACATTAACATGGTTCCGCTTTCGGTTGGGAAAACCGACTTTAATTGATACGCTTGCCAATCATCGCTTTACGATTCGTTCGGAATTGAAAACTCGTTATCCGTTTCAAACTCCGTTTGACGGTTTGTTTGAATTGGCAGTTGAGCCATGAATAAAAACTTCATTCTTCGAACGTTTACTGTTGAAAAGTCGCAATTTGTACCAGTGATATACCGATTGATTTTCGCGTTTCCGCTTTCAATTTTCCCTTTTGCCGGTTTCACAGTTAAAAACCATTATTCAACAGCATTCTAATTCAAACACCACTTTGCCCGGCAAGTTAGTTTTAACCACTGTTCCAAACTCGGATGGGAAATTATTGTTTCAACACTTTTTGGTTGCTCATTCAACGAAAAACAATAATCTTTTTCCTTTTATTTCCAATCAAATTAACCCGCAAGGTTTGTTTCTAAGCTCCCAGACTACACCACACCTTCATTTTAATTTGCAAACTACTTTAGTCTTGCAAGATAAAATTAATTTAGCTTTGAAATGAAACCAACCGATTCAATTTGATAATCTTTGAAATCAAAGTTGGATTTTGGTGGCGCCCGAAAACTTACAACCGGATTGAATTTTAACAATTTTTTATTGCTTAAATTTTCCGACCGCATTCAAGGTAAAATCATTTGACCGTTTGGCAGGCAAAAACTGTGTTTAAAAATTGACGCGCCTTGCTCCTTTTAAGTTTTTTTCTTGCCTTTTTCGGTCTCTTTTTTTATTTTTTTGTGCTGGAAAAAAACATTATTCAATTTGTTTCCACCAACCAAACTTTACGCAAAGCTAGTTCCAAACAAACAAAGACATATCAAGTGAAAAAGCACCCTTCTTTTCCCGAACAAGTTCATAATTGAAAGCAATTAAAACCGTTTTTACAAACTTTTCTACGCCGCTTATTTCCGCCAACCACTAATTTATTTCCGTTTTTAAAACTACAATATGAATATCAAACCCGCAATCAGTATCATCTTCGTCCTGTCATTAATCAATCAGAGTTCGAAAAATATGTTTTAACCGCCATTCGTGACCAAGTTAGTTTTTATGATTACAAAGTTGCTTTTTCCTATTCCCGCAACTATTTAACTGTTAAAATAAAACTTAGTGTTTTAAAAAAACCAACGCAAACCGTTACGCAACTGTATCAACTTCAATCAATAGCAGTATAGTTTAATGGTAAAACAGCAAACTCCAGATTTGTTGATGTGGGTTCGATTCCTACTACTGCTGCCAATTTTACGTTAGATATTGTTTGACTGCCGCCATTGTTTCAGCAGTTGGTTTTTTTCCTGTTAATTCTAAATTTTTGACAACGTTTGTTAATGTCATTCGAAAAAGTTGTTCAAATCTTCGTTGCGAAACCTGGTTGCGTAATCACTGCGCTTGATTAGTTGTTTTAGTTGGCTCAATTTTATCGGCCACAAATAAAAGTTTAGCTAAACAACTCATTCGTTTTCCCGCGGTTGTATGGGCCATAATCGCTCTGAAAACCGCTTGGTTATGATAGCATAATTCTTTTTTTAGATATCAGGCACTGCTTTTGCTGTGTCAAACCGAAAAGGGTAACTTGGTTAGAACTGCTGTTGATAGTTGGTGTTGCTGGTAAAACGCCAGCGTTTGTTTTTTTGTTCAGTCTTTTGCTCAATCATGAAATCAAGCGCTCATTTTAATTGCTTCTGGTTTTTGCTTTAGATGATAATAATCGTTGAGTTTTTGCATTGTTTGGCATACCTTTTTAATATGTGCAAACTTTTCCGTGCTTAAATTTTCTTTTAGCAACCAAAGCAAAAATTGATTACCTTGTTGGAAAATAAGTTGGCGTGTTTTCATATTTAATCATGTTCATCCTTCGCCTTTTCGTATCGCACTACTATTAATATTTTGGGCTTTCAACGGCAGGAAACGTTGTTTAGTTCCAACCGGTAAAGATTGGGATTTAACCGCAAATCCTTTTCGTTTTGCAATTAAAAAATGGGTTTGTGTTTTCAACTCTTCACCTTCTTCTCATTCTGCCAAATTATTTCAATTATCACTGCCTAAAAGGAATCAAAATTGATATTCTTGTTTATTTTCATGGTGTAGTTTTTTGAATAATTGATTGGTTAAATAAGGAATCTTGCTGGTTTTAACAACCACTTTTCGCTCCTTGGCAAAGACTTGCTTAATAATTTGCCAGCGTAATTTAAAATCTAAAAGATAATCTTTGTAATTCGTTTGCGGATTTAAAAAAATTCAAATTTCCGCATATTGAGGCTGTTTAATCACTCATCTGATTAATTTTTCATGCTGTTTTTGTAATGGATTAAAAAATCCTGGATAAACGACAATTTGTTTAGACTTTTTCAATAATCTTTAAACCAATTAAAGGCACAGTTTTCAGTTCCTGTTTTAAAATTTTCATAATCTCACGCTTTAATTTTTCCTCAAAAATCAAACTTTTAATTTCGTGTTTTTGCTCTTTCTGCAACCGCTGATTAATAATTGTATTAATGGCATTATTGATCTTATTTTTTTTGTCTTCGTTGACAGCAATTCCGACGTATTTAGTTAAAAGCGGCGAAATAAGGTTAACTTTCAGTCCCCGAACTTGATAATAAAAACTAGCCAGTAAAATTCCTGTTTCACCCAATTTTTTCCGTTGTTGTATTGCACTTGATCGCAAAAATTTCTCATCGTTTGTTTCCACAAAAATACTTTCCAATTCCAAAAAGTCACTTTTTGGAATTACCGTTAACTTCTGTGAATCGAAACTGGTAATTTGCCCGTTTTCGCGATAAAGAATTTGCTCCGCTCGAAAAAAAGGTGCCAATTTCTGACCAATTTTTTTTAGATCCTGGTGATAGCCGTTGATTGGGAGAAAATATCGTGGTTTTACCAATTGAACCAAAAACTTTAAATCTTCCGTTCCTCCAACCATTGGCAGGACTTTTTTTTGATTCAAAAACTGAATTTTGGCTTCACTGCCGGCTAAATTATTTAAGAGATTATAAATCTCAATTTCATTAATTTGATCCTTTCGGTTGGCAAGAAGCATAAAATAACTTTCCGCTTTTAAAGCGTAAGGATGTGTTTGATTGTTGATTAACAATCTAATTCGACTAAATAATCATTTCTCATTTCCGGTAATAATAATGATTTTTCGATGTTGATTTGTTTGATCAGTTCGAAAGTTAAGCATTTCTTGTTGGTGATAAAACCCCAGATTTTTCCGATATCAATCACCAAATTCATGATCAAAAAAAACGATTTGAAAAGTTTCTTTATATTTAGTTAAAAATTGCAGGGTTTCGTAAATTTTAGCTCATTGATCATCAAAACAAGCGAGATAAATTTGTTTGTTGTGTTGTGATAATCCTTCTTCTAATCATGGTTGTAAATCGTTTTTTGGTTTTGTAAAACCAGTGTGTTCACCTTGCTGAGCATTCGCAATTAAAAGCAAGGTTTGGAATTTGTCATTAAACAATTTATCCAGTTTAGTTGGAAACATGCCATCATTATTCAGCAAAAAGGTTGGGGCATAAACAATTTGTTGCTGGTTAAACCGAAGTAGATAACCACTATTTCCGGGCATATCACCGGAAATAGCAAACCTTTCCACCCGACAAGTTTTAAACTGATTATTTTGCTCATTTAAAATTTGCAGATTACTTTTCACTTGTTGGGATAAATTAGTCTGACTTTGTAAAATTTGACATGTTAATTTACTGGCAAAAAGGGGCAGATGTGGTAATTTTCGCACTAAAAATTGAACTGCTCCCATTCAATTACTGCTTGCACTACTTAAAAACATTCCTTGAATCCGCGTTTTATTCTTGAAAAGATATTTAAAATCAGGAATTAAATAATTAATTCCCAGATCAACTTCAATTAGTTTTTTAATGCCCGCATCAAAAAGAAAAATTTCTTCATTCAGTTCAATGACAAGACAGACTTTGCCAACTTCATCGAGTCCGCCAAGTAAACCAACTTTAATTTGTTTTTTCATGTTCATTCAGAATGGTGATTAATTCTAAACTAATTTGTTTTTTTAATTCATTAATTTTCAGAACTTTCACTTTCACATGATCACCAACTTTAACAACATCTTCAATGTTATTAATAAATTTTTTGGAAAGTTTTGAAATGTGAATTAAACCTTGATTATGACTGTTGCCAATTTTAACAAACGCACCAAAATCAACGATTTTTGTAATAACACCTTCGTAAATTTCATTCACTTCAACTTTTTGAAACAAACCATCAATCGTTGCTTTAACTTTATCAATCATTTTTTGATCTTTATTGTAAACCAGAATTTCCCCGTTATCTTTAATCGTAATATCGCTATTGTTAGTATCATGAATGATTTTTTTCACATTTTTTCCGCTTGGACCAATTAACAAGCTAATTTCATCAGGTTTAATTTTTAGTTTCAGAAACTTCAAGGCGTTTTTGGCTAGTTCTAAACGTGGTTTAGCAATTGTGCCAGCCATTGTTTGTAAAATTTTAAGTCGTGCTTGCTTTGCTTGGTGTAAAATTTCTGCCAGTAGTTCAAGCGGTAAACCATCAATTTTTAAATCTAATTGAATCGCACAAATTCCCTGATCACTTCCAGCAATTTTAAAATCCATATCGCCATAGAAATCTTCTCAGGCTTGAATATCAGTTAAAATTTGATAATCAGTTTCACTATTTTTAATTAGTCCCATCGCAATGCCAGCAATACTATTTTTAATTGGAACACCAGCACTTAATAAGGCAAGAACAGATGAACAGATCGCTGCTTGTGATGTTGACCCATTTGATTGTAACACTTCCGAAACAATCCGTGTTGTATAAGGAAAATCTTCCAAACTCGGCATAATTCTTTTTAATGCTTTTTCCCCGAGAAAACCATGTCCAATTTCCCGTCGACTAACGCCACGCATTGGTGCTACTGTTCCCACGGAAAACGGCGGTGAATTATAATGATGCATGAAATATTTACTTTCTTCTTCAGTAAGATTATCAATAATTTGTTGTTCCGAAATTGGTCCTAAAGTTACCGTGGAAAGCGTCTGTGTTTGCCCACGGTTAAAAACTGCTGAACCATGAACAATTGGTAAAAAGTCAATTTGACATTTTAAGTCCCGAACTGTTTCTAAATCACGATTATCAATCCGTTTACCATTTGTTTTAATTTGCTGACGCACTAAGTTTTGTAATAATTGTTCCAAATGATAATCTAATTGTTCGTTTCAACCGTCTTTTGTTAATGTACTAGCAAATTGTTCTTCATAAACTGGTTGCAATTTTTCTTTGACTTTTTTATACATTGTTTGCAGCGCTGTTTGCCGATCTTGTCCATCATAAATTGCTAGCAATTTATCGAGACCAGCTTGGAATTCGTTTCTCAAAAGGATTCCAATTTGGACTTGTGGTTCAAAATAACTTCATTCTTTATCTTGCCGACTTAATTCTTTTAAAACAGTTTTTTGAAAGGTAATAATTTTTTTAATTTCCTGGTGTGCTTTTGTCAGAATTGCTAACAATTCTGCCTCTGTAATTTGATTAGCATCAAGTTCGATCATGTTGATTTTGTCGCTTGTTCCAGCAACAAATAAGTTTAAATCAGCCCCACTAATTTTTTCTGGCGTTGGATTGAAAATCACTTCACCTTTTAACAAACCAACGTTAACCGCCGCAATTTCCGTTTGAAACGGTAAACCACTGGCATTTAATGCTAAACTAGTTGCTAAAACTGCAATCACCCGCAGATCAATTGAATAATCAACCGCTAAAGGATTAATAATGATTTGAATATCATTGCGGAGTGTTTTTGGAAATAAATTACGGATCGAACGATCAATAATTCGCGCCGAAAGAATCGCATATTCGGACGGTTTCCCTTCCCGCCGAAAAAACCCCCCTGGAATTTTACCGGCAGAATACAAATTTTCTTTAAATTCAACGGTTAAAGGCAAAAAATTACAATCTTTTTTTTCTTGTGAAACCCCGACTGTAACAAGCACAACCGAATTGTTTCAGCGAATTACAAATGATTTTTCGGTCTTATTGGCAATCTGGTGCGTTTCGACAGTAATTTGTTGATCGTTATAGGTAAATTGGCGTTGATAAAACTGATTTTTCATAAATTTAGATTGAAAAAGTTAATTATTTAGTTAAGTTTAGCATATTTTGTTTAGTATAATAATAATTTTGTCGTTTCCTATCTTTTAAATTTAGCGAAAATTATGACCAACCAAAAACCAAAAGTTTTCCTTGCTTTGTCCGGCGGGATTGATTCGGCTGTTAGTGCTTATCTGCTCCAACAAGCTGGTTATGATGTTCAAGCTGTTTTCATGCAAAATTGAGATCCGATGAGTAACCATGAAAATCAACATTCTAATCATCATTGTCAAGCAGCAAAAGATTATGAAGATGCTCGAGCTGTGGCAAACTTTCTTAAGATTCCTTTAATTAAAGTTAATTTTGTGGCGGAATATTGAAACGAAGTTTTTGAACCTTTTTTGGCAAATATTCGCACCGGATTAATTCCCAATCCTGACATTGCCTGCAACGCCCGAATTAAATTTAACTTTCTATTAAAATATTTGCAAAAACGTTATCACTTCACTTTTTTTGCTACCGGTCATTATGCCCAAGTGCAACACCAAGCCCAAAGATCATATCTGGTTCGTGGGCTTGACCCGATTAAAGATCAGACTTATTTTCTAGCCGGAATTGATCGCCATCTTTTACCGCATTTGCTTTTTCCGTTGGGGAAAATGCATAAAAGTGCGGTTCGTCAGCTTGCGCAAAAATTATCCCTTCCCAATGCTAAGAAAAAAGAATCAATGGGGATTTGTTTCATTGGTAAGCGGGATTTTAAAACTTTTCTGCAACAGTATTTACCACGAAATCCTGGTCCGATCATCAACTTTCTAACCAACAAACCAGTTGGCGAACATGATGGCGCAATTTTTTACGCAATCGGACAACGTAAGCAATTAAATTTACAAACCACGCAAAAGCATTTTGTCATCGGCAAAGTCATTGCTCAAAACATAGTTTATGTTGTTGATGAAGCACATCGTGATTTACTTTTAAACGATCAATGTTTGCTTTCGGAAATTAATTGATTTGACGAGCACTTTCCTCCAAAATGAACCACTTGTTTTGTCAAACTACGTCATTGTCAACTCCCCGTTGCTGCCCGTTTTCGTTTTCAAACTCAAGATCAGATCGAACTCCATCTCAATGCTCCGCTTTTGGCAATTACTCCCGGTCAAATTGCCGTTTTATATAACAAAAACAACTTTGTTCTTGGTTCCGGATTAATTAAAACGATTTTGAAAAACCACCGACCGGTTTGATATATTAAATAGAAGTATTTGTAAATCAAAAACTTAAATTTGAAATTAACTGTTGCTTTTCCGCTCGGTTTGTTAAGATTAAAGATGTAAATTTCAGGAGGTAAAAAAAAATGAAATTAATTAAATTAACACCACGGATGAAAAGTCAAATTTGTGGCACCGGGTTTAATTGAATTGCCGCTTGAGGATTAGGCTTGCTTACCACCGTTGTCTTCAAAAGTTTGGCGGCTGATAAAGGTGGAATTGGGATTAATGGCGTTGGTCGCGCTAGTTGAGAAAAGCAATCGCTTTCCACGATGAATCCACATGCTACACCGGAAACGAAACAACTTTTAAAGTTATTAAAAAATCTTTATGCTTTTTAAGGAGCGACCATGGTTTGAAAAGCCCCGCGAAAAAGCAATTAAAATGGGGTTTCAACATTTAAGTCATGCTGATTTATTAGCTATTTTACTTAGCACCGGCGGCAAAAATCATTCCGTTCTTTTCCTAGCGGAAAAACTGCTTAATCATTTTAATGGTTTAAATAATTTACTAACTCAGGCCACTATTCCCACTCTCACCGCTTTTCATGGAATTGGCAAAACCAAAGCGATTAAGCTCTTAACAATTGCCGAATTACATCGCCGTCTATTAAACAACCGCTTTTTTACTGATCACCAAACAACCGTTATTAATCATCCCCTCGATTTAAAACCACTTTATCAAACCTTGTTTACTCGCCCTTTTCAAACCCAAGAACTGTTCTATTTAATCTGTTTGACCAAAACAAATAAATTTATTGCCTACCAACTCCTTTTTCAGGGTTCGAAACAGAGTTTAATCGTTGATCTTCGGAAAATTATTGAAACAGCTCTGTTTAATCATGCCGATAAACTAATTTGTCTCCATAATCACCCTTCCGGTAATCCGCATCCGTCGCAAAATGATTTAGAAACCACCAAAGCGCTTCTGAAATTATGCAAGCAATTAGGATTAACTTTATTAGACCATCTTATCTTTGCCGCGCCCAACCGTTTGTATAGTCTTTTTCTCAAACAAAACTTTGATCTAGAAGCTAATTTATTCAAATAAACGATTAAAATTTTGAATAAAAAGGTTGAAATTGTAAGGCATAATAATTCGTAATTTGGTGTGTAAAAATTGGACAAAATCTAGTTTGATAAAAAATAATTGTTCCCGCAATTGACTCAATTTTGCCCGCTTTTTTCTTCGCACTAAAAACAAATGGCGCGGCAAATCCTTTTCTAATTCTTCAATCAGACAAATTCCCGCCGCAAAGCCACCAATTTCGCCAGCTAATTGAGATTTTTGGCCAGCATTGATAAGTTGTTCCAGTTTTATAAACCCTTTAGTAAGAATTTTGGTTAATAAAACTCCGCTTTCTTGCCACTTTGTTTTTCTTAATTGAGTGTGCAAAACGCTTGCAGTTGTTCGATGGAATTCTTGGTCTTTTCCCGCTTCTTTGCCCCTTTTTAGCAATTCATTGGCTAAGTTTAATCCAATTTCAATTCCCAATTTTTTCATTGATTCGTACTTTGCTGTCATTTTTGCTTGAAGCAGTCCATATAGAAAAAAAATTGTTAATAAATTTTTAAGAATTGTTTTCGCAAGTTGTCTTTTTTTTTGCCACCGCCTAAAAGCACCTAGTTTTTGCTGGGCCTCTAAGAATTTGTTCACTTGTTTTCAGGTTGCTTCTGCTCAAGAACCAGCTAAATTAGTCATTTCCCTTTTTTAACGACATCTGTAAAAGTTTAGTAATCGCAATAATTATTTTTTCCTGCTCATTTCAATCGTTGGCTTTTTCCAGCGCTATTTGCTTTTCTTTTAATTGTTTAAGAACAGTTTCTCCCGCTGTTTTTAGATCTTTTTTTTTCTTCATCCGTTTATTTTTCCGTGCTATAATTAGACTACAAATAGAATTCAACGTTATTTTACTATTTTTTCTTGAAAACAGAAAAAAATGAAGAAAAAAGAAAAAATTTATCTTAATTCCGAAGATATTCGGAAAATCAATGCCGAATTAAAAGATTTAATCGAAAATTCCCGCAAGCATGTGATTGAAGAAATTAAAGAAGCACGCAAACAAGGCGATCTTTCTGAAAATGCTGAATATGATGCTGCCAAACAAAAACAAAGCATTCTTGAAGATCGAATTAATGAATTACGTGCGATTTTACGCAATGCCAAGTTAATCGATCAAAAAGCAACAAAAGATCTTCAATCCGTGCGAATTAATTCTTTTGTCGAATTGTTAAATCTTCACGATCAAACAAAATTCAAAGTTAAAATTGGCACTATTTCAGAATTAAACGTGACAAAAAGAATTATTTCCACTAATTCTCCGCTGGCGAAATCAATTTGAGGTGCTCGCACCGGCGATGAAATTGTGGTAAAAGGAATTCGTTCTACCTACAAAGTGAAAATTTTGTCTGTCAAAAACAAATAGTTTTATTGCTGTTGATAAATTGAGGTTTTTATTAACTTAACAATTATGTTTACAATCATGTTGATTTTTAGTAAAAAAGATGCTACAATTAATTCATAAACAAAATTTAAAATGAGTTGATCCAATGCAACAATTAAAATTTAATATTAACTGAAAAGAAGTTGCTTCAAGCAGCAAAAACCTGCGGAATATGTTTCGTAAAACAAACCGTTTTTTGCCTCATCGCACCCAAAATCGTTTATTGATTGAAGCAATTCTTGCTTTCTTGAATGATTTTGATTTTTCTCTTTCTTTTCGAAAAGTACAAACAATATTAAGTAAAAAACCAACGAATCGTCTGGAAAAAATTATTCATAAAGTAAGTAATTTATTCCAACATCAAACAGATTTGGATCATTTAGCTAGTGAATATGATCAAATTTTAGCTTTGTTTCCGTTTTCTGATGCTACAACCACCATCTTTTTCCCGGCGTTTGATCAAGTTTTAAAAGAAATGGGGACATTTCAATCACTTGCTGCTACATATGAAAAAAATTTAAGTAATTTGACAGAGTTATGACCGATTATTGCTGTTCAAATTGTTAACCTATCTGTTTTGCAAACCAATGTTAACCATTTCCCTTTTACCAAATTCTTGGCACGATGGTATTTAAACCAACAACCAAATTCCTTCTCATTTTTTTCTTATCAAAAAGCACTTGATTTGGTCACCGATCAATATAACGAGCATTTTTTAAAAGCCCGCCAAACTAATAATTACACCAATTTAATCCAGTTTGTCCTATTAGCTTTAGATAAATACACAACTACTGATCAAATAACTCGTTTGGTTAGTGAACAGTTATTGAACCAAAAACGAATTGCTTTAGCGGATCACCAATTAGCTTTTCTTTTTATGATTATCTATCATCGTTTATCGTTTTTTGACTGAAAAAAATTTCAAGCTCACGCTAATTTTGTTAGCACTAAACAACATATTATTCGCAATTTAAATACGTTTTTAAAATATCGTTTACTAAAAGCATCGTTCATCAAAAAACGTAAGTTCTATCAGCAAACGCCATTTTTAAAAACTTTTCAAAAGGATCTCAGATACTATGAATAAAGACATTGAATATTTACAAAAATTTGGTCGAATTTTAAACCTTGAAAGCACTGCCGAAAAACTAGACCCCATTATTGGTCGTGACGATGAGATTCGCCGGATTATTGAAATTCTTTCGCGAAAAAAGAAATCAAACCCCCTTTTAATCGGTGAAGCTGGTGTCGGAAAAACAGCAATTGTGGAAGGTTTAGCACAGCGAATTCATGCTGGAACAATTCCCACTATTTTGAAAAATAAAAAGATTTTTGAATTAGATTTAGCTCTTTTACTTGCTGGAACTAAATTTCAGGGTGAATTCGAAGAACGGTTAAAAAAGGTTGTGAAAATTATTGCTTCCGATAATGATTTGTTACTTTTTATTGATGAATTGCATCTTTTAGTTGGTGCTGGCAAAACGCAAGGGGCCATGGATGCTGCCAACATTATGAAACCACTTTTATCCCGCGGCGAATTAAAATGCATTGGCGCAACAACCAGCGATGAATATCATCAATACATTGAAAAAGATACGGCTCTAGAACGACGGTTTCAGACCATTTTTGTTCATGAACCGAATGTTGATGAAACAATTACCATTTTGCGTGGTTTAAAAGAAACATTCGAAGCTTTTCATGGGATCTCCTTAAAAGATAGTGCTTTAGTTGCCGCCGCTAAATTAAGTGATCGTTATTTAACGCAACGTAATTTACCCGACAAAGCAATTGATTTAATTGATGAAGCCTGTGCAAAGATTAAAACTGATTTGTCCGCCTTACCACATGATTTAGAAGTGCTTAATCGGAAAGTAGTTGCTTTAACAATCGAAAAGAAAGTGCTTGCCAAAGAAAATCAAACTGACTTTGAGGTTAAAGAGCGTTTGGCAACAATTGAAAAACAATTAAAAAATCTTTTGCAGACCCAAAAAGAATTAAATCTTCAATGAGAGGCAGAAAAAACGGTTGTTAAAGCAATTGCAGCCTTAAAAACAGAAATTAAAACCGCTGACAAAAGTTTAACTAAAGCCATGAAGGATGGCAACTATGAACTGGCCGGGGAATTAAAATATCAAACTTTACCTAATTTACGCACCAAGCTGGCGAAAAATTTAGCTAATTTTAATGGGACCTTAATTAAAGAAAAGGTTACTGAACATGATATTGCGAATGTGATTGCCAGCATTACCCGCATTCCGGTGCGCCAAATTTTAACTTCCATGCAAACAAAACTTTTAACCTTGTTAACCGAATTAAAACGTCGCATTAAAGGACAAGATCATGCTTTAAAAGCTGTCAGTGATGCCTTATTGCGAAATCAGGTTGGTTTTGGTAGTTATACTCGTCCGATCGGGAGTTTCTTCTTTTTGGGACCAACTGGGGTTGGGAAAACCTTAGTTGCCAAAGCATTGGCAGAAATTTTGTTTGACTCCACGAAAAAGTTAATTCGGATTGATATGTCAGAATATGCGGAAAAACATTCACTTAGTCGTTTAATTGGTTCCCCGCCCGGTTATATTGGGTATGAGCAAGGTGGGCAGTTGACCGAAAAAGTTAAACAGAACCCGTTTGCTGTTATTTTATTTGATGAATTTGAAAAAGCGCATCCCGAAATTCAAAATATTTTCTTGCAGATTTTAGACGAAGGACATTTAACTGATAATCGTGGGAAGCTAATCAATTTTAAGAATACGATTATTATTATGACTTCCAACTTAACACTTTCATCAACTCCTCAAACCAATGCCACCCTTTCTTTCAAAGGATTGGAAAAATTTTTAAGACCGGAGTTTTTAAACCGTTTAGATGAAATTATTACCTTTAACCGGTTGGATAAATTGATTCTAAACGAAATTATTCGCCTGGAATTACAACAAGTTTTTAAACGGATTAAAGAAGAAACCCAAATTATTATTCAGGCTGATAACAGTGTTTTTCAAAAGATTTTAACTGAAATTAATCCAACTAATTACGGCGCTAGACCAATTAGACGTTACATTGAAAAACACTTGTTAGGGTTTTTAACCCAGGAAAGTCTGAACAAGAAGTTAAAACCAAATCATGTTTACGTTTTAAAATTGGATCGCAAGCAAGCTTTTACGCTTGCCAAACCAGTTTTGAATTAGAAGAAGGAGAAAATGAATGAAACCAGAAATTGCTAAAGATCCCAAAAAACTGCTCAAACAATTAAGCGCCCATAATCTTGTGCTGGCCCAAACCTGTCAAACCTTAAATCGTTTATATGAAGAACGTCAAGCATTAAACCGCGCATTTCAGGCAGCGCAAGCAGATCATGCGGAAAAAACCTCACCAGCGCATTCGCATGTCAAACAAGTCAAAACCTTGTTGAGCGAAGCCAAGCAATTAGAAGCAGAATTAACAATTATGAAGTTAAAAACTTTACAAGCAAAAACGCAAACACAACATTGCCTTGCTGAACTGGAAAACCAACGGAAAATTCACCATAATGCTTTGCGTGATATTCAAATTGAAAGTCAAAAAAGTTTGTTATTAGAGATTTTAAAAAGTGTTGACTTATTTGAATTATCACTCAATTTTAAAACGAAACATCCCGAAACCCAAACTTTTTTGGATGGCATGCAAATGGTATATGAATTATTTTTAAAAACTTTAACCCGGTTTGCCGTTCAAGTTTTACCACTGAAAGTTGGTGATCAATATGATTATCATCGGCATGAAGCAATTAAAGCAGGTTATGATCCAAACTTTAAAGATCAAACTGTTCTTTCGGTTGAGCAAAAAGGATATCTGTTCAACCACCAAATTTTGCGTCAAGCAAAAGTAATTATTAATAAATATCCAAGCAAAGTAAACCAGCTTCCAAAGCAAAAAGAAATAACAAAAGGAGATAAAAAAAATGAGTAAAATTATTGGAATTGACCTTGGAACAACTAATTCATGTGTTAGTTATATGGAGGGAAAAGAAGCAAAAATTATTACCAATCCGGATGGAGGGCGAACCACACCTTCTGTCGTTTTATATAACGACGACGAAATTTTAGTGGGTATTCGTGCCAAACGGCAAATGGTAACCAACGCGAATGTCGTTGCTTCGATTAAACGAAAAATCGGCACCAGCGAAAAAGTGCAAATCGGCAACAAGACTTATACACCAGAACAAATTTCCGCGGAAATTATTCGTTATTTAAAAACATTTGCGGAAACAAAATTAGGCACTAAAGTAACAAATGCTGTTATCACTGTGCCGGCCTATTTTGACAATGCCCAACGGCAAGCAACCAAGCACGCCGGCGAAATTGCTGGTTTAAAAGTTGAGCGGATCATTAATGAACCAACCGCTGCTGCTTTGGCATACGGTTTAAATCAAACCGGTCAAAAAGAAGAAAAAGTATTAGTTTATGATCTTGGTGGCGGAACTTTCGACGTCTCCGTGCTTGAAATTGCGGATGGAACCTTTGAAGTTTTAGCGACCGACGGAATTAATGTTTTAGGTGGTGATGATTTTGACCAAGTGATTGTTGATTATTTGGTTAAACAATTTCAAACCAAACATAATGTTAATTTAAATGATGTTCCAATGGCAATGCAACGTTTAAAAGACGCTGCCGAAAAAGCAAAAATCGAACTAACCGGTTCTCAGAAAACCACAATTCATTTACCATTTATCAGTCAAACAACGAATGGTCCAGTCCATCTTTCTGAAGAATTAACCCGGGCAAAGTTTGAAAATTTAACCCATCATTTATTACAACAAACTTTAGAACCATTACATAATGTTTTAAAGGCCAAAAAATTACAGGCCAGTGATATTAACAAGGTTTTATTAGTTGGTGGTTCAACTAAAATGCCAATGGTTCAAGCGTTATTAGAAAAAGAATTAAACCGCAAAGTGGATTTAACCATTAATCCTGATGAAGCAGTGGCAATTGGTGCGGCAATTCAAGCTGGCATTTTGCAAGGTGATCTCAAAGATATTTTGCTTTTAGATGTTACTTCACTTTCGTTAGGAATTGAAACAGTTGGTGGTGTTTTTACTAAATTAATTGAACGAAATACGACTGTTCCCGCTTCCAAAAAACAGGTTTTTTCAACCGCTGCTGATAATCAAACCAGTGTTGATATTCATGTTTTACAAGGTGAACGTGCTTTTGCTAACGATAATAAAACACTGGGTCGTTTTCAGTTAACTGGACTTGATGCCGCACCACGTGGTGTTCCGCAGATTGAAGTTTCCTTTGATATTGATCCGAACCAGATTGTTTCCGTGAAAGCGAAAGATTTAAAAACGAACCGGGAACAGTCAATTACGATTAAAAATGTTGCCGGCACATTAAGTCAAGCCGAAATTGATCGGATGGTAAAAGAAGCGGAAGCTAATAAAGAAAAAGATGCTACCAAATTAAAAGAAACCACCTTACAAAACCGAGGGGAAAACTTAATTTTTCAACTAGAACAAGCACTGAAACAACCAACCGATAAAATGACAGCCCAACAGAAAACAATGTTTGAAAAATCAAAATCAGAGTTGGAAAAACAAAAAAGCGAGTTGGAAGCACTTTTAAAAGCGAAAGATTGAGCTAAATTAGAAAAACGCCTTGCTGAATTTGAAGCTAAACTACAACAGGCTAAAAGTTATATGGATCAGCAGCAACAAACTGATGCTAAATCATCTGAAGATCAAACTGACGCTCCAAAAAAAGATGAACCAACCGATAAAAAACCGGAGGATAAATAAAACACTGCTTGAATAATTAGTGTTTCAAAGGAGGAAAAAGTTAAGATGAGCCGCAAACGTGATTATTATGAAATTTTAGGCCTTGATAAAACTGCTACGACGCAAGAAATTAAGCAAGCCTATCGTCGGTTAGCAAAAAAATATCACCCTGATGTTTCGACCGAAAAAGATGCCCAAGCTAAATTTAAAGAAGTAAACGAGGCTTATCAAATTCTTTCTAATCCCAAAGCCCGCCAGCAGTACGATCAATTCGGACATGCCGCTTTTTCCGGCGCGCAAGGTGCCGATTTTAGTTCTTTTTTTAAAGATCTTAATTTTGAAGACATTTTTTCTGGCTTTTCCTCCTTTTTTAATCAAGATGAGCAAAGACACTCGCAACATCAGCAGGACAATCTTTACCTTTTGCATTTAACTTTTGCTGAAGCAATGCATGGTGTGCAAAAACGTGTCAGTCTTCCAATCGAAAAACCTTGCCCCGCTTGTCAAGCGAGCGGGGCGGCATCATTAAATGATTTGCGTCGTTGTCAAACTTGCCATGGCCGTGGTTATGAAACAAAACGCGCCAATAGTTTTTTTGGATTGTTTGAACAAAAAGTCGTCTGTTCACGCTGTCATGGGCGAAAAGAAACAATTAGCAAAAAATGTTCAACCTGTCGTGGCAAGCAATTCCTCAAAACAACGGAAGAATTGGAAATCAATGTTCCAAAAGGGGTGGAAAGTCAACAACAAATCCGTTTTGCCCAAAAAGGACGGTTTGATCCTTTACGGCGACTTAATCAAGATTTGTACGTTGAACTTCGGGTGCAACCAAGTCCGTTATACCGCCGGGAAGAACTGGATTTGTTTATTAAAGTCCCGGTTTCCTACCTTGATAGTTTGCTAGGAAAAAAAATTATCATCCCCACGATTGATGGTGAAAAAAGCATTCAGTTAGATAAAGGAATCGGAAGTGGAAAAATTTATCGGTTACGGAAATACGGCGCTTACAATCCGTTAAATCAACGGGAACGGGGTGATTTATATGTTGAAATCTTGGTTACTTTCCCTTCCCGTTTGCCAAATTGACTGCGAACCGCTTTAGAAAATGTCGATGAGCAAAATGACTTTCTTCCCAACAAAGATTTTATTGCCGAATTGAAACGAAAGAAACTGCTTTAAAATTTAGATCTGCTAAAAACTAAAAGCACTTTTTAGCGTTTGTTCGTTTTGCTTGCTTTTTCATTTTTTGAATGCTTGTTTTACCTTTTGCAATTTTTTTCAAACTTTAATTCGCTTTTCCCCGCGGAGAAATACATTTTTTATTTTTGTTTCTAATTGCTTAATTCGGTGTAAAAATCAATTATTAGTTATTTCGTTTCGCTTCAACCTGTCTTCCAGTTGGATTTTTTCAATTGCCTGAACATTAATTTTTCCCCTTTGGAAAAAAAATGTTTGAATTAGTAAACTTAATTGTTGCAATTGCTTTTGAATTCGCCCGGGAAAATACTTTTCAAGTTTGGTAAAATCATCATTAATTGTAGCTAATATTTTCCCATTGCTGTTCTTAAAAGCGTCATGATTAACTTGTGAGTAGCCATCTTTTTTATCCATCTTGTAATTGCTACTTTCAAAGTTAACTGTTTCAATTAGTTCTTCGAGTGCATCATAATCAGATTTTGCAACAGCGCTTTCCCCAAATTGATCGGCATTAGTTGTGTAAGCAAAAGCTGGTTTGATTGGCAAACTAAGTTCTTTAATTAATGCTTTGAATTGATAATAATACGCTTTCTTGTTTTGCCGAAACCCAATGTATAATTCATCACCACCTGCTATTCCGTTCAAATCAATGTAAAGTTGTCATTTCTTAACAACTTCTGTTTTTTCGGTGCGGACATACGCATTACTTCCACTAGCACCTTGGTGCCCGTGATCTCAAAAGATGAATTTTAGGGTGTAATCCGACGGAAATTTTTGTCTCTTCGCCATCCGTGCTAATGCCATTGCAAGTGCAATGCTACTTCGGGTATCATAAAAAGAATTTTTTAATTTTCTATATATGCTATTTGACATAGTATAAGTGGTTCCGATGGTAATGACTTGATCACTTTTACCCGGTAAAACAAAAACAAGATTTTTAAGTTTTTCTGCTATGCAATGATTTTTTTCCATCGTTTCAAAAACAGCATTTTTAGTTGCATAACCTCAATTTTTAAATTGCTCAATAATTCATTCTCGTAATTTTGTTTGCTCAGCGCTTTGATAAAGTGATCGGTAATTGTTATGGAGTAAAGTTTTGAAGATTTTAAATGCTCAGTTTTGCGAAATCTCGACTTGCTTTGAAAAATCTGCATTTTCGGATTTATCTGATATTCCGCTTGTTTTCAATGTGGTTGTTAACTGGTTTAACTTGGGTTTTTTACTATTTAACATATTTTCTTGTTGTGCAAACATAGTTTTTGCCTTTGGCATCTGCTCCATTGTCATTTTTGCAGCGTATTTGAAGTTCCCCAATAAACTTGCCATTCCTAAGAAAAAAACTGCTACTAATAATTTTATGCGCGATTGTCACCCAAAACCCTTAGTTGTTTTATGCGTGTTTGGATTTTTAATTTTCATTGTTTCTCCCGTTTGTCTTAGTGGTTTAGTTTCTGCCATAAGGTTGTTTTATCTTGTTTAATTCAATGGTACCCAGGGTCGGACTCGAACCGACATGAGAAGATTCTCAATAGATTTTGAGTCTATCGTGTCTGCCAATTTCACCACCTGGGCAACAATTATTCTTTAATCTCTTTTGCGATTTTTGATTCAGCACTATGGTTTTTTTGCTCTGCTACTGCGTTTGTTTTGGTTAGAATTTGATTGTTTAATCGATGTAATTGAGACTTCTTGCGATTAACATAATTAGCATGTTTAATTTTTCGTGCTTTTGCTTGATCAAGTAATTTAACCGCCAAGCGAAGTTGTTCTGTCTGTTGTTGATCGTTTTTTTCAAGTGCTAAAACTGCTTTCTTATAAGCAGTTTTCATTTTTGATTTAAAACTTTTATTTCGTAAATTTTTTTCCGCATCAGTGCGAATTCGTTTTTTTTGTTGTTTAATATTAGCCATTTAAATTAAATTCTCCTATTTTTTAACGCAACTTAAGTCAAAGAACGCCTTCTTTGTCGCTTTTTTCTATTATATAATAAATAAAAGAGAGAATTTACCATTTTAAGGTTTTTTCGCTTTTCATTAGGATCTATCGCAATATGTTTAATTATCAACCGCATCTTTTTCTTTTTGGTGGCAATACTTCCAACTTTGCCACATCATGGTGATTTTGAGTTATTTTAGGAATTGTAATTGTTTTTGTTGTTTACAGTGGATTAAAGAAAAATCGTGAAGAAAAAAAACAACGTAAGCAACGCGAAAAAGAAGTTAAACAATTGTTAAAAAAACACCTTGCCAAAACCGCTGCTTTTCAAAATGTCACTTTAAGTTATGTTGATGTTGTTGCCCGAACTGGGAAACAGTACACACGGCGTGATGTATTTGATGTTTTTGTTAAAATTTACAACGCACGTAATAAAAAACAAGCTCCCATTTTTAGATGTTTTGAAGTCGAAGGAACAGCGCGTTACGCTGATCCAAAAGACAAAAAAAGTGCAGTTTTAATTGATTGAAAGATTAATGCCGAATTTGATTATCAAAACCATATGACGCTGCTAAAAAAACGCCCTCGTTCCAAACTGGGAGTTTATATTAGCAGTTTTTTTAAAGGCAAAAACCGCCATCAATATTTAAAAGAGCAACTGGAACAAATTAATAATTTGAAACAAAACCGCACCAACATTGATCAAAAATCAGCCCAAATTGCAACTAAACAAACGCAAAACGAAGAAATTTTTAAACCCGAAAAACCAACCAAAACTGATGATCAAAATCTATAAAGATGATTTTAAGCGGTTTTTTCTTTGTCCCAAATGAATGTGATTGATGAAAAATCGGCATTCCGAAACGGTAAGAAATTGAGTGCAAGATAATTGCCAGTTTCTCCATCAGGACAAAGAAACTGACTTTTTCAGCACTTTTCAATTCGGCAAACAACTCCAGATTACCGATAATATCGGAATGCGAATTATGGGTGGAATTTGATTTGAAGCAGCCGTTTTAAACCATTTTCAAAAAACAAAAAAAGTCTTTGTTTTTAATAAGAGCACCACCAAAAGTAATGCTTTTAGTAAGGCACGCCTTGCTGATGCAAAGTACGATGTTTTTCATCAACCATGATTTAGTCATGAAGGTGCAACGACCCAATGTGATTTTTTAATCAGAAATGGTGACGGGTTTGATCTTTATGAAGTAAAAGGGGTTAACGAAGTCGAAACCGCAAAAAAGCGCCTTGAATACTTTACTGATCTTGCTTATCAAGCATGAATTTTAAACCATTGTCAGGTTCGATTAAAAAACGTTTATTTATTACATTTAAACCGTGATTATCAGTTTCAAAACCAGCTCGATGTTAGTCAGTTAATGAAAATTAATTCTGATTTTAATACGTTGCTTACTAAATCATTAGATTTAAACAAGTTTTTACCCCAAATTCGAAAATATTTACAAATTCCGTTTGCGGAAATCAAACCATATTTAACTGATTTAGATTGCCAAGAAACCAAAATTGCTTGAAAAAGCGGTCAGATCAAACTGACTAATCTTTGCACAATGCTTGTTCCTGCATTACGATTTGAGCATCACATTTTGCATTTTTATCGTCTTTTAAAGACCAAAAAAACTCAACTTTATGCCACCGCTGTTCGCAATAATTGAACCACCTTTTTAAACTTGGAAACTTTCCCCTTGACTTCGTTTACCACCCAAAAAACAGTTCTCAAAAAGATTCATTTTCGCCAATTAAATGTAATCCAAAAACAGGCTAATGTTATTGAAGATCATGCCCTTGCCATCAAACAATTAAACCTTTATCAATATCCCATTTACTTTTATGATTTTGAAACAACACCAACTCCAATACCACTTTTTGATCAAACTCATCCGTATCTTCAAATTCCGTTTCAATTTTCGATTCATATTCTAGAACATCCCGATCAAGATCTTAATCATTTAACAACTCATGCTTTTTTAACTACCGACCGCTTGGATCCGCGCCTTGCTTTTCTTCGCGCTTTGCTAAAGGGTTTAAAAATGAAGGGGAAAGGGAGTTATGTTGCTTATCATAAAAGCTTTGAACTAATGATTTTACGTCATCTTTGACAAAGCTTAGCAGAACAATTAAGTTTGCAGGAACAAACAGAATTACAACAACTGATCAGGCAAACCCTGGATTTAAAGGATTTTTTTCGCGATTTAAATATTTATTTGCCCGCCTTCTATGGTTCTTTATCAATTAAAAAAACCCTTCCAGCGTTTGCACCGCAATTTTCCTATCAGGATTTAGCAATTCAAAAAGGCGATCAGGCAAGTGCGTTATATTTTGCTTTTCTTTATCGGTTAATTGATCAAAAAACTTGACTTACGCATCGTCCAAATCTTTTAGCATATTGCGCCCGTGATACACTGGCAATGGTGGTGATTTTTATTCATCTTCAGCGTTTGTTATTACGCCAGGCAACAAATTAAGTTTCTTTAAAAGTTTTTTTTCCTCATTTGTTAGTTGTCGTTTTTTTAACAAATCAGGGCGCTTTTGGGCGGTTTTAATTAAAGCTTGTTTCCGCCTTCAGGTCGCTATTTGGGCATGATGACCCGACAAAAGAACTGGCGGAACCTTCTTTCCTTCAAAAATAATTGGTTTGGTGTAAACAGGATGATCCAATAAATTTTGACTAAAAGATTCATTCATCCGTGATTCGGTTTGAATTACATCAGGACGTAATCGAATAATGGCATCAGCAACGACCATTGCACTTAATTCACCGTTGGTTAAAACATAATCGCCCAGCGAAATTTCTTGATCAACTAGCTGGCGAATCCGTTCGTCAAATCCTTCATAATGTCCAGCAATGAAAACAAGATCATCATAAGTTTGCGCTAATTTTGCCGCGGTAGCTTGATCAAATACTTTTCCCTGTGGACTTAAAAGAATAATTAATGTTTGGCGTTGCTGTAATTTTGCTTTCACCGCTTTTAATGCCGCTGCAATTGGTTCAACCCGGAGCACCATTCCTTTTCCTGGACCGTATTGATAATCATCAATTTGCTTGTGTTTACCAACGCCAAACTGCCGCAAATCAAGGTTAATGATTTTAACTTTTCCCCCGGCAATCGCTTTTTTAACAATTGAATGTTGACTGAATGAGGTCAGAAAAGTTGGAAAACCACTAATAAAATAGATAGTTAAGCATTTTTTACTTTTCATTTGCCAGTTCAACCTTTAAATTGGCATGATGATTATTCAAATAGCTTTTAATTCGGAGTAAATTTAGCAGAATAAAAGTCCCTGCCCGATTCTTACCAATCAATTTATTTTGAAAGGTTTGATCAGCATAAACATAAACGCAGACTTCCGCTTTTTTGCCTTTCGGCAATGATTCATTATTTCAAACTTCGGTCACCACAATTGCATGTTCAACTCCGAACATATAATTAATGATTTTTCGGATTAATTTCGCATAAATCATTTTTTATTATTTGCTGTTGTGACGGACTTTCTGAATAATGCCAGCCACTGTTTTACTTGGTTGGGCACCTTTTTTGAGTCATTCTTCCACCCGAAGCAAATCTAAATCTCAGGTTTTTTTTAAGGGATAATAATGCCCTAATTTTTCTAAATATTGCCCGTTGCGTGGTTTACGACTATCAATCGCAATAATTTGATAGGAAGGACTTTTAATCCGGCCGGTACGTCGTAATCTTAATCTAACCATTTTGTTTTTTATCCTTTTTCTAATTTGTTAAAAATTCTAGTGTTTTAAGAAGTGAAATGGCATGGGAAGATTCAGGATCATATCAAAGTCCCATTTTCATCACTTTATTGTGATTAGTCATTAAAAATTTGACCAAATTTTGATCTAAAACCGCAAAATGATTAGTTGAAGTGATGTCCTGACTGGTTAGAGCCAGCTTTGCATTTAAAGCAATTAAACTATCGCTACTTTCTTGCATTAATGTTGTTAATTCTTTTTGATCATGAATTTCATGCATACCTAGACAAACTTCCAAAAACGCGGCCCCGCGAATCGGAACAATCATTTTATGTCCCCGAAAAATGATCGGATCGCTGGTTTCATAACGATTTTTTCCGGTAATTAATTCGAGATTAGCAAGCAAATTTTTTACATTTACCGGCAAAATGTTGTTAAAAGCGGATCGAGCGTAAGTAAACCCTTTTCGATTGCGAATCAATTCATCAACAAAAACTTCTTGATTGCTTGGTTGTGATCAAATTGAAAAATGGCAAGTATCAATTTTAATTTTCTTGCTGAATTTGCGCAATAAATTGATTAAAATTGTTGCTTCAATTGAACTAATATAAATTAATTTTTCCCCGCGTTTTTTTAAAATTTTAGTGTGATTATAACCAAACACGATTGGTTCAATATCGTATTTTTCTGGTTTCCGCTCCATCATTTCACTAATGACAAAATGATTAGCTATCTTGGTTCATTCTAACAGCGCCTTGTGTTTTAAACTTTGATCAAGGTTAATAATGATGTCAGCATTTAATTTTTTCAATAGTTTAGCGTCAACATTTTTACTATCGTATAATGGTAAATCTAATTGTTTTTGTTCAGCAAAAGTAAAATTGACAGTAATTTTTTGCTCACTTTTGCTTTGACCAGTATATTGTCCTCAAAATTTACCATGGTTACTATCTAAACTTAAAAAAGCCGCAAGTTCATCGGCGGAAAAAGGGGAAATAATCCCAACAACCTCAAAATTTTCGTTCTGTAAAAGGTGAAATAATAACAATTTACCAAGCCGATTAAAATGATTAAAAAGAACTTTTTGCCGCATGCTAAAATTGTAATGATAACTGCTTATTTTACCATTTTTCCGTGATTTTAGTGCTTAGTTTATAAAAAATTGTTTGCTGTTTTAAAAGATTAGCAAATAAGGCGTGCCGTTGTTGCTCTAATTTGCTGTTGTTGTAAAGATAATTTTTTAAAAGTCCATCGATTGTTAATTTACTGGTTAAAATAGTTAAACGGTTTTGATTTTTTCTTTGCTCTAAAAGATTGACAAAAAATTCATCGCGAATAAAAGCACTTGTATTTTCCATTCCTAAATCATCGATAACCAATAAATCAACCTTGATTAGTTGATTTAAAAACGCTTGAATGCCTTTTTTTTGCGCCCAAAGATCTTTAATGATTAAAATGATGCGGCGCGCATTCAGAAATGCAACTGGTTTCTGAAAATGTTTAATAAAAGCATTACAAAACAAGGCGGTAAAAAGTGTTTTCCCAGTGGAAAATGAACCAGAAAGAAACAAAAGTATTGGTTTTTGTTTTTCGGTCAGAATATTTTCAAATTCTTCTCAAAGCAACCCAATTTCTAATTCTTTCTGATAAGCAGCAAAATCTTTAAAGTTTTTGGTTTGTAATTGTAAATTAAAATCAGCATATTGATAATATTGCTTAACATCAACAAATAAACGTTTAAAATGCGGACATTTTTGCTGAAAAAAAAACAATTTTTGTTTAACCAACCGTAGATTTAACCGATAACCAGGAATTCGTTGTTGACATTCGTTTTTTTCCATTAATGTCAAAGAACGAAAATATTCCTGCAACATCAGTTGTTTAGCGAGTAAAAACTGCCGTCATGATGCTGGATAAAGTTGTTTAATTTGAGCAAAAATCTTGGCAAATTCCGGTTGTGTTTCGGCTACTTGAAGAACTTTTTGGTAAAACTGAGAAGAAGAAAGTGCTTTCATTCCTTTAATAACTTAGCAGTTTTTCAAATTGAAAGTTTCTCTTTAAAGTTTTTTTTTCGCTTTCATTTACCATTCATGATGGTAATTGATTAATTTGTTGCACTGTTTGATGTAGTGTTTGTTTCCGGAAAAGACTGAGAAAATAATCAGTTATTTTTGTTTCGCTGTTTAAAATTTGCCGCATTTTTAAAGTGGTGATTAATTTTTTTAGGTAATTGCCATTAATCGTTGCCGTTTTCACTCAAATAAAATCAACAATTTTTTGAAAAATAGCAAGTGAAAGACCGTTTTCATGGTAAATTTGGTCCAACGCATACAGATCACGTAATTTTGCCTGTTGCCGAATTTGTTCGGGCAACTGCAATTGCTTTAAAATTTGCAATTTTTCGTGCTTTCGATCATCAATTAAACTGAAAAGAATTTGATCAATTTCCGCTTCAGATAATTTTTTTTCCAATTGATCAATCAACTTCTGTTCCGCAAAAAACTGTTCAATTGTTTTAACCGGTAAAAGTTCAACCTTAAAACTGCTGGTGTTTTTTAACGATTGGTTCGATCATTTGATTAAATGATATTTTTCTAATTCACAGAAAATAGTTGTTAGTTGTTTAATAGAAATTTTAATTACCCGTAAAAGAATTTTTAAACTAAATTGTAGTTCGTTTTTACCACTCGCTAAATACCGTAGATTGAGTAAAAGATGCAAACCTTTTTGACTTAATAAAGGACCATATAAAAAACAGATAATTTTACGTTCAAATGGTTTTAAATCACTTCTTAATTCAATTTTTTCATCAACCAGCATGTTAAACATTTTACCGTTTTTTTTCGGTTTTAGAATTTTCTTTCGTTTAAAAAGTTATTTTTGACAACCAGGGCAAAAATAAGTTCCACGCTGATTAAGTTTGATTTTCTGAATGATTGTTTGACAACGAAAACATGGTAAAGTTGCTCGCTTGTATACCTTTAATTGCTGACTAAAAGTGCCCTTTTTTTGTTCAATGTAAAAACTTTTAATTGTTGTTCCACCCATTTTGATCGCCGTTTGCAAAATGCCTTGACTTGCCTGCAAGATGTTTGCTAATTCTTGCTTTGTTAATGATCCAACCGGACGGCGTGGAGCAATTTGGGTGGCAAACAGAATTTCACAGGCATAAATATTGCCAATTCCACTGATAATTTTCTGCTCCAGAAGAGCCGTTTTAACGTTAATTTTTCGTTTTTTTCACGCATTTCAAAGATAATCAACCGTAATTTTATCTTCTAAAGGATCCAAACCAATTTTCTGATAAAGCGGATGTGTTTTTAACTGGCGATGCGAAATTCAATCGAGTGTGGCAAATTTACGATGATCAAGAAATTGGCATCAAATCTGATTGTCCAATTGGCAATTAAACACGACATGTTTTGATTGCAAATGTTTTTTCTGGCCAATCAAGAACCGTCCTTCCATTCGTAAATGGACAAAAAGCACTCCTTGAGCAAAAAAGAATAAAAGATATTTCCCATGTCTTTTAATTGCTTCAATTTTTTGCTTTTCCAATTGAGCAATTAAATCAACTTTGCGAGCGTTGCGCAATGCTTTTTCCAAAACCAGGTTAAACGTTAAAATAGTTCGTTTCTCTAAATATGAAACTAAAAATTGGCGATAATTTTCAACTTCGGGTAATTCAGGCATAGTTAAAAGGCAAATTTTTGCTGCTTTTTATGGTCTGTTCGCAAAAGACTTTTCATGTGATATTTGGCAAATAATTGTTGCAGATGCGGATTGGCAAAATCAATTTTTAAAGGTGCTAAGGGCACTTTTAACGGAATATCACCTTTGAGTTGCGCTAATTTTTTTACTCATTGGGCTCTGTTTTTTGTCGCCGGATCTAAGCGCTTACGCACTTTTGCTGGCAATTGTTGTTCGTTTGCTAGCATTGCTTCTAAACTCGGAAAGCGCCGTAATAATTGTTGAGCGGTTTTGGGACCAATCCCACCAATGCCAGGCAAATTATCGGATGGATCGCCAACCAAAGCTTTATAATCAACAACTTGCGTTGGTTGGATTTGAAACAAATCGGCAAAAGTGTGATGATCAACAAACTTTAATTTACTAATTCCAGTTTGAAAAATTAACAAACGGACTTGCGGACGAACCAATTGTAAAAGATCACGATCGCCGCTTAAAAGATCAATTTGATGAGTTGGATTTTGCTTTAAAATTTGGCTTGTCAAACTAGCAATTAAATCGTCAGCTTCATGCTCAGAATCTTCAAAAACATTTAATTTTAAGGCCTTTAAAAACTGTTTAAAAAGCGGAATTTGTTCAATTAAGGTTTCCGGCGTTTTTGGTCGGTTTCCTTTATATGCTTGATATGCCTGGTGCCGAAAAGTTGCTTTGCCTAAATCAAAAGCAACAAAAAGCCGCTGATAAAAATCAGCGGGATTGGTTTGGGTAAGAAATTTTTTCAACATTTTCATTGCTACAAAGACCCCATTGGTTTGAACGGCCCCAAAATTGGCTTGTTTTGCCATTCAATGTGAGGTTGCATAATACGCTCGATATAAAAAAGCATTCCCATCAATGATTAAATAACGCATCTTGGTTTAGTTTCCGCTTTCATTTCAATTATCTCAGGTTCGGTAATAATAGCTATCCAAATACATTAAACGATAGCTGTCATTGAACTTAACGACGCCATCCTGATTAAAGGTGTAAGTTTGATATAAGCGTTGTAAAAAGGTGATGTCGTTAAGCGTTAAAATTGTCTGATCATATCCTTCAATTCCGAAGCGTTTACTTTGATTATTGCTTGGAAGAATCAAATATTGAATTGCTGTTCCCAAATTATTTTGATTAAACCATCAATAATCACCATACTTTTGATAGAAAGATTTGATATCGTTATAGGCAAAAAAGGCATATTGATAAGTATTTCAATTCGCCACAGGGTTCATTTTAATAAGGTGATTTAATGCTTTCAATCCGGCGTATGTTTCTAAGTTTTTGACAGCATTGGGGCTAAGATTTTGCATGCGTGCATAGATTTTAAACACTGTATCTACATCGCTGCTCAACCTAATTCCTAAAGCAGTTAAAAACCGCGTTCATTTGCTCGTTTGCGTTTGGAATTCAGTTTGTAATTGTTCAAATAAACTGGTATACATTAGCGCTTTCCGGACTGCTGCGGATTGGTTTGGTAATTCCACAGTTATTGCATTGTTTAAACTTAATTTAATTGCTTCAAACTCGGCAGTTGTTAATCCGCTGGTTGTTAATTCGGCTGTTTTCGCCGCCGACAAATTAGCATTAATGTCAAGGTCATTTAAAGTTACTTTGGTATCTTTTAAAATATCAAGGGGAACGAGTTTGGCGATTTTGACAATTTCCTTTTTGCGCGCCAACAAAAGTTTTAATGTTTCTAAGCGTTGGCGTTTTTCAAATTCAGTAATTTTAAATTTGAAAATATTATTAAGTTGCGTAAAACTGTAGGTTCTATAATCATCATTATTAATGACTTTTTTATCAATTCCAGATTCTTCCAGAAATTGTTGGAAGATAATTTTTTCCTTGCTGTTTAAACTATTTTCTTTGGCTTTAATTAAAAGTAGTTTTTTAATAATTTCGGTATAAACTACTTCATCTAAAACCGTCAAATCTAAATTGTTCATGACCAAATAACGCTGTTCATTAGTGAACTGATTATCGTTTAATTTGGTTTCGGTAATTTCACTTTGCTGATTAAAATCCTGGCCTTGTAAATTAAATTGTTCCGGTAAACGGATTTGATAAATTTTAATTAATTGAATTTTATCTTTTGATGCTTTTAAAGCACTAAATTTATAGCGTAATTGTTCTTTCTTTACAATTTCATGTCCGCGATAAGCTTTTAAAAACTCATTCCATTGTTGGCGAGCAAAACTGTGATCACAATAAACAATTTTTCATTTGTTTTCAGCATATTTAACTAATAAGCGGTAATCCTGAAAAGTTGTCTGATCATAAAGATTAAGGGAGAGTAAATATTTCTTTTCCGCTTCGGGCGCTGGTTGGTATTTTTGCAACAAAAAATTTTCGGTTTTATATTTATTAAAATAGGTTGTTTGCAAAGTAGTTTTTTTCATCATTTGGTTGTGTAAAGTGAGTAATTGCGAATGATTAGTTTGCAGAACTTTTTTGATGCGCGTTTGTAAACTGTTATCTAGTAATGTTTGATAATCTTTCGGTTCTAGATCTAATCAACTTGGGAAGATGAACTTTCGCCCGGCTTTCAAATATTTTAAAATGTTACTAAGGTTTTTTTTCAATTCTGTCGGTACGTTTTTCACCACTTTTTTTAGTTCCCCTTCCAAGAAGTTGTTCTTAACAAAGCTAAATGTTCCCGTAAAAATATTGCCAATTTGATCAATTGTTAAAGCATTTTGCCCACTTGGAGGCGCGTTAAAATAACTTGGAATTGCCACTTTTTTGACTCGAAAATGCAATAAAATTTTATTTAAAGTTTGATAAAGTGTTTCTGTAATTTCATTACTTCATGTTTCATTTAACTGCTTTAAATCTCATGTTGCATCGAGAACACTATCAGGGCTTGATAGTTGCGCTTTCAAGAAACAATAGCGCAAAAAATCAGCAATTAAACTTATTCATCCTTGAATAAGAAGCGGATTGTTTGGTTCTATGTAAACGATTGGATTGTAAATGGAACCACTAAATAAAGTTGCATTATAGGTAAGAAGGATTTTTTTATTGGTGCTTAATTTAACAACTAATGGTTTTGTATCTTCCACATGTAACTTTAAAGCCGCTACAATCGCATCTAAAGTAGCAGTTTTCTTTGCTAACGCGTTCACTAATTGATTAATTTTAATTTTCTTCGCTCCGCCTTCGCCTTCCCATTTTTGGTTTCAACTATCAGCTAAATCAATTTCATCAGTGCCTTTAAATCACGTTGGATAAACGGCAAATAATTGATTTAAAATAACTTTTTGCCGGGAAAAAAGTGTTTCTTTTTTTAAATTATCTAGTTCCTTGATTAGTTCCGCTTGAATAATGGCCGTTTTTGTTTGATAAGTTGCTGTTCCATCATCAACATGAAAAAGTTGTTTGAGATGCTTCGCAAATTCATTACTAGCTAAATTATTTGTGGCAAACCGTGTTTTAAAATCATCGGTAATTTTAAATTGCTGGTCTTTTAAAGCATTATGTCCCTTTTTTACCAATTTCAGTAGTTGTTCCAGTTGTAAATATGCTGAATTATTCGGGTTTCGATTGAAAAAAATCTTGATCAGTGAATCAACGGTCGTTTTAACAGTAATAATGAAATTACTAAGCAACACCTTTTCAGGAATTTTCCGAATGATATCTAATTGTTGTTCGTTTAACAAATTTAAAAATTCTTTAAATAGTCATGTTTGGTTTTGATCAAGTTGTTGTTTTTGCTGGTAATTTCAATTCTTTTGCCAGAGTTTCTGATTGGCTGTTAAAAAATAACGCCCATCAAATTCGACTGCTGGTTCGGTGGACTTAAATAAAATAGGCTGTACTGCAGGTTTGACTTGACTTGCGATTGGAAGCGTTGGGATTTTTATTCCTGGTGTTTTTGTTGACTCCGTTTGCAGATAAAGTGGTTTCAAAAAAAAACTCCAAACACCTAAACCTAATAATTTTAATAAAAAAACTGCTGATAGCAAACGGTTTTTTGGCATTTAACTTAACGGTAACTCCTTCATTTTTTTAATCATAATGTTCGCAGCTTGTTTATAAATTTCAATTGTGCCGCTGTATTTATAGCGTTTATTTTTAATTTTTATTCGGCTTTCAACAACAACATCATAAACAATTTTTCCTGCATCATTAGCGGCAGTAATGATTTGATATGTTCAATTGTCAACCTTAATTAATTTCAGAAAATCGTAAACTTTTTCAACAAAATAATTTTCCCCCGTTTTAGAAATCGTAATGATTTTCTCATTATATTTCTTTTTGATTGCAATTAAGGTATTAAAAGCTTTCCCAACAAAAGTTTTGTCAGTTAATTCTTCTTCATAAATTCCTAACAAAGTAAAGATTTTTTTGATCACCACATCACTGGGAATAATTGCTTTTGGATAATTCGTCTTTCAAGTGATAAATGTGTTAACGATCGTGGCAAAATCATCAAATAAGTCTAAAATTTGCGTTGCAATTTTTAAAACATCTTCGTTGTTTAACTGTTGAGCAATAATTTTAGCAATTTCACTTGTTTTTTTTCAACTTGGATCTTTCTGCTCTAAATAAAGCATAATCAAACTAAAAAAGAGTCAAAAGTTTGAATCCAATGGTGCCCGCCCTGTTGGTTTGAGAATGGTGTCAGAAATAAGAAACTTTAGGAGATCATTTGTTTTTACCAACATTTGAATCAATTCATTTTTATAAACATTGCTCTTTACATCGCTTGCTTGCGTGGTTACTTTGATAAATTGTATTCTTAAAGCTTCCAACTTATTGATTAATTCTGCTTTCGTGGTTGCATTTTCAAAAATATGATTTAATTTGTCAATTTTAAATCCACCAAAGACAACTTTTGTTAGTTGTAAAAAATTTTTTCATTGCTTAATTTTAGGTTTTAATTTCTCCAGTTCTGGTTGAATTAATTTCTTTAAACTGGTAAAAACTGTTTGCCGAAACCCTTGTTTTAATAGTTTTTCGCCAATTCCGGTTAAAACATTTCATTGTGAATTTTGGCCGGCAAGTTTTTGGATAACTTCTCCAAACCCGTCGGTAGCTCCATCTAAAAGAAAATTAAACTTTGCTTGGTTAGCAAATAAGCCATCATCAAAAAAATTGGTCAAATCAACAATGACATCACTTAGGTATTCTTGAGGTTTTAAAGGTGCTATTTTTTGCTCAATTCGATCAAATAAATATTCCATCAGTAAGGTTGAAAAAATGTTAAGTGTTTTTTTAATATCAGTAGGATTGAAAAATTCTAAAACTAATTTAATTCAATCAATATTTGCAAAAGCGGTTACCGTCTTTAACTTTTCTCCGACTGCTTCAATTACATTTAAACCGTTTCAGTAATGTAGTTTCGCAAAAACAGTATTCAAGGTCTGTTTGGTGGCAACCATTTGGTTCAATGTTAGTTTTTGTGAATTAGTTAGTGTTTTTGTTAGATAAGTTTGAATGAATTGCAATTTATTCGTCTGATTACCTTTTAATGTAGTAAGTTTTGCGTAAAATGGTTTTAAAAGTTCACTTCAAAGTGTTCAAAATTCAAAAATTGAATCAAAATTAATGTTTTCCGCCCGAATTTTATTTTTAGGATCGCTAAATAATTTAAAAACTTTATCGTTTTCCAATAATTTGTCGATGCTATTAAAAACATTTTCGATTTGATTAGATACTTCTTTATTTTTCAGCAAACCACGCAATTCAGAAAGATTCTTTTTATTGCTTTCATTAATCAAATCACTTCAGCCGCGAATTCGACTAAAAATAACTCGTTTTATATCATCGCCAAACCCTTCCTGATAAAAATTATAATAATTCGAGCTTTTAGGATCAAGCGAGGCAACTTCGGTTTTGACATAACGAAAGTTTGTTCAAATATAAAAATAATAAAACACTGGGGCCGTTAGTTTCCCAAATCCCATTTGCTGATTTCAAAAATTGTAATTTAGTATCGTCTTAATTACCGTTCATCAAGTAAAAGTATCTAGAGACTCAGAAAGTTTGAAAAGGGTAGGATGATCTCGTTCTTGTTGAATAAGATTAAATTTTTTTGTCAAAAATAAAAAATTCAATACTTCAATCAGTTTACCGTTTGCTGCTTGAGTTCCTTTTTTTTGGACATTTTGATACAACTTAATTTCTTTTTGATTAGCAAAATGTTGATCTTGAACAAATGTTGTTACTCAAATTAAACTTATAGGAATGATGATTAGCAAAGATAACAGAGTAACTTTTAAGTAAAGAAGAAATCGACGATAAAACATGATGAAAACAGCTACATGCGGATGAAATTATACTAATCAAATGATTAACCACATTTCGCTATTCTGATTATATGATATAACAAAACTACAAGTTTTGCTGGTTGAAAAATATAATTCAGAACGACAGGTTAAACCTTTCTTTTTTAAGTCTTTGAAATTCAAAAAACGTTGAAGTTAACTAATATGAAGAAATTTTTTTTAATTTTCAAAAATAACTGAGAAAACATTCGAAAACTACGAATTGTTTTCGTTCTTTTATCTTTAATTGTTATTCTTTTCTCAACTTCTTTTACTTTGTTTTGAGAATTTAATCGCCAATTTCGCTTCAATATTGAAAAGTCGCATCTTAATTCAGCCAATTTCGATTTTATGAAACGCTATGAGAAAAAAACCTCAAGCTCCCGAAATGCTTTTTGCACTGCGTTCAAAACTATTTACGATGATCATAAAAAAACCAAACGTCGTTTATCAATTTTAACCTTTGGTGGCAAAGAAGGCTGCTTTGAAGCTTTGGATGTTAATCAGTTTATTTTTACTTTTAAATTTGCTGATGAATTTCAGCCCCTTACTAAAGCAAGACGAATTATTTCGATTGCTGATATTCATATTCCCGAACAACTACTGAAAATTAATTACCAAAGTCGATTTTACCAAGCATCAATTCATGGTCTTTTGATGAAGAAATTTACCGAAACCAAGGATGAAAAATTTTTGGAGCACGCCAAATATTTAGAAAGATACTTCTTTTTTGATTACATAAAATATTACAGTGGTAAATTGCGAGAATATCTTAATGAAAAATTACTTCGGGAACCAATTTATACAACATTAGTAAAGCAAAAAAGCACATACCAAGAGTTTTATCGTCATTTTGCCAATCCCATCCCGAATATTTTGTCCGAACGAGCAATTGCTGATATTACTGGAAAAATCATTTACGATTTAAGGGATTTAAATAAAAAACAACCCAATAAACGATTTCAAAGCGAAAATGATTTTATTACAGCTCGACGAAAAACAAAATTATTTGTGGATCGGGTGCAAAAACTGAAAAATTTTGATGAAAATGTTTGACAGCAAATATATCAAATTAACTTTCAAAGCTTGATCACCGATGTTGTCGATTACACAGTTAATTATTTACCCAAAAATGATGGTGATTTAATCACGTTTGCTTATAAGAAAACAGGATTGCTTTGAGAAAAATTACCTTTCCGCGATCCATATGTTCCCAGATGAGATCTTGATTTCAATGATTCTCTTTTTCTTCAGCAAAAAAATCTTAATCTGATTCTAAAAATTATTCAATCTAGCATAGAAAATAAAAATAATTTTTTAAACAAGAATCGACAAAACAGTTACTTCCTTAATTTGAGTAAATATTTATTTGCTCGACTTTATCGCGCGAAAGCACTTTTAATTGATCTTTTAAATGCTGTTTTGCCAGGGTTTAAAATGTATCGCAAAATCAAATTTGCTGCTACTAAACAAAATTACGGAATAACCAGAGAAGAGCAATTACGTTATTTTAATTTTAATGAACAAACAATTAGTGAATTATGGAAAAAAAAACAATTCATTTTTCAAAGCAATAACTATTTGTTAACACTTTTAAATCAAATTAAGCAGCGCTATTGAGCATGAAAAAAAATTACCTTTTTTCAAACCAATCAAATCGAATTACAAAGTCTAGAAACGTTGTTTTTTAATGACAAAACTAGAAGCAATAAAATTATTGCCACGCTAAAGAAGCAAAATTTCGATCCGCTTTCCGTTCAAACTTTACTTAATAATTATTTTTGAGATTTGACCAGCAAAATGCTGAATAAAAAACGCACCTATTTAGAATTAAATAAGTTTTTTGGGGTCATAAAAGCTGATTTTAATCATGACCAAACAGCATTTCAAACTTTTCAAACGCTACTAACTACCGATTTTAGTTTAAATCAAACTTTGATTGAAACTTTAACTAACCCTGTTGCTTTTTTTCGCAAATGAAAACAATTCGTAAACCAGTTAAAAACTATCAGCGATAAAATTATTGCTCGCATTCTTGGCGCCCAAGGATCACGGGCATGATTAATTGCCGATGATGGATTAGCATTAAAAACACCTGCCGAGGTCCAAAAAGCAGCCAAATTATTTCAACAAATTGTAGATCCGGCACAAACCCGTTCCGACCAATGACAATTTTTTAAAAATTACATTGCTTTGCGCTTAATTAAACAAGCTAATCTTAGCAACCCACAAACTTCAACCGTAGAAATTGGCCAAACAGCTTATTTTTCGTGATCTAAGTTGCTTGAAGATTCACTATTTCAAAAGCATTTCCGTCGCTTTTATTTTGGACTGAATAATCTAACTGATTCCGAGTTTACAACTTTTTTAACCGATCTAGAAGGTTTAAAACAAACTAATTTTACTTTAACCAAGGAATTGCTTTTAAGTGCTGCCAAAGAAAACCTTAAAAGCACTCGTAAAGACTGGTATTTTCGCTTTTCTTACGAAGAACAAAGTTATGGAAAACCATTTAGTCAATTTGTTGAAGAACTAGAAGCAGGCAAAATTGATAATAGTATTAAATCGTATGGTGCTTATTTGCTTGCTCGACTATATTTTTGACTTTTTGTTCCTGATTGAGAGTATGCTGTTACACAGAATTTTCCTTATTTTAAGACAGTAAATTACTTTCACTTTGTTGATCAGATTCAAAACCTTGTGCTTGCCACCTTAAATTCGACCCCGACAACAGAGCCGATTTCCCAAATTCAGGGGAATATTATCAAAATTCAAACTTATTACCAAAAGCTTTTAAAGCACGATTTAACACTAATTAATCAAGATCCAGCAAAAAAATTACTAACGTTTTTTGAAAACGAAAAACCATTGTTGGTTGATCGATTAACCACTCTTCAAACTATAAATGCTTTAAAAACTAGTTTAATCGTTGATAATGTTAAAATTAGCGACCTTGAAATTGATTTTCAAACATTTGTGGTGCCCGAACTTTTAAAATATTGGGCAGAGGTTTTTATGCGCGAGGAACAAATCTTTCCCGTTGTTCGACTTGATCAAGCAGTAAAAGAACAGATTATTGATCAAGTTTTGCAACAATCACCCTTTGAAATTTTTGAAACCACCCCGCATTTATTGAAAAGTCAAACTGATCGGCAAGTTCCGTATTTAAACAGCATAATTTTTACTTATAATGCTTTTTTCGAACAATTTAATCGTTATTTCAGTGATACGTTAAAATCTCTTTTACCTGCTGCTTTTCGAACGAAATTTACGGTTAATGTTCTTGACAATGATAAAAACTTTGGTATTTCATATAGTCCATTTCAAATCCATAAACCATTTGTGCGGTTGGCAAATTTAAAACGGGAATTTCGTAATCAATATTTTTTGGTTTCGTTTGAAACAGACGTTAATTTTAATATCGTCAAACGTTTAAATGCTGCTTTTCAAACCACTTCAGAATTTATAAAAAAACAGTTTAATGATCAGCTTGCGAGTTTAGAATATAACTGAATAACTGATATTGAAAATTGAAAAATTACGGAAGGATTATATAAAACTTTTCCTAATGCTTATTTAAAAACTCCGCTTTTTGGAAATGAGATTTATAGCGCTTCACTATTAAAAGCAGAAAAAAACTGAAACGAAATCATCGCTTTTTTGTTCGAAATTAATTTACAACCGCTCAAATTTTTATATTTTCAAAATTCAAAAACCAATGAGACTTTTTTACTTATTTCCAAAAGTGATGTCAAGCTCTATCTTCATGAAGGTTATGCACCTCAACTTGCTAATGAAATTGTCATTTCCCCGCTTTATGCTAAGTATAAAAAAATCTCGGTTGGTGATTATGTTAGTTTTATTGGAATTGATAATTTTAAAATTAGTGGAATTGGAACCTCGAACAAGTTTGTTTATCCAGCATTAAATTATGTGGATCTTATTCCACGTCAAGATTCAAACATTATTTACGTTAACCAGAGTCTATTTGATTCTAATTTAATTGAGAACCTAAAAAAAGCGTAGCATCTAATTTTTGATTTACTAATGAATACTTTTTCTATAAACAAAATGATGATTTATCAATAAATGTCAAAACGAAAAATTATCGAAATCTTTTTGGTTATTCCAGTAATACCGCATTTTCGGAAACGCAAATCACTAACCAAGCTCCCAATTATACGACCTTTCTAGAAACTTTATACCCTGATTATGATGTTAAAGGGAAACAATATTTGATTAAAGATCAACAATTTACCAATTTAAGAGCGGTTCAAAGCATTATTCCGTTTGCCTTAAATACTCTAATTCCACGAACAATTTATCAAATTGTTTTCTATGTTTTCCTTTACATTGTTATTATTTTGGGGTTGATTGTGATTTTTGCGATTGTTCATCTTTTTTCCAAAAAAATTGAAATTAACCGCTGGCAATTTGGGATTTTAAAGGCCTTAGGTTTTGGGAATTGATACATTTTATTAAGTTTAATTTCGTTTGCGATCTTTTTGATTTTTAGTACTTTTATTGGTTGAGTTTTTGGGACGATTTTACAACAACCGTTTTTCACGTTGTTTACCGATAAAATTTTGTTTACCTTTAATTATTTTTACTTTAATTATCAAGCGTTTTATTTATGTTTAGGTTTATTTGTGCTCTTTTTAATCCTCGCTTTAATCTATTATAATTTTCGGACGTTTAATCGTTTGTCAGTAATTAGATTTATGAGTCAAAGTAGTTTAGCAACACGGAAACATTCGGAAAAACTGTTTGCCACCTGAATTAAAAAACGGATCATGAATCCGTTTTGAAAAATTAACTATATTTTATTTGATACGATCGGGAAGAAAATTTTCTTCCTCTTTGCTATTGTTCTTTTGATTGCTGCTAATTTCATTGGAGTGATTTTATTTGTGAGCGCTTTTTACAAAACAGAACAACAATTACAAACCGATCAAAAGGTGAAATGAATCTTTCACTATCGTTCCCCGATTCGTGGGCATCCCATTTCAAAATTATCTTTTTTTACCAATCGGGGAGCAGAAGCTATTTGAAATAAAGCAGATGATGATGTTACGCCCACCCAAAACCTAACTGGCGAAGCATATCTTCTGCAAAAAGATCAAACTTTCAAGCAACAAAAAATGAATTTAACCGAGATTTTATCTTATTTACAAGTTTTACACAATAAATCAATAAACTACAAAAAGATTGTGAAACTCCTGAAGGAAGGACAAGATAAGACGGCATCAAACAATCAGGAAGATTTTAAACGTTATGTTTGCAATATCGTTAAAAACATTTTTGAAAGAGAAGAAATTGATAATGTAAACTGCTTGGAAGATATTTTAGGACGTGCGATTCCGTTTACAGAATTTCCTGATGCTCAGAAAGAAAGGCAGGCGAAAGAACATTTTCCGATTAGTTTTAATGGGGTCGCCTATCATCCAGAAAAAGATCAATTACATACTTTGATGCGCACCAATATTTTTAACAATGAAGAAAAGTTTGAATTACATGGTTTGGCCGCCAACAATCGCTTTCTCGATTTAAACCCTCAATTAGCCAAACGCTTTTATCTTCCCAGTTCTGCCACCAAACAAAAAGTAATTCCTTTAATTGTTAATCAACTTTTTGCCGATCGAATCAAGAAAAAAGTCGGGGATCGCTTCGGATTAGAAGTGAATTATCAACAAGCGGTTTTGTATGATGATATTAGCAAAAAAAACATTCTTTTAAAAGATTCCGATTGAAACTACTATTGACAACCTAGTGATGGAAATGAAATGGTTAAAAAACCATATTCCGAACTTCCTTATGATGTGCAATTTTATCATGGGAGTTTTCTGATTAATGCTAATAAAAACCTTACGACACCCGATAAATATCGGATTAAAACGGTGGAAAAAGGGGAAATCAGTCTAAAAATCATGGAATGATTTGATCCGGTTGTTAAAAAATGGGTTAATTATGAACCGTATTATCGTACCCAACGCAACGGGAAAACAGAATATTTAAAATATGTCAATGTTGATAATATCACGCTCGAAATTGGTGAATATGTTTATTATCCATTTCGTTTTACCAAAGAAAGTGCGGAACGAATTAGAAAAGATAGCAACATTAAAGTTTGATTCGCCAACGGAAAATTTAAAATTTTAGATCAAAAAATGCTCTTACAACATCCTGATACCACCCCATATCAATTTGAAATTATCCATGTTTATCCTAGTTTTGATCAAGCTGAAGCTTACGTTTCCCAATCTTTTTTAAACAAATTAATATGAAATAATGCTTCTAAAACCAATAAATACCGGGAAAGCGGCACGACAATTAATCCTCTAACTTATTTCAATGTTCGCTTTTCACCCGCCTTAACAACATATGAAGTTTTATACAATTTTGGTTTGATTAATGGTTTAAGATACATTGATTTTTCTTCCATATCAAGCGGACGAAAACCAATGATTTTTAAATTACGTAACATTGGTTTGGAGCGGAAATATCGGATTGCCTTTTTGCGCTTTGGCTTTAAAATTATCTGAATCTTAGTCTTGTTTAATCTCTTAACGCTCGTCTTTTTGTTTGGCTTAATGACAAAAATTATTTTTGATATTTTTCAAAACAATACGCTTTTACTGCGCATTTTAGGATATAGTAATCTGGAAATTTCAACCCAAATTTTTGTTATCATGTTGACGCCAATTGTGCTTGCTTTTTTGATTGCTTCGTTTGTAATAAAGACTTTAATTGACGAATTTTTAAGTTATTTAATCACTAGTTATCAAATTTATATTTTTTATATTGCTGATGCCTGGATTTTTTTCGCTTGCTTCGCTTTCTTTTTTCTATTATGACTGGGAATTTATTTCTTTTACATTAGAGCAATTAAGCAAACGAACCTTGCTAATCGTCTGAAAAACCTTTAGTTGCTGCATAAATTTGTTCACAAATAAAACTCAATTTTTCCATTCGAAACGAACGGGTTAAACGGCAAGTAATTAAACTGCCGGTTTGAAGCTGTGATTGGTATTCTTCTCAAAGGCGGGAAAAGCAAACAACTTCTAAACTGCCGGAAGGATCAAATAATGTTAAAAAGGCAATCTGCTTGCCGGTTTTCGTCCGCAAGGAACGAATATTACCAACTATTGCCAATCAGATTTGCGTATGATTTTTGGCATCGATTGCCAGTTTTCAAACTTCATTTAAACTGCGCACTAATTTCGCTTTCAAAGTTAATTGGTTACGATACTTGTTCAAGCGTTGAAAATTAAGAAAAAAGCCAAAACTTTCCCATTCATGTTGATTCAATTCAAGATCAGTTTGGGAAAAAAGTTTTAATTTGGTAACCGGAAGGGTTTGTAATAATTGCTTTTGGCGTCTTTGATTGCTGGTTTTAGTCACATCAGCATACAATCAAATTGTTTCCAAATTTTGCAGCAGAGTTGCTTGATTATACTGTTTAAAAGTAGCAAATGCGTTGGCTAAAATTAAGCGCTTTAAAAGGTTCTTTGTCATTCCGTGTGGAAGCATGCGTTGAATAAATTGATTTAAACTTTTAAACCAGCCATTAGTCGTTCGTTCTTCGACAATCCGTTTCGCATAAACAGTGCCGATTTTATTAATCAAATTAAACGGCAGATACAATATTTGCTGCTGGTAATCTAAAACATAGGTTAAATCAGAATGGTTAAGCGCAAGCGAAATTGCTTTAACCGCTTTGCTTTGCCGGAGTTGTCCTAAAATATTGGCTGTTTTTGTTTTATCGGCGATGTTTTGATTTAAAAGTTCATGGTAAAACATGGCCGGATAATGAGTTTTTAAATAGGCCATTCAATAGGCAATATAAGCATAAGCAACAGCATGACTACGATTAAAACCATATCCGACAAACTTAGCAATTAATGCTCAAACAGCAGTAATTAATTTGTCATTATGCCCATTTTGTTTGGCTGCCACAAAAAAGCGTTGCCGCATTGTCGGCAAAAGGTGCGCTTGTTTTTTACTCATAATTTGCCGGAGTTGATCGGCGGTAGCAAGATCAAACTTCGCAAACGCTTGAACAATTAACAAAATTTGCTCTTGATATAACGGAATGCCATGGGTGGAAACCAAAATAGGTTTAAAGGCCGGAATTCAATAATCAAATTGTTCCGTTTTCAAGCGTCGGGCCAAAAAACGGGCACGATTTTTTAGTGGACCCGGGCGAAATAACGAGATGGTAGTGGCAATATCATCGAGCGAACGGGGTTTAATTTGACTAATTAAATCAGTCATACCCAATGATTCCAATTGGAATAAACCAAGCGTTTTGCCGGCTTGTAAATCCGTAAAAGTCGGCGCATCATCTAAGGGCAATGTTGCCAAATTTAATTTTGTTTGGGTTTGCTTTTCAATTGATTTGACAATATTGTGTAAAATCGTGAGGTTTTTCAAACCTAACAGATCCATTTTAAGCAGTTGACAATCTTTAATATCATACATATCAAATTGGGTAATCGTGAACCCATTTGAATCACTTTGACAGGGCAAAACAGTTTCGATTGCTTCTTCCACAAAAATCAATCCAGCCGCATGAATTCCGGCTTGACGTGGCAGATTGATAATTGTTTTTGCCAGGGTAAATAAAAGGGGATATTTTTGTTGTTGTTGTTGTAAGAAAGCACTTTTTTCCAGCGCCGCGGAAAACGATCAATTCAGTCGGTCATTAATTGCTTTGGCAATTTGATCAATTGTAGTTAAATTAATCCCTAAAATCCGGCCAATATCACGAAAAGCCATTCGGGCGCCGATTGTTTGAAAAGTGGTAATTTGGGCTAAATGACTCTGCCCATACTTGGTAAATAAATACTTCAAAATATCATTCCGCCGAAGATCTTCAAAATCAGTATCAATATCCGGTGTTTGCTTCAGATTAGGGTTTAAAAAGCGTTCAAAAAGGAGCTGATGCCGAATTGGATCAATTGTGGTGATTTGCAACAGATAACAAACTAAACTGCCGCACGCACTACCCCGGCCGGGTCCTACTAAAATATTTGCTTTTCGGGCAAATTGAATATAATCGGCAACAATTAAAAGATAATCACACCAATTTTGATCACAAATCACTTTAAATTCATATTCAAACCGCTTTTGATAAACGCTGGCATTCTTAAATTCCGTTTTCAAACGTTGTAAACAAAGGTTGCGCAACTTCGTTTGAGCGGTTATAGTTGCCGGTAGCGGGAATTTCTTGTTGGTTAAGCGATGGAAAGCGCTAATTTTTAACGTAAAACGATTCACAAACCGGGCTAAATTAGCTTGATAAAATGGTTGTTGAAACAGAGCTTGTAATTGTGCGGCACTTTTAAAACTATAATCAAATGGTGCTTTTTGGGTCAGATCAGCAAGCAAGCATTGGTGTTTAATTGCTTGAAGCGCTTGATATTTTAATTTATCGGTGGGATGTAAATAGCGCACCGGCGCAAAGGGAAGTAAAAACTCTTTTAACGTTTCTCATTGGGACGAAACAGGCGTTGATGTTGCCAAGTAAAATTGCGTTGCTTTTCATCAGGATTGGGCAACCAAGGTTTGGCAGTTTTCAAGATTTGCCATCCTTTCCGTTTCCACCAGAAAAAGCACTTGTAAATGCCGAAAAAGCGCAATGTGTTCTTTTCAATTCAACAATGGGGACAGCGAAAAAAGTCAATTCAGCTTTAAAAGGGCCTGATAAGCTTCGTAATTTGGGGCAAAAACCGCTACTTGCCAAATTTGCTCATTCAGTTGAACTTTCACCTTCAAACCAATTATAGGTTTTAAATTATACTTTTGACAAGCCTGAAAAAATTTATTAACCCCATATAATTGGCCTTCTCCTAATCAAACCGCATATTCGCTTTTCTGCTGCGCTAAATGTTCTAAATACGGGTTAATTTCAAGTGCGGAATTAAGAAAATCATAGACTGTTTTGGTGTTTAATTGTAAAACAGCAAGTCGGTTAATTTTTTTGCTCATAAACTTCAACTAACCGTTCAATTGTTTTGGCGTAATTGCCTTTTAAATAAATCATTTCAGCGTTTAACATTTGATTGTGAATTTTAGGGGTGTGAAAACGGAAACGATTGTTTAACACAAATAACTGCCGCGCCAATTTTAATAAAACAACCTGGCGTTCAATTTTTTCCTTTAAAGTCGTTACTAAAACTTCGAGTTGATCAAATTGATGGGTAATTTTTGCCACTTTTTTGCGTTCGCTTTTCCCCTGTAAATTTGCTTCTAACTTACCAAATTGGCGCATAATCGTTTTTAAATCGGCATAGTAAATCTGACGAAACAGGCGAAACGCGGGTTTAGAAAGAAAAGTATTCAAGTTTAAAATCGTTAAAATGACCAATTCAATTCGTTTTTTTTCGGCTTGAAAAATATAACGAATTTCTTGATGCTGGGTTAGATATTTAAACGTTCAAGTAATTAATGTTTGAATAACGGCAAACTGGTTAGCCAGGAAAATATAATCTTTTTGTTGCTGATGCATAATTCGTCAAGCTTTTAATTTTTGGTGCCAGGTTTTCAGGTTAAACTGCAACTCTTCAATTCCTTGCAAAGGATAGAAAAAAACATATGTTTCGCGATGTAAATTATTAATATCACGTTGTAGTTGCTGATCTGATAATAAAATCTGTTCTTCAACCTTAGTAAACAAAGCAACACTTTTTTGCAGTGTAATTTGCATCGGTTTTAGTTTTTCCAACTGGTGTTTTTTCGTTAGTAAATCACGATAAAAATTCAAGACTTCTTGTTCCAGGTCAGGATGGTTATAATTTGGCAACAAAATTTGCAAGCGATGCTGTTCACTTTCATAATATTGATTAAATCAATCAAGCGTTTCTTTTTTCAACCGTCCGGTTAATTTAGTTTCAATTAAAGTTAAAAGCTTTTTATGCAATAACGGTAAATTATTACCAACTAGCAAAAGCAGTTTTAGATAATTAATAATGTTTAAAATTTGGCGATTAAAAACAGTAAAAAGATAGACCAGATTTTCTTTCAATTGCAAATGGGAAGCAAAGTAAACTTCGGCTTCAAAATGAGCAATTTTAAGTTCTAAGTTGTTTCAAAAGTGCTGGAGTTTTTTAAAATTAAAATCAACTTTTAAGATGGTCTTATTAATTTCATCATGCATAAGATCATGAATGGTGCGCAGTTTATAAACTTGATCTAAACAATAATTTTCCAGGCGTAATGCTTCCTTAACGGTATTGGTAAAGATCGTAACTTCATGATTTAAACTCCGAAACTTTTCATGATGTTTAATCGTTTGTTCGGTTTCAATCAATTGCAATCATTTTTTTCGACGGTTGGTAATCAATTTGAGGTAAGTTTCCATTCATTGCATCACTTCTTGACTAATCAATTTTTGATATTCAATAAATAAAGTTGCCAAAATCATTTGGTATTTTTTGTTTTTGCCGGCTAAATTTTTTAGTTCGATGAAACGCTTGAGAAAGAAAAAAGATTTTCAGTAGGTTAAATCATTAATTAAACCTTGAAGTTTGCGGGTGCGCTGAATCTCATAATAGATTTTAATTGCCAAAAAAATACTAAAAAGAAAAAAAAGGGAAATTGTTATGACTAAAAGAGATTTAATCATGTAACTCATAATTAAACATTATAATTCAAATCATTTTGAATTGGGACCTGTTCTTTTTGCTTGCTTAATTTGAAAAACAACCTCTTTTTTCAGGAAAAATCATGTATAATTTTAACTAAATAAGTTTAAATTTTACTATGTCAAAGTACCTTGGTCCAATTTACAAAAAAGCAAAACGGTTAGACGTTTCATTGTTAGAAGATAATCGTGAGTTTAGTTCGAAAAAACGTGGCAAACAAAGGAAAAAAGCAACTACGAAACGCCTTTCGGCATTTGGTTTACAACTGAAAGAAAAACAAAAGATGCGGTTTCGCTACTTCTTAACCGCCCAACAAATGCGCAATTTCTTTGTCAAAATTCACAATCAACCCGGACAAAAAGGTGAAAACCTCTTCATTAACCTGGAATGTCGCTTAGATAATTTGATTTATCGCGCCGGTTTGACAACAACCCGTTTAGCGGCTCGACAACTGGTTAATCATAATCATGTTTTAGTCAACAACCAAATGGTTAATATTCCTTCCTATGCCGTTAAAGTTAATGACATTATTACCTTTAAGAAAAAGAAATTTCGCAACCTTGAACAAACAAAAAAAGTCTTTGCTCAACCAGCACGTTATAAGTTTTTGACTTTAGATCAAAATAACCAGGCTATTCAACTGGATCGTTTACCAAGTACAACTGATATTAAACAAGACATTAAATTACCTTTAATTGTTGAATATTTCAACCGTTATCTTTAATTTGCTTTTTTAATGGCAAACAACCAGCAGGATTTTTTTGCCGGCTTTAATGATTGTTAATTCTTGCTTATTTTCGGGGCGAAGCCAATAATTGCCATCTAAAATTACTTGATCGTTAACCTTAATACTTTTGGCCTGAAAAGCACGCTTTAAAGCGCTTGCGGAGGAAAAAAACTCCGGGCGGTTTAAAAGGTGAGCAATTTTAGTTGGTTCTGTCAAGCGCAGGGTTGGAAAATAAGCTGTCAGCGTTGGTAACTGTTGGACAGCAAAACTCGTTTGAGCTAAAAGCGTTAACAACTTTGCTCAAGCAGTTTGCAATTTGGCAGGAAAAAAAAGCGTGATAATTTTACTTGCCAAAATGATTTTATCGGCCTGAAGTTTGCTCCCTGTTTGTTTAGATTTGCTTTCTAATCCTAATCAACTTGCTCATTGTTGAACTGCTTGATCAGGTAAGTTTAGAAAAAAATGATAATAGCGATACAAAGTGGCTGGTTTGAGATCCAAGGTCAAAAAATGAGGATCAGTTTTGCTGATTTTCTGCCCGTTAATGGTAACTAAAGGAGTTGTAATTCCAACCGCCGGACTTGGCGTTGCCGGATTTAACTTGGCGATTAAATCTAAGCCCATTGTAATATTAGGAAATTGATCGCTTCCTCCAAGTTGAATATGACATCCTTCGGTGGTAAATAAATGATAAAAATCATATGCTTGTAAAAGCAAATAACTTAGTTCATCAAAAAACAGCCCGTTTTTTTGATAAGCACGGGAAATTGATTCTTTCTCCAGCATTTTATTAATCGTAAATGCTTTGCCGGTTTGCTGCAAAAAGTGCGGTAGGGTAAGGTTTTGATATCAATTTAAATTATTGACAATTTTGGCGAACGGCAACAATTGGTTAAGTTGAGCACTGATTTTGGCGGTATTAGTAACCCAAAATGCCTCTGATTGGATTTGCCGTTTATGCAAGCGAAAACTTGGATCACCAATCCTGGCGGTCAAACCACCTAAAACAATAATGACCGGGCAACCTCAATGATGAAATTGTTTTAAAACATAAAGAGGAAGAAAATGCCCAATGTGTAAACTGGCTGCGCTGGGATCGAATCCACAATAAATTGCTTTTCGGTTTTGAATGGCGGTAATTAACTTGGTTTGATTAGTAATCGTTTGGAAAACTTGGTTTTGCTTGCAAAAACGAAGAATTTCGGCGACGGAAACTGGCTTAGACATTTGTGGTTGGAAGGGTTAACAATTTTGGCAGGGGTAGTAGGAATCGAACCCACACTAAAAGTTTTGAAGACTTCTGTTCTGCCGTTAAACTATACCCCTTTCTTACACTATTCTACCGGAAAAAAACGGTGGCGTTGTTAATTTTTGGAAAAGCAAAAGCTTGAAAAAGGGGAAAAGCGAAAAAATGATATAATCATGTTGTTATTTGAAAAGAAAATGGCGCATGGCAAAGAAAAAACCACTTGTTAAAATTAAAAAACTGGTGAAAAATTACGGCAAAAAAGCCGTCTTAAAAGGCGTTGATTTAACAATTTATGATGGCGATCGCTTAGCTTTATTAGCTCCAAACGGATACGGAAAAACGACCTTCGTCAATTTGTTATGTCAATTAAAGAAACAAACCGCCGGGCAAATTATTTACATGGGCGGGAAGAAAGAATTTTTAAGAAATGTTGGTGTTCAATTTCAAATTGGTAATTATCCTGCTGGAATTCGCGTTTCCGATTTGTTGTACTTTTACACGAGTATTTACAATACCAAAGTTGATCAGAAACTTTTAGAGACTTTTAAAATTCAAGAGGTGATGAAACTTGATTTCAATGATTTATCATTTGGACAGCAAAAACGAGTTGAATTATTCCTGGTTTTAACCACAAATGTTAAATTTGTCATTCTGGATGAAATTACCGCGGGAATGGATATTTATGTTAAGCATACCATTTTAAACATCGTTGAAAAATATCTTTTACAGAAAAAAATTACCCTTCTTTATATTAGTCATAATTTAAGTGAAATTAATCGTTTATGCAAGCGGTTAGTTTTAATTAAAGACGGAAAATTTTTGGAAGTAAAACACAATTTAAAAACGCTTAATTTGGAAAAATTAATGCAAAAAACATACAAGTGGAAGATTTAAGTGAAACAGGTAACTTTTTTCCGCCTTGGCAATTTTTGGCAAATTTGAAAGTTAATCTTTCTTAACTATTGAGCAAATAAGTTAAACCTTTTCAATGATTTTGTTCTTCCGCTCTTATTAGTTGCGATTTTGGTCAGTGCTCTGGGGAAACAAGTTTTAATTGATTTTTATCCTGGTTTAATGGCGGCTCCGCTGCTATCAATTGGGTTTATTTCTTTTCCGGCTTGTTATGTTCAATGAAAAAACTCCGGTCTTTTCAAACGACTTAGAATGTGTGGTTTTCACAGTTTGATCATGGTTTTATTATTTAGTATTTTTTATTTAGTTGTTGCTGCTTGGGCGGTGGTTTTAACTTTTTTATATTGTTGATTTTTTGATGAATATGTCGTTCAACCACCAGCCAACCAAACCTTTCTTTACTTTATGCAAAATTGTCAATTGGAATGATTTATCATTGGATTATTGGAATTGCAGTTGCTTTTAATCGGGTTTGCCTTTTTAATTGCTAGTTTTGTTCAAAATGAAAAAAGTGTAATTGGAATTGGGATCATCCTTTTAATGATTCATAGTTTTTTACTCGGTTGTTATATTCCAATGCGTTTTACGCTCCGCAGCAACATTATTAGTACGCTGGCAATGGCATTGCCTGGCTATGCACCATTACGAACGATGCAGGCCAGCTTTTTAACCATACCCGAATTTAGCACCAACATGGAAGTGCCACATTTGGACGCGGATTGGAAACTCCATTTTTGAATGCATGGCAAATACGAAAGTAAAACCTTTAGTTTTAGCAAGGGTTATGGTTGGCACATTTGTTTGGTGGGGGGATGATTTTTGTTTTTACAAACTTGCTTGCTTTTGCATGAAAGGTATCGGAAACAATAGCAATGAAACAACATCAACCAATGCAGTTTTTTAACTTTGGCTTTCTCTTTTTGCTCCGTTTAATCGCTCGTAGTTATTTTTATACCTTTGCCTTGCCCGTGGTAAATTTTTTCCTTCCCATTATCATTGGTTTTATTTGTTATGAAATTTTACCAATGGAATTATTATGACCGGGACTAATTATTCATCCTGTTTTAACGGTAGGAATGTTGAGTTTACCTTTATCGTTGGGAAGTTGAAATGAATCGGTGATTATTAAGCGCTTAAAATTATCAAATATTCCAATGGGTCAGGTTTTATTTGGCTTTTTCTTCTTCTATTTTGCAATTTCGTTGGCTGGTTTGGGCAATATGTTACTCTTTTTTTATGCTTATAGTGAAGCTAAGTTAGCCGCTTTTCCGGGGACAACCACCCCTTCGTTTCAGACGCAACTGCAAAACGTTAAATACGGTGAATTTTTGGCCGGAACCTTCCTTGTAATTTGCCTTTCGCTTGCGATTGGATTATTAATTTCATATTCCACTTTTCGCTTTCAAAGTGCGTTATTTATCGGTTTGTCGTTCTATCTGACACAAAGTTTTTTAACCGGAGTCTTTTTAAGCCTTGATTTAATTGTAAAAATAAAAGCAATGTTGTATCTTTCCTATGCTAGTCCGATTTTCCCGGCCCTGCGAATTGTTCAAGCAGCATGATTTGAAGAGCAAATTTGAAAATTTTCCACTAATCAATTTGCTTTCGAAACTAATTGAACCTTAATTGTTAATCAAACAGCATGAAAAATCAGTTTCAGCGACCAATATTGAATTCATGCCTTGTGAGGACTAGGGAATTTAGGGGTTGTTTCAACAATTACAACGATTCTTTTTATGACCTATAAACCAAGGTAAGAAGTTTTTGCCAAAAAAATCTGGAATGCTATAAAATTGTAGTTGGTTTCTTAGAAAAGAAACTAAGAACAAGAGGTATTAAAATGTTCAAAACAGCAACCAATTTTTTCCATTCATTTCAAAATCATTTTGATGATGAGGAAAAACAAGTTAATCATTTTCAATCAAGCGACGAGACGGAAGAAACTGATCAAAAAACTGATGATTTTACCTTTGCTAACGAGCAAAATGAAGGTGATAGTAACGCCGAAAATACCAAACCAGAAGAAAAGTCCGAATCAGATCACCACCAAACTGAATTTAAATTTGAACCATCACCTGATCCAGCAAGCAATGAAACAGAAGAAACCACGAGTGCAGAAAACGAAAGTGCCACTGCTCCTTCCAACTCCGATGATGTCGAAGATGAAGATGAAGATGAAGATGAAGATGAAGCTGATTTTGTTGAAGATGAAGAAGAAGAACTTGATGATGAAGAAGAAGATTTATTAGAAGACGAAGAGCTTGATGAAGAAGATGAATCAACAAGTGAAGCGGAAGAAAGCGAAGCTAAAAGTTGAGCGGACGCAAAATCAGATTTTCATGTTCCGCATGCTGAACACATTGATAATCCGATCGAACAAAATAATTCTTCGCATGATGAAACTGTTGAACAAACAAGTTCGGAAATTGAAAACGAAGAAGCAACAATGGAAAAAACTAACGCAGACGAAGAATTGATCAAACCCGAAACGGATTCTAAAAACAAAAATGGCTTTAATCTCATCTTTATTGTCTTTGCCGTTTTTATTGTTGCCATTGGATTAGTTGTTTATTATCTTTAAACTTTGGTTTTAATTTAAAGGAATAAAAGCACACCAAAAAGTTGGTTAAAACGATTCATTTATTTCATCCCTGGTGTTTCGCACCAGCGAACCAGTGATTTTTAACGCTTTTTCGCAACAGCATTTTAAACTAAATTGTTTGAAATTACTTGTTTAATAATATGACTGTTTTGCCGTTGACTGTTAAGGTTTTTATGATAAAATAATGAATGAGATGTGAAAGAAGTTTCAAATTTGAATTGATTGAATTCGTTATCGAATTGGGTTAAAATATTTTCTCTTTTTCCTTGTTTACATTTCGATTTTAATTATCACGTTACTAGTTATTCGTGATCAAATGGGAAAAGATAACAACTTTTTTTACGCTTTACCGGCAATTATTATTGGTTATGATCGTTTATTTGCGATTATTCGTAAGGGGTTAAATTATGGTTTATCCCGGATTGAACAGGAAAAAATAGCGAAAGAAACAGTTTTTCATCATGCACAACAACTTCAATTCGCCATGCTGATTGTTAATCTCTTTTATTTTTGGCAAACAGATTGAAAAAACTTGCGCAAGCAAGGAAAATATTGATCAAGTTGAAGCACAATTCAAGCTGATTTTGAAGCCGTTTTAAACAACGATTGGGATAAATTAGGTTCAAAGTATAAATTAGATCCGCATTTTATCCAATTTCAAGAACAATACAGTAAAAGTTACTACTTTCAAAATCTTCAAAAGAAAATGCAGTTAATGCGTCAATATCAAAGTGAAAAAGCTTATCCGGAATTAAAACGAATTGCAACGGAATTTACTGATGATTTAAGCCAAATCCGCCGGATCTTCCAGTTGCTTTTCATGTGAATTAATAGCATTCAAAACCAATTAGTGCCCGTTAAAGAACGAAGCGAACAAAAACAAACTTACTTTGAATTTGTTAATACGACGTTAAAAGCATTAATTATGAATAATTTTTTAGCGGTTGCATTAGATTTAATCGAAAAAAAATACGCTAAATATATCTAAAAGCAAATAAATCAACAGCAAAAAAAGAACTTATTAAACAATGAAAAAAATAAAAAATCTTTTGCTTGGTTTGAGTTTTTTAACCATCATTGGTCTTTCGACCGCTTTTGGTTTAATTTATACAAAAAATCAGGCGCAAATTAAAACTTTATTAACAAAACAAGAGAAAAAACAACCACAGGTTAAAATCTTATCAACAAAACAAGAGAAAAAACAATCAAAACCTGCAACTGATGATATTGATTTGCAAAAAATAATCGCAAAACTTAACAAGCTTCCTGATTTAAAAGGAACAAAATCACGCCTCCAAAGTAGTAAAAAAATTATGCAAGCAATTGCAACGATTCAGGCGGAGATGCCAAAACTTTTTTCCCGGCAATTTGCGTTTTCAGGTCGTTTACATCAAGATTTAGAAAAGATTATCAATCAAATTAATTGAAATGCTGTTGCGAAAAAACTGTTTTGAGAAACATTTAAAAAAGTTGATTTTAAAGGATTTGTCGCAAACAACCAAAAAAGTTAAAACTGTGCTGGTTTGGCAGGTAAATTAGAGTAAATATTACTTTCAATTAAATGGATTCATTGTCAAACTTTGGTAAGTTCAAGTTGATTGGAGCGACAGACAAGCAGTTTAAAAAAATTTCTGATCTTCCGGCATTTTTCCAGGTTAACTTGATAATGGTTATCCCATTCTTTTCAATTTTTGTTTAAACGATAATGGTGCATTTTGGTTTGGCGAAACCGAAAAGCAACAAATAACAGGGTGGTTTGCAATTCATGCTGATATTTGTCAAATATTTCAAAACAACCAACTCTGTTCTGATCATGATTAGATCCATTAACTGGTTCGGACGGCACGGCGTTTTGTGGAAAAAGTTGGGCAAACGACTTGGCATTTAATAACCCTACCAAAATTTGGAGATGAAACAAATTGAAACTAGTAATTTCGCTTGTTTTCAGAAAACGACTATAAATTAAAAGGTTTTCGACAATTTTAATTTCCGCGCGTAATTCCTGTTTTAAATTGTCACGATATTCTTCTTGGTTTCAGTTTTTAAGATAATATTTAAAGCGGTGTTCAAAAATCATCATTAAATTGATAATAATTAAAACCGAAGATGTCAAAATAATGCTAAATTCAGTCTGATTATGCACGAGTTTATGAATTAGATAAACATCAATGAGAATCGCATGGCAAAAGAAGGCAAGTCATCAAATTAATTGATAATTACCACTTCACCGAAATTTTTTTAATCCAAACGTTGCCAACGAGCCAATTAAAAAAGCAACTGAACTAATTAAAATCATTCATAATCAGGCCTGAGAAAAAGGTAAAGCAAAGGTTGCCTTGCTTAAATTACGGTAAAAAGCAGCGGCGATTCAACTAATGGTAATAAATCACAGCGTTCCAAACAGCAACACTAGTGCCCATTTACTTCATTGGCGCATTACATTTGTGGTTTCCATTCTTTAGAGTTTGGAGCTTCTCGTTCGTACTCAGGTAAAAAAAGCAGTGTTAGCTAAAATTCCCCCGCCACCAATTGCCATGCAAGAGATGCCAATGTCGCGCAAAATCGTAAGCTTTTTTGTCACCACTTCGCCACCAACAATTTCTAAAATATCTAATTTAGCGTATTTACTGGTAAATGCAATGATTCCAACTGCTAAAAAACCAAGCGCCAATAAAAAATTAAACGCAATGATCGCATTAATATTTCGTTTCATCTTTTTTTCCTCTTCCTGAAACACCTTTTATGTTTCCTTGGTTTCATTAAACCATAATTTGAGAAAAAGACAGGAAAATATTTTGAATAAAGGGTTGGATTTAATTATTTAAGTGGTTGCTCTACCTAGTAAGTTAACACTTGTTTTTTGTCACCTATTTAATAGGCGAAACATAGCTCAAATGAGAAATAACGAAAACAAAAACATCCCCCCAAATATAATAGACAAGGTTATTCATACATTATTAATTTCTATATTTTGATTGTTTTGACCGAAAAAAGCAATTAAACTAGACACTAATGTAAATATAACAGATATACAGGAAAAACAAATTGAAAAAATTCCTACCATTTTATAAAGAATTGTTTTTGTTTGTTTTGTAAGTTTTCGATATTGGGTTAAGTCTTCTTTATAAGTTTCATGATAAAGATTTATCTCTTTTCCAAGATCAATAACCATTCCTTTTTCTTCTTTTAAAGAGGATGTTACAGATATACTTTCAGTTTTTAAATCTTTAATTTCGTCTTGCAATTGTTTTACTTGACTTTCTAATGACTTTATTTTATTTTTCATTCATCATTCACTCTCTCCAACCAGATTTTCTTTATGAACTTTAATTATTTCTAATTTTCGAGATATTTTTCATTAATATCGGTAGCGTATTTGCTTATTCATTCATTTTTAATAATGTTATCATTTTCGTTACTTGAGATTGCATTTCTGTAAGGTTGTTGTTCGTGTGTTTCTTCAACAAGGGCAAAGAAGAAAAGATTTTTTTTGAGATCAATAATGTAATCTATAATCTCTTGAATTTTTGTGTATTCTTTTTTTTCTAGAATTTTCTCTTCAATATTTTCATATGGGCTTTTTTCTCACACTTTTCTTAAAACAGGACCATATTTTCAAGATTCAAATTGATCAACAAACAAAAGTTCATTTGTTAAAGCATAATAACGTATTTGCGTGTATCAAAGAAACTTTTGAACACGTAAAGGACTGCTTATTTTTATTTTTTTAAGTTTATGAAATATTATTGAAGCTATTTCAACACAATCATAACCTGCTGATTTTATTTGTTTTTTCTTTATTTCCATGGGTGGTCTTACTTACTCTTAAATTAATCCTAGTTAAATATAACTGTTTAAATTCGCTCCAATATTTTCGTTATACAGTAAAAAACAAAAAAAATAGTAAATTTTTCTTGAATGATCACAAAAACCTATCCTGACACCTTGCTATTTTGCTGAACTTAATCAGTATCGTCGCCGTAAAGCTGCTTAACTTCTCTGTTCGGGATGGGAAGAGGTGGGTGAAATAGGTTATAAACAATTAGTAGGAAACATCCAAAAAATAATGAAGGATTTTAGTATCTACTTCAATCTATTTAGTTTTTTCAATTCACGAATAACTTTAACAAAAAACTTTCGACTTTCCGTCGTTTGATTTAACGCATGTTTTTGAGTAAAAGCAATATATTCTTTTGTAAAGATATTTTCTAATTTAATTTTTTTGTTCATTGTGTTAGTTTAGATTTCAAAAATTCTTTATCTTTTTCATTGTATCATGGGATAACAATGATAATTTGTGTCAAGATTCAAGTTTCAATCTCTAACCAAAATGGATTAGTTAAATCACAAATTGCGGATGATTTATTTTCTAATTTAGTTGTAAAGGATGTGATTTTTTGTGAATAATGGGCGTAATCATATTTTGAGTCCTTGTTGTATTTAAATAATAATCAAAAGTAAAAATGGTCGAAATCATTAAAAGATAGAGAGTCATGCAAAGTATTTCTTAAAACAAGTTAATTTTTGCAAAAATAAATGCAAAAAGTTTTGTGAACCATTTTGGCAATTTGAAAAATTGTTATAATCAAATTTGGATTAAATTAAATACATTGATTCAGTACAAAGGATCGATAAACTTTTCAGCAAAAAAAGATTTTGATAGTACAACCAAATCAATATTATTGTTTGAAAACAAACAGACTGATAAACCAAGAATAAAACAGAGGATTTTCAGCCTTTGAATTTTCCTAAACAAGAATTTGTATGAGTAAAAAACGTAATTATTATAAGGTATTAGGAATTGATAAATCCGCTTCTTTACAAGGCGTTAAACAAGCCTATCGTCGATTAGCAAAAAAATATCACCCTGATGTTTCAACCGAAAAGGATGCCCAAGCTAAATTTAAAGAAGTAAACGAGGCTTATCAAATTCTTTCTAATCCCAAAGCTCGTCAGCAGTACGATCAATTCAACACAAGTACACGGAAAAAGAGTAAAAAATACAACGCACAGGCGCATGAACAATCCGATCAATCTGAAGTTTCTGTCAACTGATTTAAAGTTACTTTTTTGGCAATATATTACTTAATAAAAATATCCTCTAAACTTATTATTTTTGGTATTGGTTGCTATTTTCTTGTAAAACTATTAATATCATTACTGAAAAACTAAGTATCAAAATAATCTTAAACACAACGAATTTTAGCGAAACTTAATTTGAATTTCAGTGGTTTGATAACACTATAATTTCTAAAAAACCAATTTTAATCTTTTGGCTTTTACCAATTCCTTTTCAGTTCTTTAACTTAATCAATAGCAAATTAAGAATTTTGGCCTTTTTATCTTGCCAAACATCCATAAATCTCTTTAGCTAATTTTTCTAGGTTTTCAGATTGCATTAAGATGTTTTTTCCGAAATATTGATTGTTTTATTAATAATATTGCTGCTGAAATCTATTTTTTCAGTTTTTTTGGACTTGTAAACGGAAGATGAAAAAATCTCAAGATCTTTATCAATAATAATTGTCTTGTTGCGATCGCTTTTTTTCATATTCTAAATAATTTGTAAATTTTGGTTGTTAATTTAAAAAGACCTACCCTGGCACCTTGCTATTTTGCCGAACTTAATCAGTATCGTCGCCGTAAAGCTGCTTAACTTCTCTGTTCGGGATGGGAAGAGGTGGGACCAACTTGCTATCAGCACCAAAGTAGGCATTTTAAAAAACCAAACGGATTTGGTTCTTTAAATCTAAACAAAAACGTCGGAAACTTGCAATGAAAAAAGTTTGTCGATCATTAGTACTGGTTAGCTAAACACATCGCTGTGCGTACACATCCAGCCTATCAAACTCATCGTCTATAAGTGATCTAATGGAATTCTTATCTTAGGGTCGGCTTCGTACTTAGATGCTTTCAGTACTTATCCGGTTTGCACATAGCTACTCAGCAATGCTTTTGGCAAAACAACTGAAACACCAGCGGTGCAAGTTTTTCGGTCCTCTCGTACTAGAAAAACCTCCCTGCAAAATTCCCCCGCCCAAAGTAGATAGGGACCAGACTGTCTTACGACGTCTTGAACCCAGCTAACGTCGCGTTTTAATGGGCGAACAGCCCAACCCTTGGAACCTGCTTCAGCTCCAGGATACGCCAAGCCGACATCGAGGTATCAAACCTCCTCGTCGATGTGAACTCTTGGAGGAGATGAACCTGTTATCCCCGGGGTAACTTTTATCCGTTGAGCGACATGCCATACACAAGGCATTGCCGGATCACTAAATCCTACTTTCGTACCTGTTCAACTTGTAAGTCTTACAGTCAAGCACCCTTATACTTTTACGCTCTTCATACGATTTCCAACCGTATTGAGGGTACCAATTGAGCGCCTCCGTTACTTTTTAGGAGGCGACCGCCCCAGTCAAACTACCCATCAGACACTGTCCCTTTGTTGGTGAACGAAAGGTCAGAGTTTCAATCCTGCAAGGGTGGTATTCCACTATTGACTCGATCGCAGCTAGCGCCACAACTTCACAGTCTCCCACCTATGCTCTACAAACAAGACTAAAACCCAATATCAAATTGTAGTAAAGCTCCACGGGGTCTTTTCGTCTAACTTCGGGTAAATTGCATCGTCACAATTAATAAGATTTCACCGAGCCCACATTTGAGACAGCGTCCAGATCGTTACACTATTCGTGCAGGTCAGAACTTACCTGACAAGGAATTTCGCTACCTTAGGACCGTTATATTTACAGCCGCCGTTCATTAGGGCTTAGGTTAAAAGCTGAACTAGAAAACTAGTTTTCACCCTCTTCCTTAACCTTCTAACACTGGGCAAGTGTCAGCCACTATACTTGGAATTACTTCTTTGCAGTGACCTGTGTTTTTGTTAAACAGTCGCCTGGACCGATTCTTGCACCTCTGTTTCCAGAGGACCCCTTCTTGCGAACGTACGGGGTCATTTTGCCGAGTTCCTTAAATGTGGTTTTCTCGCTTGCCTGAAAATACTCTTTCTGATCACGTGTGTTCGTTGTCGGTACAGACGTTAAAACATTAAAACGCTAGAAGGTTTTCTTGAAAATTAGACGGTGATGCTTCGTTACTAACTGCAACAGCGTTCACTATCTTTTGCGCCTTGTTTCCTGAAGACGGATTTCCCTATCTTCCCACTTGGCAACTTAGACAGGCACAACCATTGGCCTGCTCATCGGATCTAACTTTGTCACTCCATCACTTGTTTCAACGGTATAGGAATATCAACCTATTCTCCATCTACTACGCATTTTTGCCTCGTATTAGGGTCTGACTAACCTTAGGTGGACGAACCTGGCCTAAGAAACCTTGATCATTCGGCATGGAAGATTCACACTTCCAATCGTTACTCACGCCGGCATTCTCACTTCTAGTTCCTCCAGCCCTTTTTCCAAAGGACCTTCAATGGTTGCTAGAACGCTCTCCTACCATCCAATCGCTTATGCAAGCAATTGAATTCAACGCTTCGGTATACTGCTTAGCCCCGTTACATTTTCAGCGCGAAATCACTTGACCAGTGAGCTGTTACGCACTCTTTGAATGAATGGCTGCTTCTAAGCCAACATCCTGGCTGTCTGAGTAATTTCACCTCTTTTTCCACTGAGCAGTAATTTAAGGACCTTAGCGGTTGATCTGGGTTGTTTCCCTTTTGCCAATGGACTTATCACCCACTGACTGACTGCTAAGTAACAGTTGCTGGTATTCGGAGTTTAATTGTAGGCAGTACCGCGGGTTGCGGCCATTCCACATTCAGCGCTCTACCCCCAACAACTTCTAACTTAACGCTATTCCTAAAAATATTTCGAAGAGAACCAGCTATCTCCGTGTTCGATTGGCATTTCACCCCTAACCACAGTTCATCCAAACCCTTTAAAACGGATACTGGTTCGGTCCTCCATAACTTGTTACGGTTACTTCAACCTGACCATGGTTAGCTCACACGGTTTCGGGTCTAAAACCAAGGACTAAACGCTCATTTAAAACTCGCTTTCGCTGTGGCTCCATCTCGTCGATTTAACCTTGCCCTTAATCTTAACTCGCCGGCTCATGCTGCAAAAGGCACGCCATCACACCATAAATGATGCTTTGACTTCTTGTATGCAAACGGTTTCAGGTAACTATTTCACCCTCCTTGCGGAGTACTTTTCACCTTTCCCTCACGGTACTGGTTCACTATCGGTCATTAACGAGTATTTAGTCTTACGGAGTGTTTTCCGCGAATTCCAACGGGATTTCACGTGCCCCGTTGTACTCAGGTAAAATCGCCAAGATCAGCTGTTTTCGAATACGGGATTATCACCCTCTCGGATGCTTTTTTCCAAAAGCTTCTTCTAACCGCTAATTTTTTAACTTGTCAATGCAATTTCCCTCTAACCCCGGTTGTAAACAACCGGTTTGGACTGTTCTCGGTTCGCTCGCCGCTACTAAGAGAATCACGTTGTTTTCTTTTCCTCTAGGTACTTAGATGTTTCAGTTCCCTAGGTTTCGCTTCATGCTGACGCATGATCTCCAAAAATCGGAGTGGTTGCCCAATTCAGACATCTCTGGATCACAGTTTTGTTCCAACTCCCCAAAGCTTATCGCAGGTATTCACGTCTTTCATCGCCTGTTAATGCCAAGGCATCCGCCGTTCGCACTTTGTAACTTTTTTTGTATTTTCTACAAGTTTCCAACTTATTTTTTGCTTAGATTTCAAAAATCAAATTTTGCTTGGAAAACAAAATTTTTACTGGTTTGAATAGTTTTTAATCTATTCAAATCTAAACACAAACATCTTTGGTGCATCCCTTTCAATTATTAAAAATAAGAAAGGAGGTAATCCATCCCCACGTTCTCGTAGGGATACCTTGTTACGACTTAACCCCAATCACTGATGTTTCCTTGGTTAAAGCCCTCCTGACGGTTAGGCGTTTACCTTCTGGAACTATCAACTTTCGTGGTTTGACGGGCGGTGTGTACAAAACCCGAGAACGTATTCACCGTGACATTGCTGATTCACGATTACTAGCGATTCCGACTTCATGAAGTCGAGTTGCAGACTTCAATCCGAACTGAGACAACTTTTGCAGATTAGCTCCCTTTCACAAGATTGCATCTGTTTGTATTTGCCATTGTAGCACGTGTGTAGCCCAAGGTGTAAGAGGCATACTGATTTGACGTCATCCTCTCCTTCCTCCAGTTTTGTAACTGGCAGTCTTGCTAAAGTTCTCAACTGAATGTTAGCAACTAGCAACAAGGGTTGCGTTCGTTAAGGGACTTAACCCAACATCTCACGACACGAACTGACGACAACTATGTACCATCTGTTTACTGTTAACCTCAACTGTATTTCTACAGCGTTGCAGTAAATGTCAAACCTTGGTAAGGTTCTTCGCGTTGCTTCGAATTAAACCACATGCTCCACCGCTTGTGCGGGTTCCCGTCAATTCCTTTGAGTTTTACGCTTGCGCGCATACTCCCCAGGCGGGGTACTTAACGTGTTAACTTCGACATTCTCTTACATGACAATATCTAGTACCCAGCGTTTACGGCGCGGACTACTCGGGTATCTAATCCGATTTGCTCCCCGCGCTCTCATGCCTCAATGTCAGGAATAGACCTGTTAGTCGCCTTCGCTATTGGTGTTCCTTCATATATCCACGCATTCCACCGCTACACATGAAATTCCACTAACATCTTCTATCCTCTAGTCTAGTAGTATCGCAAGCGAAATGGAGTTAAGCTCCATGCTTAAACCTGCGACTTGCTAAACCATCTACGCATACTTTACGCCCAATAATTCCGGATAACACTTGCCACTTACGTATTACCGCGACTGCTGGCACGTAATTAGTCGTGACTTTCTAGTAAGGGACCGTCAAATCATCAAGCATTTCCTCCTGACAATCTTCTTTCCTTACCACAGATTTTTACGATCCGAAAACCTTCATCAATCACGCGGTATTGCTCCATCAGGCTTGCGCCCATTGTGAAAAATTCCTTACTGCTGCCTCCCGTAGGAGTCTGGGCCGTATCTCAATCCCAGTGTGGCTGTTCAACCTCTCAGTCCAGCTACGCATCATCAACTTGGTAGGCCGTTACCCTACCAACAATCTAATGCGGCGCGCTTTCATCCTTAAACACAACTGGAAAGTTGCTTTGTTTAAGCAAACATGCGTTTCCTTAAACACATCGGGCATTATCCACCGTTTCCGATGTGTATTCCCGATTTAAGGGCAGATTAAGCACGTGTTCCTCACCCGTTCGCCACTAAAAGCATTCCGAAGAACACTTTCCGTTCGACTTGCATGTATTAGGCATACCGCCAGTGTTAATCCTGAGCTAGGATCAAACTCTTAAAAACTGTTATCTATAATTAACAAAAACACCGCTCCAAAAGAGTGTTTCTTTTGTGTTTAGATTTCAAAAATCAAAGAACTTTCCAAACGAATTGGTATGGAAAATTTTACCATACTTTTGTTGGGAAAAAATCTTTTTTTCGCAAGGAGTTTTTGAAATTGCTTCGGTTGGGAAAACAGCGGGGAATAATTCCGGTTTATGAAGTTGGAAGCGGGGGAAAGTTTTTAATTTGCTGGCGCAGGGTTTGATATCAGGTTTGTAAATTAATTCATAAAATACTCTTTTTATACTTTAAAACACGTGGGTGTTCTAAAATTCACATCAGATGAGCAAACATGTTTTTTAAAACACGAAAGATTTGATTAAAATTAGCATCGAGTAATTTTTGACTAACGGTAATCAAAGTGCTCGTTTCTGATTGGTTAGATTGTTTTAAAGCCTGATTAATTTTGCTAATTGCCTGGGTTAAATTTGTTTCTAGTTTTAGAAGTCAAGCAAAAAGGGCTTTCACAATTAAGTTTAATTTCCCTTCCTTGGGAAGAGAATAAACCCTGATCCGCTTTCAAAATCGTTCTAAAGTTGTTTTTAAAAACGCTTTTGGTGGTTGAAACGTCGTTGCTAAACGTTTCAAAGATTGAACTTTTCAGCGTGGCGGTTGAAAAAGAGGTTGCGAGTTGGTTGCGAGCGGATGCTTTTTGATCTGAAGCGGAGCAAGGGTAATAATTAAAGTCCGATTGCGTGCTAAAATGGTCAAGAAATCCCTGGTTAGGGAGCGAAAAAACTGCTGGCGATTGGCGGTGATGGTAGAAGTTTGCATCTGCACCTTGTTGGTTTGTTGCAAATTAAAGTTAAAAATTAACGTAATGATGAGAAAAAAAGCGCCTAATCAACCAAGCAGTGGTTTCGATCAATTGGAATCCCAGTATCTGCTATTTTTCATATCTTATTATTTTATCGTTGAACAACAGGAAAAAGAGAAAAAAACACGGTTAACTGCTTATTCGTAGCAATTAGACCAATTCCGGTCAAACCAATAACTAAAGAAACTGTGACTAAATCAAACCGGAAAAGTTCAGTCCGGGGAAATTTTCTGGTTGGGAGCGGAGTTTTTAATTGTCCATTTTTTGTTCCATTTTAATTCTTTATTCTTTTCATCTTTCAAAAACGCTTTTTTGCCGCGTGAATTAGCATTTTGGGTTGAGAAAACGCTTGAGGATAATTTCTCTCTTTTTGACGGGCAAAATTAAAGAACATCAACGATCAACAACATAATAATGAAAAGATAACTGAAAGAAGAATAAAAAATTCAGAACTGCATGTAGTTTTAAATATAATGAATAACTGTATTAAAATAATTATCTGGATGTAGGTGTTGAAAAAAGAAAAACAACGGGGGGGTAAAATTGTGAATAAAAAAGTTTTACAAATAGGATATTTAATCAGAAATATCTGCAAAGCAAAAGACATATACCTTGGTGCGTTAAAGTTGCAAAAACTTTTATGATACTGTGCAATTTCATACTATGTAAAAAATAAAAAACATCTTTTCAGCGAAAGTTTTTACGCCTGAGATTATGGTGTTGTTCTCAAAACTGCTTGATGATATCGATATGAAATTCTTGATGCAAAAGATCAAGCAATTGAACCGGATGATTTGGATAGCGAAATCAAAGAGATCGTTACTAATGTTGTCAACAAAAAAGGTACTATGGATGGAAAAACATTATCTGACGAAAATCACAACCAAGAACCTTGAAAAATAACACGCCAGAAAGGGTTTAATGAAGCAGTGACAGAGCATTTAATTGAAAAATACGCCGGCGATATCAATGAAAAGTACCTCCAATAATTCAGAAGAGAAGCAAAAAGAAGAAAAGGAATTTCGTACTTCTTGAATTTATGAATTTTTTCTTGCCATTCATCAAAATCATAAAGAAAATAGTGAACATAATTTTAAGGATAGCAAGTTGAAAAAACATGCTTATAATCTGTGGATTCGATATAAAGAAGATAGAAATTTTGTCATGGAAAATCAAAAAGAAATTAGGGACCAAATTAACAGAAAAGACGAAAAGTTAAAAAATGAAATTAAAAAAACACAAGAAGATTTGGATGATATTAAAAGAAAAGGCATCTTATCCATCGGAATTTATACGATAGGTTTAGCAATGATTAGCAGTTTAGTAGTAAATCTTTCCCAATTAAAAGGATCTTTTGGATTTGGAGAAATGATCGGCGTTATATTTGCGGTAGGATTAGTTATTTTTGGTTTTGCCGCTGGTTTATTTTGTATGATTTGACGAAAAACTAAAACAAAATAGCAATTTTACTTCAATTAAGTATAAAGAATTTTTTTCAAAAATTTGCAGCACTATAATGAACTCTGAAAAATATTTCAGATAAAATAAAAACAAGGTTGAAAACAAAAGAGTAATCTGACAATGGAATTATCCAATATTCAGGCAAACGCAGTTCGCCAATTACTAAAAAAATACCAAACTTGACGGGTGCAACCAAAAGATGCAAACAAAGTGACAACTTTTGTTGCCCCCACCGGAGCAGGGAAAACATTTATGATTAGTCATTTTGTTTCTGGTTTGTTTAAAGACTATCCCCAGGATAAAATTGTTATCTTCCTTGCAACACTTTCAATGGCAGCATTACCAAAACAATTTGCTGACAAAGTAAAACAAAAATACATGGATCATTTACCATTTAAATTTAATGTTGTTTATAAAGAAGCGCCATCAAGTAAAAAAAGTAAAGCGAAAGATTTTCAACCAAGTCTTTTGGCAAATGAGCAAACTCTTCTAATTGTTGGTCGTTCCTCGTTTACCAAAAGTTCTTTGTTTATTCAACAAGGTTGTTTTGAACAGTTTTTAACGCAAATTAAAAATGAAAACTATCGTTTGATTTATATTCGGGATGAAGCTCACCATGGAGCGGAAAATTTACGTGGTGAACTCAAGTTTGAAGCGCGAATTCAGAGTGAAGCGGCGTTTGTACTTAAAATGTCAGCCACCTTGGAAAAACGGGCCAATGGAGTCGAAATTTGCGAAACAGATTTAAAACAAGATAATTTAAAACTGTTAAAAACAGGAGTAAAAGAATGAAACTATGGTCTGAAGCAAATTACAGATGAGTTTGATGAATTAGCATTAGTGCGCCATTGTTTAAAAGTTTTTAAAACAGAAATAATCGTTAAATATCGTCAGGAGAGTCAAAAAATTGGTCAAACGATTCGACCAGCATTATTGATGCAAATTAAATCAGAAAGGAAAGGAGAAGAAAACAGCGCTGAATTTAAAACGATGATTAATCAAATCATCCAAGAAATTCGCAAAGTTAATCTTAATTACGCCGTTTATTTTGATAAAAGCAAATATAGCAATTTACGAACCAATGTTAATTTATTGGAATTAAGCGCAAATGATTCACCAATTGATGTCATTCTCTTTAAAGTAGGTCCCGCAACCGGATGAGATATTCCGCGGGCATGTATGTTAGTTCAACTCCGCAATGTTGGATCATGAAAATTAATTCAACAAACAATGGGCAGAATTAAACGTTATCCGGTGCCGGAATTGGGGAAAGAATTATCCCCTGAAAGCATTTTTAATCAATATTTCGTTTATGCGCGAAGAAAGTTTGAACAACAACTTACTTTTTTCAACTATAAATTGAAACCACAATATCAAAAAATTAACTGAATCACAGGTAAAATCGTCAACTGGAAACAAGAAAAACAAGCACAAACGGAATTATATCAAAATGGAATTTATGAAATCTTGCAAAAAGGGGTTGAAAAATCACAAAGAATTCAACTGATAGTTAGCGAAATCCAAAAGAAAAAAGAACACGTTTTTCATCTAATCGAATTTGATCGTTTGTGACAAAAAAAATTTTTTCGCAGCAAAGAAGTTGTTAAAAATACTTTAGAATTGCAGAAATATTTGCACCGGAAAAAGCGTCGTTATTCAATTTTTTTCCATCCATTAGATTCAGTGTTGGAAAAAATACTAGTTAAATACAAAAAACAAGTTTTAAATCAGTTAGTTTTAATTTGATATTTATTAGAAGTCTTAGATGAAGTCAAAAATCATTATGAAAAATGTTTTTCCGGCAAAAACAGTAAATTCCAGTATCAGTTAAATGATTGTCAGCAGGCTGAACCATCATATACTTTAATCAATAATCAAACAGCAGAGAAAAGCAATTATGTTGACGTGGAAACAAGTTCTAATTATCTTTACCAAGTTGATCAAATGGAACAAAAACAACTGCTAGATTCGCGGGTGGAAAGTAAATTTTTTGGAATTATGCAACAATTTTTTCATGATGAAGGATATGATGATGTTAATTTTAAACGACAACTAATTTGAGGAAAAAACCCTAATCGCGGGCAAATTCATTTAGAATATGTTGAAGATAATAAAATTCGACGGTTGTTTCCTGATTTTATTGCTCAACTTGGTGTTTATACAATTTATGTTGAAGTGAAAGCACTTGATGATTTAAATCCAATTAAAACTAACCTAATTAGACAGGTCTTTCAGGATTATATGCAGCAAAATCGGAATACTAAATTAATCTTAAGTATTTGTAAAATTGATCTTAGCAAACCATTTAATCCTTTACAAAAATGTGAAAATATCAGTCAAATTCCAACAATTGAGAGCAGTTTAAATCTTCGATATGTTTTTAAAGAAATTTACAAATTAATAAAAGAGGAACCAAATGACCAGGAAAGCAGCAATTGCGAAAATTAATAATTTATCAACTAAAAGTTTTAATACCGAACAAAAGCAACTAGCAATTAAAATGCTGGAAAAAGCACCACTCGAAGAACTTGATCAGTGATTGAGTTTTATTTTACAACGAGTTACATTGGGCTTTACTTTTGATTTTGCCCCAGAACCTGATTTGCAAAAAATTGTTCTTGCCGAAGAAAACCAAGAACTTTCGCTGATTGAAAAAAATAACCAATTAACCCATAAATTAATAATTGGCGAAAACTTTGAGGGGTTGAAAAATTTATTGGTTACACATCGAAATGCTATCGATATTATTTACATTGATCCTCCATATAACACGGAAGCAGCAAGTTCAGAAGGGAATAACAAGTATAGTTCAACAGGTGAATATCAACGGGAAAAAGACGTCCAAATTCCAAGCAATGGAAAATTTGTCTATCGTGATAAGTTTTCCCGCACCGGTTGATTAAACCTATTAAATGAACGCTTAAAGCTTGCTAGAGATCTATTAACTGAACACGGCGTAATCTTTGTCTCAATTGATGATAATGAACAAGCATATTTAAAAGTTTTAATGGATGAAATTTTTGGCGAAAATAATTTTATCTGTAATTTTATTTGGGAAAAAACTCGATCAACAAAAAATGATAGTATGTTTGCTTCTATTAATCATGATTACATTTTATGTTACAGAAAGAGTCAAAATTTTACTTCATTTAATAGAGGCGATAGAACAGAAGATTTAGATAAGAAATATAAACATGATAATAACGATGGCAAAGGCAGATTTATGAAAGATAATTTAACTGCTGCAACCTCTAATTATAGATACAGCGTAAAAATAAAGGGAAAAACATTTAATCCGCCGGCAAATCGGAATTGATCAATTCCGGAGTGGAAGATGTACCAATGAATAGAAGAAGGGAAAATACATGTTCCTAGTGATCCTAAACAACGATTAACCATTAAAAGATATTTGAATGAAGTAAGTGGAATTGTGACAAAAACAATTTTAAAGAATTGTGGTAATACTACTGAAAATCAAAGAAATTTGAATGAGATTTTGAATAAACAAGTTTTTAGATATCCAAAAGGAATCAAATTACTTAAATACCTTATTAAACTGATTCCAAACAACGAAAGGGCAACAATCTTAGACTTTTTCGCCGGCAGCGGAACCACCCTTCATGCGACAATGGACTTGAACCGCGAAGATAAGGGAAAACGCGAATGTATTCTAATTACAAATAATGAAAACAAGATTGCTTATGATATTACTTACGAGCGTTTACATAGGATTATTAAACGTAAAGGTACAAAAGGGGAAACAGATTTTTTGTGATTAAACAAACAAATTAATTACACCAAGAATAATCTGCAAGTTTTCGAATTAAAAGAATATGATGTTAGTTTGAAACAAATTAACAATCTTGATAAGCTTTTAAAACATGCTAAGATGCAGTTTCAAAAGTTAAATCCAACATTAAAACTCGATGAAGATACTTTATTATCAAAACTGCAATATCTTTATCCAGTTCTTAAAGATGATTAAAACTTAGTCATTTAGCAGATCATCTCGGTAACGTTTTTTTCTTCTAGCATTTTTTATTGTCATAAAAAAAGAGAAAAGCATATAATGAGGGCGAAAATGCAAACTGTTTTTGATTTGCGCAAACTTAAAAGACAGTTTGAAAAAGGAGTTCATAAAATGAAAGGATGAACAAAACTTTGGCACCATTTTGCGAAGGCAAAAATGGGCATGAAAATAAGGATTGCTTTTTTAGCAATGATGCTTATTGGAATGACGGGATGATGATTGGTTGCGCAGAGTGCAAAGCCAATTAATCCGCAAATTCAATTACGAATACCGAAAAAGAAGTCGGCACAAATAATCCGGCATCCGTTATATCCACCGACTTTTTTAAAAGATTTCATTACCTTTGAAATGGCAATTCAAGGATATACAATTTTACTCAGAAATCAACATTGCCGTCCATACAACAAAGAACCAAAATACTTTCGTCGTCAACTTTACATTATTCAAGCATTAGAGTCTAGAATGCGCGATTGAAATAAAAAAATCCTTGCGCTGGGAATTATTACTAATCAAGCTACAGCAAAGCAAAAATTTAATGCTTTAGAGCCATTTTTTCAAAAAGGTATTGAAAAAATCGTTAAAAATCAGCGCAAGAAAAGATTATATTTTCGAAATTATGTTAAGCAAAAGCAGAACTTAAAAGTAAAATATCTTTACATTAAAAATTATGTCGATGCTTTAAAAAAATATATCAAAAGCAATAGTTAAAGACAAGAAAAAGGGAAGAAAAAATGAAGATCACTAAATTAAATTATCCCCGCAAACTAAAAATAATGCTTACAGGATTGATAATGGTGGGTTTGGGAATGGGAATGATCATTCCATTGAACAATAATATTGCCTTAGCAAAGAGAGAAATAAACGAGCAGAAAACAATAAAAACTGTTAATCCAACCACACTGTCGAAAATAAACTGATCAGCTCAAATTTCGATTATCAAAGCTAATATCAAAGATAAAAGCGTCGCCGAAAAACAATTGCTGCATGCGGAATGAATGTCGAAGATTATTCATCCAATGAATTTAGAAATCCTTGCGCTTAAAAGGCTTTTAAATCCTGCTTTGAGCAAGAAAAAATCATTTGGATTGGTCTTTGAAGCTAGCACCAAACTGCAACAACTAGTGCGTGACTTAAAAACAAAAAAAATGACACAAAGTGAATTAATTACCAGAAAAACATATCTTGAAAATGAAATGCGACACTTGATGAAAGTTGCTCATATCTTTTTAGAATAAAGCTAATTAATAAATAACAAACCCAAAGAATAAGCAAAGTGGAAAAGTTCCTATTAGGGGCTTTTCGAAGGTTTTGAACGAAAAAAATTGCCAGCGATTTGAATTGGTTAATTTTTTTCATATCTTGGAAAAAAACATGACTGATAAAAAATAAAATTAGATAGATTATAGATTTGATAGAATAAAAGTCACGCAGAGAAAATAGAGGTCTGGGAATAATGAATACTGATATCAAAGATTACACTTTACAGGTTTGAGAAGACTGTGATTTACGTTCTATTCAGGTAAAAGGGTATAATCGGCGGATTACACTTTATCGGATTAGCGCACATGATTTTGATAAACTGTTTAAATTAGATAGTCATAACTTACGTAAGGATTTACAACGCCCAGGTTTGTATATTTTTGTTTCATGAAAAGGGAAACGGAGTGCTTGAAAATTATACATTGGGAAAAGTGAACAACCTTTAATTATGCGTTTAAATCGACGCCGTAACTCCAACATCATGAAAGCAAGTGATGAGGTCTTTATTTTACCCTTTGAAAATTATCATCACATTAACTATTTTGAACATCTTTTAATCAATAAGTTTCAGGCGTTGGTTTCGCTCTGAAATAAACAAAAAAGTAGCAATATGTATACCAAAAATATTTTTGCTGGGGTTTGGAACGACGCGGAAATCAATCGGTTTAGTCACTTTGCAAATGAAATTGAACGTTTGCTACAACTTTTAAGTCAGAACTTTCAAATTCTGTTGCAAAAACAAAAAAAGATTAGCAAAGTGCAAGCAATTAAACCGAAACCAACAGTTAGAAGTTATGATTTAGGAAAAATCTATACGGTTGAAAAGGAAAAATTCTTTGTTCGCAGTCGTTTTTCCGGCCGTGGTAAAGAATTAATTATCTTAAAAGGTTCATATACCAAATTGCCGGTTAATATTCATGATAAACAAACCGAAGAATATCAAAAAAATCTTTTCAAAATTAAAGCTTTTCGCAACGAAATGGTACAAACTAAAATGCTTAAATTGGTTGGTGATAAACTGGTTTTTCAAACTGATATTCCTTTTCAAACACCAAGTCAAGCTGGAATGTTTATCACCGGTCGTTCTTCAAACGGATACACAGATTTAAATCTAAAAACATAACTGTTGTTAGTAAATTCTGTTAAATTTAATTTTTTTGCTGGGAAAAGTTGTAGAATTAAATTGCTTTTTGAATTATTTATTCAAAAATAACTTTTATGGTTCATAAATGAGTTTGATATACATTTCTCATTTTGATGGTTGGATTTTTGATTAGCCTTACTTCACTCTTGCAGCGAAATCAACCTTCTTCCTCGGTTGAACAAATTACGTTCGAAACTTCTAAAAAGAAAGATTTAGCAGAAAAACTTGCCATTTTAAAAAGATACATTTTGCCACTACGACTAAAAATTCAATTTTTAACAAAGAACAATTTACCTGCTTTAAATCTTGATGCTGTTGGAAAAGAACCAGAACAAACATTTCAAGAATTAAAAACGAACTTAAAACTTTGAACTAAAAATGACCTGGAAAATCACTATCTTATCAAATGCTGAAACGATTTAGCAAGTCAAGAAGAAGACGCAACCAAGCGGTGGCAAAAATGACTAACAATGAAGCGATTTAGCTGCAATCAGTTTCAAACATAAAGCGGTTGCGAAGGGTAAAAATACCAAATTAACATTAGAAAGTGGTTAAAAAACGCCAAGCAAGTTATCATATGATTATGTTCTTTTCCCGGCAAATAGAACAACTGGGAAAACTTCTTTAACCTATGTTTTCCCACGAAGTTATAGTTAAAAAGTTAAACTTTTCATGTGAAAAAGCAACAAGAAGTTCAGAATTTAAACTAAAACCACGCCTCCACAACACTTTCATAAATTAATTCCTTTGCCAAAACCAGCAAATAAAGCAACTCATTTTTTTGGTAAGAATAAAAAAACCGAAGCAACCAATAATCTTATGATCGCTTCGGCAAAAATGTCGTTTTAAGTTTATTGAAACAAAAACGAGAAATTATTTTTATAACGTTGTGTTACGCTTTGATTCGGTAATTGCAGTTGTAAGTGTATCTTTAGCAATTTTTTCACCATTCAACATAATCACTTCGCCTGTTTTTGCGTCAATTTTAATTGCTAAAGTCGCATCAGATCCACTCGCTGCTGCGGCACCACCATCTTTTTTCGCAAATAATCATCCAGTAAGCGACGCACTACCGGCAATTTTTCCACCAAATAAACCAGCAGAACCAGCATTTCCAGTTCCAGCTGTAAAGCCAGTTGGTGCAGTAAGAACGTATTGAACTTCGCCTTTATCAATTCATGATTGAGTGATTACTAAACTAAAAGTTTTAGTCCTATTGACAAGATCAACACCCGTTGAAGCAACATTTATTGTAATCTTATTTGAAAGTCCGGCAACATGTTTAGCTAACGCGCTGGCTCCCATTCCGGAGGTTGCTTTGTCTCAATTCGTTTGGAGTGCTTCATTAGCAGCGTATAATGCCGTCGGAACTACAACTGTTTGGCTATTAGCTTCAATATCAGTTTTATACTTGTATGATCCTGTGTCTGCTCAAAATACTTTCTTGAGTTCATTCGTAAGAGCAAAATTAGTTAGTTTTCCAAGTGCATATGGACTAATCACCTTAGAGGAAGTTGTTGTTGATTCTGTGCTACTATTTTTAACAGCAATTCCAAGTCCAGCAGCACCAAGACCAATTGCAACCACAAGACCGGCAATTCCAATATATGTCATCATGCCATTTCCCATGTTTTTAAGGTTTGAGTTTTTCATGTTTTTTCTCCTTTATGTAAAAACTTTTTTATTTTATGCGTTGATTTTATCATAGTTTAACAAGGTTATTTTTTTCAAATTGATAAGTTAATGTCATCATGATTGACAAAGTATTAAACTTAATCATTGGTTCCCAATCTTTTTTAAAATTCTGTGCTGCGGTTTGCCTCAATGATTTTCAATTGAAGGGTATCTTTTTTGATCACCGCTTTGTTTAGCATAATCACTTTGCCGGTTTCACCGTTGAATTGTCAAGCAAAATCAGCATCGGTCCCATCTGTTCTAGCGCTGCCACTATCAATTTTAGAAAATCTTCATTTTGTTAAATCAGCCCCTTTTTTGATTAACCCACCGAATAAATCTTGGCCTGCGGTGGAAACTCCGGCAGTCATGACGCTAGAAGGTGTAAATGTGTAAGCTCTTAGTCCTTTTTCGTTTCACTTTTCAAAAACTTGAAAATTTAATTTAAAACTGCCTGAGCCCCCAATATATTTATCTGTCGAAATTAACTCAAACTTGAGCGTATTAGTATACTTTGAAACATTTTTTTAATAATCCGTCCCCAACAATATTAACTGAGATTTTTTCAAAGGGAGTTTTAATCTGATCAATAACATTATATAAAAGGAGCGGAACAATGACTGTTTGACTGTTAGCAGAAATTTCATAATCGTACTTAGTTGTTCCATTGCGTCCAAAACGATTTTCTAAGTCATTTAAAAACGAAGAATTGCGAATTTTTCCGTATAAAAGCGCGGAACGGATCGGAATATTAGAAACGGTTTTAGAAGGATTATTTGCCGCAACAGCAATGCTAGCGATTCCAAGACTAAACGCTAAACCAAGGCCGCCAATTCCGAGGTACTTCATCATATCAGCCGACATAATTTTAAAATTAAAGTTTTTCATGTGTTTTTCTCCTTTATGTAAAACTTTTTGCTTAGCATTTTAACATAAGTTTACAAAAGTTAGACGGATAAAAAAAAGAAAAAAACAAAGCGGAAGGTTTGCTTTCTACAATGAAGTTGTTCGATAAGCATCAACAATCGTAATTTTAAAATTAGTACTTGAAGGAATAGGATTCTTGTTTAACATGCTAATTTCTCCGGTTTGGGCATTCACGATAATTGCAAGTTCGGCGTCGGTTCCATTTGCTTTGGGAAGATCATTAGTTTTGGCAAAATATCATTTGGTTAAATCTGCTCCGTTGTCGATTAGACCATTAAAAAGATAATTTTGGGCTTTCCCGGAACCTTGCACTACATTTTCTTGCGTGCCAGCAAACGAGTATAAAGCAGTTCCAGCTGGATTTCATTCTTCCAGAACGCCTAAATGGATGTATGTTTTTTTATTGGTGATGAAAGCGTCGGAATGAATTGTAAATAAATATTTGTTTTTTAAACCAACAAGGCGTTTGCCAACATTATCAGAAATCATATTTGATGTCGCTTTTTCTCAGGGTGATTTAATTGTTGCCACGATTTGGTAAAGGTTGGAAGGAACAAGAATAGTTTTACTATAAGGAGGAATCAACGATGAGTAATGATATTCATCGTTGTTTCACATCTTAGCGCGTAAAGGTTTAGCAAAATGATAATCTCATTTTCCGTATAAAAGCGGGGATTTAACCGGTTTAAATTTGAAATGAATTTCCTTGTGCACAGGGTTAACTTTAATTCCCAGCGCAACGGCTGCTATTGTAATCGCAATTAAAAGAGCGAGAATATTAATAATAATTAATCCCTTTCTGTTTAATTTGCTGAAGGTAAAGTGTTTCATATCTTTGTAATCTCCTTGATGATAAAAATTTCTAGATTGATGGCAAAATTAGTTTTCTTGCCCTAATCTATCTGAAAATGAAAAACAATTGCTAATAACGCATAAAAGCGCTATTTTCATGAGGGAAAAGGTTACTATTTAACTTATTATTAAAGTTTGGATACGAAACAGTTTTACGGAATTGATCAAGCTTTTGTCAAGTTTCAAGCAAAGAAAATCGTTGTTTTCTGATATGAATTAATATCAGTTTTATAAGCAAGGCTTTTAACTTGATCAAGCGCTTGGTGCGAAGGGGAATGGACACGTTTTTGAAACGAATGGTGCGAATATAAAGAAAAAGTTGTTCCTTTCAATTGCCTGCTTTGGATAGAATTAGGTTTGATTACACTAAAAATAACTGCGCAAAGACAATTGATCAAGTATCTAAACCAACTCGCAAAAACGGTTCAAACATTAACGATGAGAAAATTTTTCATTGGGTTCGCATTTCTTTTTTTCCAAAAAAATTTTACCATAGGAGTTTAAAAATAGGAAGCAAAAGAAAAACCCTGCTTAATATGTAATTAAGCAACAAGATAATAGGAAAAGGCAAAAGGTAGCAACATGCTTAAAAAAGGATTTAGCTGTTCAAGTTTTGCGTTGTTCGGGAAGCGGTTGTAAGGGTAAGAGCAAGAGTATCTTTATTCACTTGAAGACGATTAAGTAGGAATAATTCGCCATTTGTTTGATCTCCATATCAGGCAAAATCAGCATCGGTCCCATCAGGTTTAGCGGTGGCAAAGATTTTGGAAAAATGCCATTTCGTTAAAGCAGTCTCCTTGGCAATCAAACCGTTAAACAACGATTGGGTTGCTTTGCCGACGCCGGCAATTAGTCCCGCTGGCATCGTAAAGGTATAAAAAGGGTTGCCTTGCTTATTTCATTGTTCCTGCACCGTTATTAAAACTGTTCGCGCGTTTTTTTGTAAATTAGTCGTGGTTGATGTCACTGTAAATTGAACAGTGTTTTGAAGTCCAATGACATACCTTGCTAACCCGTTAGCAAAAAGATTGGATGAAGAAGCTTTTTCGGTGGTGGTTTTAATGCGACTAATTTGGGCATAAAGTGATTGCGGTAAAAGAAGCGTCTTTTGATTAGGTAAAATATCACCCGAAAATTTTCGGCTTCCATTGTCAGCAAACAGGTTTTTTAATTCGTTAAGAAGATCATGATTTTTAACTTTTCCCAGTAAATAGGGAAAATTATAACGTAAAGGGACTGGGGTTTGCTGAGCATGATCGATGGCCAAGCCAAGTCCACTGGCGCCAAGTCCCAGGGCGATAATTAAGGCAAATAGCATGAGATATCTTCTTCAAAATTTGAGAAAAAAGTTCTTTTTGTGGCGGTGGTTGCGAGATTTATTCATAAAATTCTCCTGTTTCGTCTGTCTCTGTTTTGAATTGTACCAAAAGGACGAAAGATAAGCAATTTTTTATTAGTGCTTTGATTGAACCCAGGAATGAAAACGGAGTTGTTAAACAGTAATTTCTAGGAATTAGCGCTGAAAAAAGTTCGATCTCAGTTTGAACGAAAGTTGATTGCTCGGGTTCCTCAATTAATAAAACGGGTTGCTTCCGTGATTTGGACAGAAAAATTATCGGCGGGAAAAGCAATGTTATTTAAAAAGGTAATTGTGCCCGTTTGCGGGTCAAAAAATCAGGCAAAATCAGCATCGGTTCCATCCGCGCGAGCCATGCCATCCATTTTACTAAAATATCAGTTGGTCAGTTTGGTGCCTTTTTTAAGCAGATTGTTAAATAGATTTTGCTTGGCAAAATCATTTCCCTGAACTGTATTAGCTGGAGTAGCAAGAACATATTGGACTTTTCCCGCCCTATTTCATGATTGACGAATGTCAAGTTTAATCGCCGTATGTTTATTGGCAATAAACCCAGTACTCCTTCCTACTACCATCCAAATATCATTAACAAGTCCAAGCGCGTGTTTACCGAAATTATCACCAACTAGATTGCGAGATGCCTTTTCAATTGCCGTTTGAATTCTAGCAACAAACGGAAAAAAATTTAACGGCACAAGGACAGTTTTTTGATAACTAGGAATCTCTTTTTTAAATCGCAGTTCACCAGATGATGGCCAAAAAGCCTGCACGGCACTTAAAAGATCGACACTATTTGTAATTTGACCATATAAATACGGACTTTTCACTTGGGCAACTGTTACCTGCTTTGAGGCAGTCGCATTTTTTAATGCAATTGATAACCCACTTGCTCCAAACACAAGGGCAACCAGCGGAGCAACGATTCAAAAACTTAAGCTTAACTGCTTAGTTCATAATCTTAATTGGTCTTTTTTCATCTCTTCTTCCCAACCTCTTTTAGTTTTAACGAGGTTTTTGTCTAAAATTGTATCATAGTTAAAAGGAAGTTAAGTCGGATTGGAAAAGGGTTTGCAATTGTTTTTTTTTAAAACTGGATTTGATAAAATGAAATGAAGAAGAAGGTTGAAGAAAAAATTGATTCCAAAAACAGAAGTTAAAAAAAACGGTCAAGTTTTTACTCCGACAACAATTGTAACGACTATTCTTGACAAAATTGGTTATAAAGGGAAAAAAATCTTAACAAGGAAAATCATAGATAATAGTTGCGGAACGGGAAATTTTCTGCTGGTCATTTTAGACAGATTTTGCCAAACTTTTCTTCAATATAATCAAAATCGATCTCGTTTAAAACAAGCGATAGAAAAAACAATTTTCGGAATCGAAATTGATCAAAAATTATGAAAAAAATGTCTAACGAGATTAGAGGCAAAAGGTAAAGAATATGGATTAACACAAGTTAAATGACAAATTTTTAACAATAATACTTTACAAGTTAAAAAATTTAATAACAAAATGGACTATGTAGTTGGAAATCCTCCATATGTAAGAAATCATAATTTAACTTCTAAAAATGATTTAAAAAAATTTCATTTCTGTCAAAAAGGTAGTTATGATCTTTTTTTAGCTTTTTTTGAACTTGGTTTGAAAATGTTAAACAAAAAAGGGAAATTGGCTTATATTAGTTCAAGTTCATATTTTAAATCAGTGGCAGGAGAAAAGTTTCGTGAACATATTATTAAAAATCGTTTAATTATCTATTTAAAAGATTTAGGATGAAAGAAAATTTTCCCAAATTACAGTCTTTATCCGGCGATTATTGTTTTAAACAAAACCAAACAAAAGCGGCAAACTTTCGTGTTTGAAAGCTTTAAAAATAGTATAAAACGAGTTCGATTTGATCTTTTCTTAGAACCAAAAACAGGCCAAGTTCAACAATTGGTTTTTAATAAAACTGTTCGCAAAATTTTAAATACCACAGTCGATAAACAAGTTACAGTAAAAAATGGTTTTGCCACTTTAAATGACCAGATTTTTCTGAAAAAAAAAGGCAACCTTGTTTGGGTTTAGAAAGTATATTATCGAATGTTTCAAAGCTTCAACCGGAAAATGATTCAAGGCTTTTTTTCCTTATACAAAAGACCGGCCGCTTGTTTGAAATGAATTGAAAAAAAATCAGGCCATTGTACATTTTCTACTAAAGCATAAAAAAATGCTTGATAAAGATAGTAAAGATAGTCAATGATATCTATTTGGTCGAAGTCAAGGAGTAAAAGATGTTTTTCGACCACGTTTAGCGATTAATAATCTGATTAAAACTAAAAAGGATCTAAAAATCCAATTTTTAAAAAAAGGGCAAGGAATATTTAGCGGCTATTACATTACCTTTGAAAAAGAAAGTTTAAAATGGCGCATTCTCGAAATTATTCGCAATGATCGTTTTATTAATTTTGTTAGCGAATTGGGGTTTTACAAACAAAAAGGCTTTTATTTTTTTCGAAGTAAAGATTTAGAAAGCTACATTAATTATGAATTACACAAAAAATAATGACAACAAAATTTTATGAACATTAAAAGATTCATATTATGAATATCTTGCGTCTGGTTCACGCTCAAATAAAAAACTAAAAATTCTTCATGGCGCAATTGCTAATGATTTAAAACAACTCCTTCCCAAGCAATACACGATTGTTTCTCTAAGCACCGACAACAGTCAAGAGGTCAAAATTAAAGGGAAATATTACGATAAAGTGGTTGATATCGCAATTCAACATGAAAACAAGATTGTTGGAGTAGTTGGAATTAAATTTGTAATGCAAAATTATGCTCAGAATGCAAATAATTACTTTGAAAATCTACTTGGTGAAACAGTTAATATTCAATTACATGATGTTCCGTACTTTAACATGTTGTTTTTGCAAAAAAGAACTCCCTATTTTTTAAAAGGGGGTGAATTGAAAAAATTGGAACAAATTACAGAAAAAGTGTTGCAAAAATACTTTGCGCTGTATGAACAAAATTCGGAACAACATTTTCATGTTCCGAAATTGTTTTTTCTCGGCATTTTAAGCAAAGAAAATGTAAATTTAGAAAAAGTGAAAGAAAAAAAACGAATATGTCAGGCGATTTTTAGTAACAAGAGAAAAATTTGCTTTCAAATGAACTGATAAACACTTTAAGAGTAGTAAAATTATTATTAATAATTATCAATTATTTTTAAAGTTGATGGTAAAAGCAATTTAAAATAGTTAATAGTTGTAAAGTTTGTATGCTCTGATTGCTTTTTTAATTGTTTTAATTGAACCGTCAATTAATTTAATGTAATTTTTTAAACTCTCAAAACTGGTTGCAAAATCACTATTTTGATGCAAAATAGAATTTAATTTAGAAATGTAATGGTGATACCATAGTGTATAAATAGCTTCCAAGTCAAAAACTTCGTTTTTATTGTTTTTTTTGATCTGGAAATAAATTTTCTTTATTTTATGTGTCAAACTTTCATATTTAGTGGAAGAATCATTATTATACTGACCAGGATCCAAATTTTTTTGATTTGTGCTTACAAAATATTCGTTAACAATCATTTCAATTAACGGTCTTAAAGTCATAAAAACCAATAAATGAAATTTTCTTAAATTCAATTCCGTCATCTTATTAATTGAATTCATTAAATCATAAATTTTGCTTTGTTTTTCTGTTGCTTCAAAAAATTCCACAGAAGAAAATCATTTGATATCGGGTTTTTTGATAGAAGATGCGTTTTTATTATCTATAATTTTTTCATTATTGATTTGTTTTTTTTCTTGTTCTGTTTTAATGATTTCCAATTGGTCAAGAATTTGACCAAAATCATATTCCAAAGTCGTTCGCATTTTTTCAGAAATTTGTTGCAGTGTATTAGTAGCTGATTTTTTGTCATAAAAAAATTGAGTTGCTTTGATTTGTGAATTTTTTAACACGTAATAAACAATTGTCAAAAGTCTTTTGTGAGTTTCGTCACTATTTATACTTGAAAAGGTTCCATCAGCTAATTTTTCCACACACAATCATTCAAGAGCCGGTTTAAATTTTAAAAGATCTCTTGCAGTCGTGTAACGAAAATTTGGTTTTTTATTAATTGTTTCCAAAAAATTTGTGTACCCTCATTCTGAAAAATGAGAGAAGATAAACAGCGCAGTTGGTTCTTTTTGATGAATTCGAGTTTCTCACGTTGGTCAACCACGCATGACTTTGCCATCTTCCGTTGTGTTATTATGATGTCTTTCTAATACCACTTGAGCTTCTTCGAGATTTGTCTTTTGATCAAAAAAAGAAGATTCATACTGTTTTAAAATAGAACTAATTTTAGATTCGTATCTTGTAAAATGAAGCATGCATTTCTGATAAAACGTTGGATTAAAATTTTTAATTTTTACCCGAAACTCTTCTAAAAAAAGAAATTTTAAAACAAAAATTCTCCGGTTACCGTCTAAAACAATGTATTTATCGGCATTTTCTTTTAATAATAAAAAATAGCGGTATGTTAAACCAACTTTTAAAATATCTTCCAAAAGTTCTTCAATTTGTTTACGATGTTTTTGACGAGAAAGAAAAAAATAAAACGGTTCACGATAATCTGCTTGTTCCGATTTTTTCAGTAAAATGAAGCGTGGATTATTAAAATCCAAAAAAATTTTTTTCAAATCGATCATAATTAACTTTTGCCTATCAATTAAAGAAATCAATCAAAATTAACCTGATTTTATCATGAATTAATGTTAAATAGCGTCTATTTGTATCATTTAATTAACTGGTGGTACAATGAGAACGTTTGAGCTTATTGCAAAACTGTTAAAGTATTTAAATATGTTAATATACTCAATTATTCTTCAAAATTTTTATTCGGTGTGCTAGATTTTATTATGAAAATTAAGATTTTCTTCAAGAAAAATAAATGAAAAATATTATTATGACTGATTTTAATAATATTAATGATTCTTAATTATTTTGTTTCAAAATTGGAGATTACAGAACAAACAACACTTTCCATCAATAATTTTGTTTCTTTAAACTGGAAGACGCTTTCCTTTTTGATTATTGGCTAAACTTGATGCATTGCTGCCAATAACAATGAAAACATCATTAACAAGTCCAATCGCATGCTTTCCAAGAGTATCCGACACAATGTTCTTGAATGTTTTTTCAATCGCTGTTTGAATGTTGCCAACAAATGGAAAAAAAGGTTGCTGGTAGTAAGATTGTTTTTTGATAATGATCAATTTTTTTGGTAAAGACAAATTCACCATGTGGTGGTCAAAAAGCCTGCACGGCACTTAAAAGATCGACACTATTTGTAATTTGACCATATAAATACGGACTTTTCACTTGGGCAACTGTTACCTGCTTTGAGGCAGTCGCATTTTTTAATGCAATTGATAACCCACTTGCTCCAAACACAAGGGCAACCAGCGGAGCGACGATTCAAAAACTTAAGCTTAACTGCTTAGTTCATAATCTTAATTGGTCTTTTTTCATCTCTTCTTCCCAACCTCTTTTAGTTTTAACGAGGTTTTTGTCTAAAATTGTATCATAGTTAAAAACCAAAAAAATCAAAACCAAAAGAGATTTTTGAGTCCGATCTAAGTAAAAAAATCTAATTATTTTCGTTAATTTTCACATATAATTAGGCGCAAATAATAAAATGTAGATCAGCAATGGAGTAATCACAAATTGAAGAAATTTGTTACAAAAATTTTGTCGTTTATTTGAAATAAAAAGATGCAATTTGGCTTATTTCTTGGGTTTTCTTTATTGTTCTCTCTTTATAAACCGCTAACCACAAAAGAATGAATGCCAATATCTTTTCTTGGTTTTAACATTCTTTATCAAATTTGCTTAAAATCAGATGAAAAGTTTCAAATAGAAAGAAGAAGAAAAAACGAAATCAAACAACAAAAACAATTATTGCAAACCAGAATCAGGGAGAACCAACAATATGAATGTAATTACTTCATCTCAATATTTACAATTATCTTTGCACGACAAAGAAAGGAATTAATTGCAAATTTCTTAAAGAAGGAATTTAATTTGGAGAATATGAATCAAGAAGTGTTTTCGGAAAAAATTACTTCGGTTTTAACAGAAAAAAACGAATTATTGGAAAAATTAATAGATTTTTTAGAAAATTCAAAATTAGGAAGTTTTCTCGGAAAAAATGACATTCAATTAATTAAAGAAAGTTTTGAATTGGGAAGATGTTTTTTAAATTTCAATCGAGAAGTTTTTTGTAGAATGAAGAAATTATCATCTAAGAAAGATACTGAAAAGTATCTTGATCTTTTTTTAAAAAGAAATGAATTTCTAAAATCTTTTTTGGCATTTGAAAACGAGATTTTGCTTGAAATTAGAAAATTCTCAGAAATTAGTTCAAATAATTTACTAAATTTTCAAAAATTTTTAGGTGCAATAGAGGAATGATGAAGTTTCGCGCAAAACCAATTTCAACAAATATATTTTAATTTTGGGATGTTGTTGGACGAAAAAAAACTTTTAAATAAACTAAAAAATGATTGAATGCAAGGCAATGGTAAAATCTCATCGTATGAGAAAATAAAAAATACACATTTTCTTTATCCAGCAAGAAAAGACTTTATAGGAATTTATCTTGAAATTTTTGAAAAATATGAATTTATTTATGAATATTTATACAATAAACCAATCATTTCGGAAACTCAAGAAAACGAGAATCAAATAAAAAAACAAGCATCGCAAGAAGCTAACGAGAAAAGAAGACTTTTTATATTCAATAATGTTTTAGAACCAGAACTTCCATCAGCTATTCGTGCTCTTTGATTAATAAATCAGAAAAGCACAATAACATGATATACAGCGATAGTTGATATAAACAACTTAATAAAACAGATATCCTTTGCCTCACAAGTAAGATTATGTATTAACTTAATTTTGGAAATTAAAGAAAATCGTTTTTGTGATCAATCTACAAAACACGAAATCAAAGAATTAATGTATTCTTTTAGAGAAAATACATTAACAAATTTTGAAAATAATCTAAAAAACATATTGTACTCGTTGAAAAATAAGAACTAATACAATATTATGTTTTGGTTTGTTAACCAAAAAAAGCAAACATTATTTTAAGATTTTTTATTATTTTACAATTGTAATTTAGAGCAAAATCATCACTATTTTTACATTTTAGCGCTTCCAAAATGGATCTGTTAAATGAAAGTAAAATGTTTGAATAAATTTTGGAATTACAAAAAATATGGTCAGCTAGCGATAAATCTTAAGTTTTGAAATTATATTTTGTAAACTCAATCTGAATCTAATCTATTTTTTAAGTTTGAAGATTTTAAATTGCTTCTAGCTTTTTAATTCTTTCTTTGATATTATGACAATAAAAGATTTTGAAAAAAAGGGAAAAATAAATGGAAAAAAACAAGAATTTTTTGCATCTTACTTATTATAAAAATTTACAGTTTTTAGAAAATGCAAAAGAATTGGAAATTCCTAAAAATAATCAGCGGGATTTAATTAATTTTGCTTCTTATTTAGCAATGTATCATCCTAATATTAGTGATTTTCTGATTAAAAAGTATAGTAAAGAAGGTGATTTGATTTTTGATCCATTTTCCGGGCGCGGCACAACATTATTTAGTGCACGAAAGTTAAAAAGAAAAGGAATTGCTAGCGATTTGAATCCTTATTCATATGTTATTAGTAAGGCAAAAGCAGATAAAATTAACAAAGAAGCCTGTCTAAATTATCTTAAAAAATGGGAAAAAGCGTTTCTTAGAGAAAAAACGGTTTATCAAACCAAAATTAGCGCAAAAGAATTTGCCGATCTACGAATTTATTATGCTGATGAAACATTAGCCATGCTTGTTTTTATGCGGGAAAAAATCGGGAAAAAATGGAAAACACTCGATCCAAATGCGAATTTTTTACTTGCTTTATTAACAGGAATTATGCATGGACCAGCAAGACAAGATCAAACCACAATTTATCTTTCCATTAGCATGCCTAACTGAGTATCTATGGCGCCAAATTATGTCAAAAAATACGTAGCAAAAAAAGGATTAAACAAGCCGATTCTAAATCTTTTTTCCCAATTAAAAGCAAGGTTTGAAAATTACTGAAAATACAATTTAAACCATCTTTCTACCGGTGATGTTTTTTTGCATAATGCCGAACAAAGTTTTACTCAACTACAAGATAAAAGCATTGATTTAATCATTACCTCACCACCTTATTTAAATATTATCAACTATACCGGAAATAACTGAATCAAACTGTGACTTTTAGGATTTGATAGGAAAACTTTGAAAAAAAAGATTAAACTAACCGATCATTTAAAAGAACAAGAATATAAATTGTTTATTATTAAAATCTTAAATAATTTACATCCTAAAATTAAACCTAATGGCAAGATCTGCTTGGTTGTCGGTGATGTATATGAAAAAAAACTCATTGAAACAATTTGAAAAGAAATTGCCGAGCAAGTTAATTTTGAATTTGATGGTTTATTTTATTATCATAACAAAACAAACCGCAAACATAGTAACGCATTGAATAATAAAAGAGGGAAGGCAACTAAAATAGAAAAAATTTTAGTTTTGAAAAAAATAAACAATGAATAATAAAGATGATCTGCTAATGGAGTATCGCAGGATAGAATATAACAATATTCAAAAAATTAGATTGGCCGTTAAAAATCCAAGATTTTACAAACAAGCGGGAATTGAAAGAAATTTATGTGAGTTTTTGAAAGAAGATTTAGAAAAATATAGTCAGAAAGAAGTGGCAGAAATGTTATTAAAAGAAGAGGGTGATCTCAGCGATTTTTATGATCTTTTGAAAAACATCTGTGACTATAGGTTTGATGATAGTCATGAAATAATTCTGATTAGTTACTATAATGACAAATATGTTGTAGCAGAAGGAAATCGCAGAATATTGTGCTTAAATTTTCTCTTTAGACATTTGGAGTTTCCAAAAATAGATTTTTTTCTGAGAGAAAACAATATTTATAATAATTTTCAGGGACAAGCAGAGTTTAATTCTTTAAAAAAACAAACAGCAGATGAATTGAAGAAGAAATATCAGAAAATTTTATCTCTTATTGACCAAAATGATTTTAGAAAACAATATAATCAAAAATGATTTTATGTAACACTAACTGAAAATAGTGATTTTCTTTGAAAGAGAATTAATTCAAAACATGGAAATGGCGAGGCTTTAGGTTTACGAATTTGACCAAGGGGAAGATATTTTTTAAACCTATTAAATCATTTTAAAAATGGGCTCCCAATTACTAACGAAGAAAAAAAGGATTATGAAGATAAGTTGCAAAAGAGATTTAAAAACCTTCAGTCTGACTATGAGGAGGCTCAAATTGTAAAAATGATAATGCAAGTTGATTTAAAAGACGAACAATCAGTTGAAAGGATTTTAATTAAAAGTGAAGTTTCAGCATTACAAAGACAATTTTGAAATGCAACTTTAACAGAATATTCACACCAAGAATTTGGTACTGATTGAAAAGAGGTTAAAATAAATTACTTCCACGTCAAATTTGATGAGAGAAAAAAGATTTTACCCCAAAAAGTTGAAGAAAAATTCTTAAGGTTTTTAAAAAAGTGATTTCTCTTAGGGGTTTTAACGACAAGAACAAAAATTAGCAACTTAGAAAAAAAAGAACATTTTATCAAAGATTTGGGAAAACTTTTAGAAAAAAAGAATTTTAACAAAATTGATTTTGATAACAAATATAGAAACGAAGAAAAGAGAAGACGTTTTGCAAAGAACATAAAAAAATCAATTTTTAAGTTACTTATAGATTTAAGAGATTTTCCTTTTGTTAAAAAAATTATGGATCTATTTGAACAGTTTGAATATACAGCTAAATCAAACAAATATATCCATGCAACGGCAGCAACATTAAGAACAATTCTCGAATTTTTTGTTGTTTTTAGTGTTTTTTGTATAGATGAAAACGAAGGATCAAACAAAGATCTTATCATAAAAATTCATGATTTAAAAACTCATCAAGAAACAATAAAAAACATTGTTTCAAAGCCAAAATTTGATGCAAGGGAATTAATCCGAAAAGTAACCAACAAGTCATTACTACAACCTATTTTGACAAAATTTACGAACGAAGAAAGTGCAAAAAAATTAAAAAAACAATATGGCGATAGGTGAATTCTCAACGATATTATTCATAGACTTTTTTTTAATCCGAAAACAGAAAAATATTTAACTGATTTAGAAGTCACCCTCTACAGTTTTTTTGAAAATATCGATAAAAATCAGTTGAAAAATCTCGAAGAAAAGATAAAGCAATATTCTCCAAAATAGTGCGTTAAGTTTTTTGAGCAATAGATTTTGTATTTTTCTACGCATTTATTTTGTTTTTATAATAAAATGAGACCTGTTGAAAGCATCATGTTTTCAAACAAGAATGCTTTCATGCATCAAAAGCATAAAGCATGGTTATTTAAAATAAATAATGTTGGAACTACAAAAAACATTCAATCAAGCACCATTACATCAGCAAAAAAAACAGGTTAGTTGATGACAAATCTTAAGCTTTGCGATGACCGCAGTTAGCGGGATTAGTCTGTTATTTTTAGTTTTAAACATTAGTTGAACCGAAATTTGAATCTTTTTGGGAACAGGCATTGCCTTTTTTCTCCCGTTTATCTTTTTGATCATTAATTTTAAAAAGAAGTATCCGGATGGCAACCTGGTGGTTTGAATTGAAAAAGCATTTGGCAAAAAAGTGGCCGGCTTAGCAAGTTGCTTCGCCTGATTTAGTACGATCTTTTTTAGTGGCGCAATTGCTTTTTTAATGATTGATGTTTTCTTTTTTACCTTCCGAATTGCTTTAAATCTACCAGGATTAGGGATTGGGAAAGCTTGAATTTGAACCAAAATAATGATGGCGGTTTGAATTGTCCTTTTAATGTTGGCAATTAACTTTTTCCGCTTTCGTTATTATCAAAAAATTTTATATCTTGTAATAATCATCAAATTATGTTTGCTAGCGCTTTTTAGTTTTATCTTCTTTGTTCTAATTAATAATGCTCAAATCAAACCCTTGCAAAAGGGAGCGGTTTTTCAATTGCAAGAAAGTAAATTATTGTTTTTAATTGCTTTTAGCACTTTTTTATTTAGTCGGTTTGAAACAAATAGTTATTTTTATCAACACAATAATCAAAACTTAAAACGGATGCTCGTTCAGTTTGGAATTATTTTTATCACAATTATGCTAATGTATCTTTTCGTTCTCTTTCCAATCCTGTTTATCAATCAACAAAGTGAAGTTAAGAAGAGGGGAATAGATTTGCTAAAAGCACCTATTCATAACTTATTAGCGCTAGTAGCAAACAATCAACGTTTGCGCTGACTAATTGTGGGACTTGGGGTCTTATTATTCTTCAATCTCTATTTTAGTTGTACAAATTGATTGTACAGCGCTAATAAAATGCTTAAAATGGCAGCAGCAAACCAATGCTTACCCCGGGTGCTTGGGATGACAAATCAACAAGGGTTACAAACTCTCAGTCCGCTGTTATCAATTGTTGGAAGTGCTTTCGGTTTGGTAACAATCGGCACCGTCAGTTTCCTTTTACCAAGCGCTGATCAAGGGTTAAGTAGTTTTTTGATCCTGTTTTCAATTGGTTTAGCAACGCTTTTAATCAGTTATTGCTGTTTATTTTGTGCCGCGGTGAAACTTCGTTTGGTGAATGCGTTAAATTTCGGTCCAAGTTGATTGTTTTGGAACGCAATTTTCTTTTTGTTTTTGTATTTTGCCTTGGCAATGAGCGGAATCTTTTTTGAAATTCGGATTCTGGGCGGCTTTGCCTGAAAATTACGCAATGAAATGAAGATGACTTTTGTCATCATTGGTAGCATTGGTTTACTTGGATTGCTTAGCTTTGCGATTGCCAGTCGAACGCGGTTTGAAAAAGAAGAATTAAAGGTTGAAAATAAATTGTAATAAATTTTAAAATTTAATTTAAAACGAATTTTTTACAAGTTAGTCATCAAATAAATCACATTTAATAAGAGTGTTAAAACTATTGATGTAAACTATTTATAGATGTTTTTTTAATTAACTTTTTGGTTAGAGAAACTGGAAATGAAAAAATTTGAAATATCATTAAAAAATTTTTACAATTTTAAAAAAGATACTAAGACTGATTTTGAATGAAACAAAATTCACTTGATGTTCGGTATAAATGGTGCTGGAAAGACCCACTTTTCAAGATATTTTGAAAAGTGTCTAAATAAAAAAGCAACAAAAGCAGAATCAGTATGTAAAGATTGTGCTCCAATCGAAGAAGAAAAAACATATAAAATTGCTGTTTTTAATAAGGATTATCTTAATGATCAACTAATCGTTAAAAAAAATCTTACTGCCTTTGTTTTTAAGAACACGAAAGAAACAAAAGAAATAGTGGAATTAGATGACAAAATAAAATTAGAAAAGAATTTTTTATCAGAAAAATTGCAAAATTTGTCTGTTGTTTTTGAAAAAGAATTTGCAAAAAAACTAAATATTAATGAATTTCTAATTTTAGGTCGACTAAAACAGAAAAATCTCTTTAAAAAAAGTAAAATTTTAAAATATTTAACTTCTCATTTACAACAATTATATGGATGGAATTTAAATTCAATTAGTTTGAAAAAACTTGAGAATAGACTTAAATCTTTCCTAACAAAATCATTAGAAATATTTGAACAAGAAGATGAAATAATAAAATTAAATACTATTAATTGAACAAAAAACGATTTCACACATAAATACTTTAAGTTTTCCCAAACCAACTTAGATAAAGCGGGGGAAAACATTAAAAAGATATTAATTTTGTTAGAGAAGAACACAACCAATCAGAAAAAAATTCTTGAGAAATTATTTAAAATCGTTGATTTTCGTATATGAATAAAAAAATTCTTTGAATTGCATAAAAAACATAAAAAAATTTATAACTCTAATTGTCCTCTTTGTAGCGGAAAAAATACACTTGATAATGAAAAGATTAAGGAATTATTAAAACTAAATCAAAAGTTTCAAAACATATCAGATAACGATGAGATTGATGCTCTTAAAAAAGAATATGCACGCAATCTTGAGGAATTTAAGAGACAAATTAATGAAAATAAAAAACTATTAGAAAGTTTTGGCGAATTAAAAAATGATGAGTTGAAAAAACTTAAAAATAAAATAAAAAAAGTTGAAACCAATCTAGACAATTTTGAGACATTAGAAAAAAATCTTGAAACTTTGGAAATTCAGAATTTGGAAAGACAAAAAACTGAACTTTCAAATGATGTAAAAGAATATTGAAAAGATTTTAAAAACACTTTTTTAGAAATAAATACAAAAAAAGGGGAGAAGATTTTTAATTGCATTTTTAAAAGAGGAAAAATTAATGATGTAGCAAACCATATTAAAGATCTAATAAAAATTAATAACGAAATTTTAAAACTAGAAAAGAAAAAAACTAATATAAAATCTCACATTGAAAAAGACAGCAATACACCCTTGAATGCCATAAATAACTATCTATCAAACTTTTTTTCTCTTGATATAAGATTATTTTTGGATAGAAAGAATGAAATTTATAAAATTCAAAAAAAATTTGATGATAAATACGAAGATGTGAAAAGTGAATTTATTAGTGAGGGTGAAAAAATGATTATAAGTTTAATTTATTTTCAAACTAAATTAAGCCATATAATTGAAACTGATTTTTCCACAAAAATAGTAGTTATAGATGATCCTAGTTCGAGTTTAACAGAAGAAAATAAATGAAATATTGGTCGCTTCTTATACACCAAAATCATAAACAAAATAATGAAGAAAAAAGGAAAAAAGATGGTGTTTATTTTGTCGCATGATAAAAGTTTTCTATCCCAAATTTATAGAAAAATAAGAAGAAATGAGAAAATTATAACTAAAAAGAGTTTTTTTAAAATACATAAAGACAATAAAGAAAATAAAATTAGTTGTGAAAATGAAAGTATTTTAGATTCAAATAGTGAATCTGAATGAGAACATTTAAAACAATGTTTACAAGAAAGAAAATACGTATGTATCGGGAATTTAATTAGAAAAATTCAAGAGCGATTTCCCGAAAACTCGATAGAAACTAAACATGAAAACGATGTTTGAGATTTCATAAATCAAGAATCCCATATCAGTAATTTAAAAAACTATTTGGGAGACGAGTTCATATTAAAAATAATAAAAAAATGAAGCAAGGAAATCAAAAGAGTTCTCCCGGTTCTTTATGAAAAATATTTAAAAGGTATAATTAAATATTAAAAATCCAATAATGTAAATCATCACTCAATTATTTTTTCTTTTAAATATCTTTTTAACAGGTGCCTCAATTGAGTTTATTAATTGATTCAGACTAAAAGTTTAGTATCCGCTAAATGAGTTGCTTTTTGAAAGCGAAACGAAAAAGGAAAAACTGTCGTTGTTCAAGCGTATGCTTCTTGGAGTTTTTGGCTGATTTAGCACAATTAATTTGGTCAACTTTATTTAAGATAATTCCAAATTGGGAATATTTTACATTTCTAGGTTTTAAATTGGTTTAGCAACGCTTTTAATCAGTTTTATTGCGGTTGATTTTGTGCCGCGGTAAAACTCTGTTTAGTGAACGCATTAAACTTTGATTCAAGTTGATTGTTTTGAAACGCAATTTTCTTCTTATTCTTGTATTTTGCCCTTGGCAAACGGTTTGAAGATGAAGAACTAAAGGTTGAAAACGAGTTGTAAAAATTTTTAGTCAAGGGGTTTTTTAAGTTTTTTCTTTCGTTTGTCGTTTGATTTCAAGCGCAACTTTTTCAATTGCTAAAAGTTCTTCAATCAAATAAACAAGATTATCGTGTTTCGATGTTGGATCTAAATTCATTTTCGAAACCACTACATCAAAATTAAGTCCTAAAAGTTTGCATAGTTCTTTGCCTGTTAGAACATTTTTAGGGGCAATTTTGTTTTTAAAACCTTTAATTATTTCCTGTTTTGTTGAACTAAAAAAACAACAAAAATAAAATTGATGTTTATATTTTAGTCCTCTTTTTTCAAAAAACGTTTTTAATTGAAAATTGCTGGTTTCTAAACTACTCAATTCTCCTTTAGCCTTTTTAGTATCAAACATATTTCCTAATTTCATTTCAAGCACATAACAAATTTTAGCTTGATGATTAACAAAAATAAAATCAGGACGAATGTTTGATAGCAATTGGTTTGTTTTATAGTTTAACTGAAACAAACATCAACCTTTTTTTAATAATGATGTTTCTAATTTATGGAAACTTTTGGTTTCAAAAAAACTGTTGAATGTTTTTTCAAGTTTGTTGCCTAAACGAATTGTGGCACTATGAATTTTGGTAATTAAAGTTCCGATTTGGTTGCCAGAATCAAATAAAAGTCGATAGTTATTGCTAGAACTTTTAGGTTTAACGTTCCGAATTTTCATTTTTAACTACTAAATCACCACCAATGAAATAACGATTATTTTTTTTGCAAATATCTAATAAAACAAAGCTTCCCGCAGCGGGATCAAGAACAAAATCATTTTCATGTGTAACTGCTTTCAACAAAAGCTCTTGGAGTTGAAAAGGTTTTTGATGAACATGGATACGTTTTTCAACTTTTTCGGTGAAAATATCACGAATAGAACGGTCTTTCCAAACTTTTTTTGCTACTAGCGGAGTTTTCTGCAAAACAAGTAAATATTCGGAAGTTCGTCTGGTGCGATATCCCATTCCCATTTTATTTTTGTTTCAAACAATCAAATCAACAATTTTTAAATCTTTATTTTTAGAAAATCAAGAACTAATCCCGTTACAAAGATGAAATTTATCGATTCATAAAAAAAGATGGCCACTTGGTCGCAAAACACGCACAATTTGGTTGATAAAACGGCGGATTAAACCTTTTGTCATTTGTGGTAGTTGAAGTTGTTTTTTTCAACGATCGACACCAGCATTGCCATATTGCATTTTTTCTAATAATCCGCGATATTGAGGATCAAAAAAACAAGTTTTTATCGTCCCGGATAAAAGTTTTTGCATTAATTTTAAACCATCAATTTTATTTTTAAAATTAATTTGTAAACGGGTTTTGGGTCGTTTAAAAACCTTCTTTTTAATCTCTAAATCGCTCATAAATATTAACTAATTTTAACATTTTAAGCAAAGGATTTTCTATGCTTTTTTAATTCATTCCTGAATAAAAAGCTGAAGATCCGCTAAATAAGTTGCGGTTTGGAAGCGAAACGAAAAGGGAAAAACCGTCGTTGTTCAAGCGTATGCTTCTTGGAGTTTTTGCTGTAATTTAGCCCGGTTAATTTGATCGACTTTATTTAAGATAATCCCAAACTGAACATTTCAGGTTTTTAGTTGGTTTAAAACAGTTAAATCGATTTTTTGCCAGGGAATTTTACTATCAATTAAAACAAAAACAAATTTTTTAATCTTAAGATTAGTTAAAAAATCAACTGTTAAATTGGTAAACTGACTAATCTGTTTTTGGGTTAATTGCGCATAACCATAACCGGGAAGATCAACCAAATAGTATCCGCTTGGCGTTGTTTCATAAAAATGAATTGCCTGCGTTTTACCGGGTTTTTTGCTCGTAAAAGCTAACTTTTTCCGCGCTGTTAAGGCGTTAATCAATGTTGATTTGCCAACATTAGATCGACCCCAAAAAACAAATGATCACTGGGTTAAAGTTTGGTTTTTTCAGTTTTTAAAACTTAATTCCGGTTTAAAGGTTGCTTTTTTAGGCATAATTTAATTAATAAAAGCTGTGGTTATTGAGCGAAGTTTAATTTAGCATTAATCTTAGCAAGTTGTTCCGCAACACCCTGTCCTTTTCAACAATAACTGCCTAAAACAGCATAATCTAACGAACGAGGAAGGGAAGTTATAGTTGCTAAATTAATGCCCCCATCAGCAATTAGTTTAACGTTTAATTGCCGGCTTTGACAATATTTTAAACATGCTTTTAAATTGATAAGCCCATGCGTTTCCATTTGTTGCCCACCTTTGCCAAGTGGAACTAACATAACTAATAAATATTGTATATCCGCCAAATAAGGTTTAATTTTTGTTCAACTTGTGGTTAGATCAATTGCTAAACCAATCGCTTTCTGATTAGTTTTGCCTCATTCGAAAAAGGCTTGGCGTTGCTTTGCTGTTACAGCTTCATAATGGACAATAAAACTATCAAGGTGGGAAAACGGCGCCAAATAAGTGGTTCAAGTTTGCTGGACAGGCAGTTTAGTCATAAAATGCCCGCTTAATTGGAAGGTGGGAAAAGTGGTTTTAAGCTGTTTGCTAATTGCGGCGCCAAACGAAATAGTGGGTCCAAAATGACCATCCATAATATCAAGATGCAAATTTTGCACTTTGGCATCCTGCAAACTTTGGCAAACAGCGTGCAGTTTAAACCAGTTCAAATTCAACAAACTAATTGTAAATTGCATGCTAATGGTTATAATTTTAATCCTAAAGCGGTTAGAACCGGCAGGTTTTCCTTTTGAATTAAAACCAATGATGCCCCACCACCAGTTGAAATATGACTAAAACCAGCGGTTAAATAACCAAACTGAGCGGCCGCTGATGCGGAATCACCACCACCAAGGACAATTTCAATGTTATGGTTGGCTAAATCAGCTAAAAACGCCATCATCCCTTTCGTTCCCTTGGCATAGGCGGCGCGTTCAAACACACCCGGTGGACCATTTCAGAAAATAGCTTGCGCAGATTGACAGGTTGCTTGAAATAAGACTAAACTTTTTGGTCCACAATCTAAGCACAGATCATCGGCTTTTAATTGGCCTAACCGTTTAACAGTCGCTTCATCGCTGGTAAACTGTTTGGTTGTTTGAAAATCAAGTGGGAAAACCAACTTATCAGCATGCTTGGCGAAAATTTGCTGCGCTTTTTTTTCGACCAAAAGATTACGACTGTTTTTGCCAACTTTAAACCCTTGCGCTTTTAAAAACGGGTAGGCTAATGCGCCACAAACAATAATTTTGTCCACTCATTGGGCAATTTTAGCAATTAAAGGTAATTTTGATTCTGGTTTGCCACCACCAATAATAACAACAAAGGGACGGGCTTTTAAATTAAAAAAACGCCGATAAGCAGCTAATTCGCGTTGCACTAAATAACCATAACCACGTCGGTTGGCAGGAAAAAGGTTTAAGGTTGTCAAAGTGGAAGTATGAAGTCGATGAGCGGTGGCAAAGGCGTCAAAGAGATAAAAATCAGCCAATGATGCCCAAAATTTGGCTAATTTTAAGGAAGGAACCGATTCTTGATCAATGGTTAAATCATTAAAACGGGTATTTTCCAGAAGTAAAACTTCGCCATGGTGTAAGTTTTGCACCGCTTTGCGCACTTCATTGCCAACACTTGCTTGGCAGAAAAAAACCGGCGCGTTCACCTTACTGTTTAAATATTCACTCACAACTTGTAAAGACATTCTCTTGTGATCGGCAACGGAACTTGGTCTTCCCAGGTGGGAAAATAAAATGATTTTACAGTTTTGCGTTAAAAGATAATTAATCGTTTCTAAGGTCAAATCAATCCGCCGGGAATCCGTAATTTTGCCATCGACCAGCGGAACATTGTAATCAACCCGAACTAACACAGTGTGTTTGGCAAGCGGCAGATCTTCAATAAACATAATTTATGCTTTCGGTTGACCGAGTTGCTTTTGAAATTTTTTGCGACGCGCAACCATTTTTAAGAGGCTACGGCGGGACGGAATATCTTTGCGATGCACTTTTAAATGGGCGGATAATTGTTCAATCCGGGCGCTTAAAAGGGCAATTTGAACAACGGCGGAACCGGTATCAGTTTGATGGAACTGCGCCGCTTTAATAATCGCAGGTTTAGAAGATGAATTTTTCGACATAATGACTAACAAAAGGTTATTTTACCATACAAAGTTAAGAATGTAAAACAGTTCAAACGCGTTCTTGTTTCAAGCCGGTTTGATCAAGGACAAAAATGAGTTGTGGTAACCGTTTTAACGGTCATTTCCGACTGACTAGTTGTTTTAAAAGCGGTAGTTTTTGCGCTAATAATCTTTCGTATTTTGCCTGCTCTCATTTGCCAAAAAAAGTATAAAAAACATGGGCCACATGTAAATCTTTCCGCATCGTTAAGCGATTAATTGTTAATTGCTTTCAAAATGGATCGTGGGAAGTTAAAATCGCAGCACAAAGATGACGGTGTAAAAGTTTGGGCAAGCGTTGCGCGAGAAAAGAACTAGGCATGAAGAGGTTTTTTCTTTATCAGAACGTTAAATTGAACTAACCGATCATTTAAAGCAAATGTGGCCGGGGTTTTAAAAATGATCCCAATTTCTTGGTTGGTTTGGGCTTGTTTGATTTGGGTGCGTTCTTGTTGCATCGATTTAATTTCGAGTTGATCACTTAGTAATTTCTCATTCCGAAAGTGATGAAAAACGGTTGTTTTACTCACCTTTAAACTCCCTTCCGTCACAACACAGCCGGCAATGGAACCAAGTTTAGAATGGTCAAAAACGCGAATAACTTTTGCTTCGCCTAAGCGTTCTAAACTGGTTGTAACCTGGTTTAATTTTTCAAACTTCGTCAGAAAAGCAATTAATTCATGCAGCAAATTAAACTGCCGAACAGTTAAACTGTGCATTTTTAAACTGGTGGTAAAGGTTGGATCCAAGCTTAAATTAAACAATAACAGATGAGCATGGGAAGTGATTGCAAGGTGAAAATCTTGATTGGTAAATGGTCCGGTTGCCAGTTTAATTAACTTAAAGTGAAGATTTTCCAAGCTTAATTTATCAAGCACAGGGCGTAAGGTTGCTTCACTCCCTTTACTATCAACTTTGACAATAAAATTGGTCGGATGCAACAATGGTTGTTCGGTTCATAAATGTTCAAGTTGCGGTTTTTGGCGGTTGAAAAACAGTTTTTGCGACACTAAAACTGTTTTATACTCGTTAATAAAATCAATGATATCACGTTGCGGAAACGCATAAAGTTTAGTCCCGGTTGGTAAAAGAGTGGCAAATCCGGTTAAAGCGGTTGCCATGCCGGCAGTAACCTGCGAAAGTTGACGGTGCCGATCGTTTTGTAAAAGACGCAGTTTGGCATTAGCACCGTTATTGGCAAGCAAAAAGGTTTGGGGGACCAAACTACCGCTGGTTAGTAAAACTTGGTTTCAATACCCGGTGCGGGTTTGATATGCTTCTAAAACTGTCCCTTGCCCCAAACATTTAAGACAAAAACGGAGTTTTGCTTGATCACGAAAGGCAATGATTGCGTCTAAAAGGGGAGCTAAGGTTGGCGCCTGCGTCGCACTTCCGCTAAAATACGGCGTTGTACCACCTCATTCGCGGGGGGTTAAATTATATTTTGTTAAAGTTGTTTTAATCGCTTCAATTTGCAGGTGGGGTAAATCAACTTTGTTTAAAAAGACAATTAAGGGAACTTGACTAGCTTTGGCATGCTGAATCGCTTCAATTGTTTGCGCTTTCACGCCTTCATTAGCAGCAATTACTAAAATGATCAAATCCGTTACCTGACTCCCCTGTTCGCGCATTAAGCGGAATAATTTGTGCCCCGGGGTATCAAGCAAAGTGATCGGATTTGTTTTTCACAACAGTTGATAGGCAGCCATTTTCTGGGTAATTTGCCCGGCTTCACTGGCAACTAACTGGGAATGTCGTAGCGTATCTAAAAGGGTTGTTTTGCCATGATCAACATGTCCCATAATTGTAACCACCGGTGGTTTTGGTTTTCACAGGTGCTGGTGCGGAGTTTGAAAATAATTTTGCGCCACCGTATACAAATCAAGTTGGGGTTGTGCTTGGCAATCAAAGTCTAATTCTAAGCAAATTTCGTGTAACTCGGTTTCCTTTAAAATGGTTTGGGGCGACAACTTTTTGTTTTTAACGAGCGTTAAAGTCTTTAACTTGGTTCAATCAAGTCCGGTAACAACTTGCAATTGCGCCAGGTTCAATGGTTGCGCATAATAAAGACAACGCTTTGCCAGATAAGCTTTAATTGCGAGTCTGGATGCTAATTCCTTGCGATTTCAAAACCGTTTTTTCATGAAAGGTCATTGCCTCTAGCTAATTGCCCGTTTGTTCAAGCGGAATGCATTTGGCTAAAATTGCCGGATCTAGTTCAATCCGTTCCAGTTCTTGAAGGGTCAAATTCCCGTTTAATAAAATTTGCGCTTGATTTGGCGCAAAATCTTCAATTTTTTCAACATCAACTTGATAAGCAATTAATTGCGAAATTAAGCGCACCGCGGAACCGATTTTACCAATGGCGTTTGGATATTGTTCGCTATGAACAATCACAAGCACCCGTTTGCTGGCTTCATCGACTTGATAGTGAATCACTTTGGCTGGGGTAAAAGCATTGATCATCAGTTTTTCTCAGTTCGCATGTCAAAGAAAAATATCAATTTTTTCCCCGTTTAATTCCTGGGAAATGGCTTTGATTCGCATCCCGCCCTGCCCAATGCATGTTCCAATTGGTTCAACCCGTTCGTCATGACAAATCACTGCCACTTTCGAACGAATCCCGGCTTCCCGGACGATTTGTTTAATTTCAATTAAATAATCTTCGACTTCCGGAATTTCCAGTTTAAATAAACATTTGAGAAACTCTGGACTGCGACGGGAACATTGAATTTGCCCGTACGGATGGTTGCGATGAACGGTTTGAACATAAATTTTCACTCTTTGCCCGTGCCTAACCCGTTCGTTGGGAATTTGTTCTGCTTTCGGAACAAACGCAAAGGTATCACCAAGAAAAACAGAATAATAACGGGATTCAATATTTTCAACCGTTCCGACCAAAATTTTGCCAACTTCGGAAATATATTTATCGTAAATTTTTTGACTCTCGGAAACATTAAGAAAGTGTTTAATTGCTTGTTTAACATATCCGATTGCAAACCGATGATAGGTCGTCAGATCAAACGGTCATTTCACGACTGCTTCTAGTTTGACAGTTGGATAATGTTTTTGCGCAAGCGGAAGGGCAATTTCTAGGTTAGGATCTTGCACATTGCTAACCACTTTGCGGTTTTCTCATAGTTTTAAAAGACCGGCGGTTTGATCAATTTCCACCACAAGTTCATTATCGGGATTAACTTCGCGTTGATAAGCATTTTTTAATGCTTTACTAATGGTCGCATAAAGTTCCGCGGCGGTTAAATCGTATTCATGCACCATCTGCTCAATTTGCGGACCAATTCGAAATAAATTTGTATCGGTTAATTTCATTTTACTCACTCCAAGTAAATTAGGGAATGGGTGCGTTTCAAACTTTTAAGCAAGAAGGATTAAAACGCTTTTTTCTTATTATAAACTATTTCTACTGCTAACAAAAGAATAATTCTTCCTTTTAAAAGGTAAAAGTTTGTTGATTACTTTCCGGAAGTTGGGCAAAAACATTTAAATGTTGTAATTGTTTAAATAAAGTTTGATTAATCCGGGTGCGTTGTTTAAAATCGTTTTGCGAACGAAATGGTTGTTCGTTGCGCGCTTTCACAATTGAATCGGCTACTTCACGTCCTAAGCCATCAAGTGCGGTAAAAGGCGGGATAATGACCGGTTGCTGAGCGATGGTTTTGACAATAAACCGATCAACTTGGGAATGGATCAAATCTAAATTAGCCAGTTTAATGCCACGGGCAAACATTTCCAAGGCAATTTCATAAATCGGAAGTAAAGCTTTTTCCTTGGTTGTTAACACCCGTTGTTCGCTGTTAAAGCGCTTGCGATTAAGTTTTTGCAGTTTTTGATACTGTTCAAAGACAAAATCAGATCCCTGAATGAGCGTCGATAAATCAAAAACAGCGCACCGAATTGTATAGTACATCGCGTAAAACTGGTGCGGATAATATAATTTAAATCAGGCAAAACGATAAGCCATTAAAGCATAAGCAGTTGCATGGGCGCGGGGAAAAAGATAGGTGATTTTCTGGCATGAATCAATGAATCAATCCGGGACATCATGGGCTTTTAAACGTTGGATTTCAACGGTTTTTAACCCTTTGCCGTATTTAACTTGTTGCATAATTTGAAAGGCAAACTGGGGACTTAACCGCTTTTGAGTCAGAAAAACAAAAATATCATCCCGGCAGGCAATCACATCATTTAAACTAAATTGCTTGGTTTGCATCAGGGTTTTGGCGTTGTTTTCTCAAACATTAGTTCCATGGGAAAGGCCGGAAACGGCAATTAAATCAGCAAAGCTTTGCACCTGAACAAATTGTAAAATCTTCCGCACAAAGCCGGTTCCGTATTCCGGTAATCCTAGCGCCCCGGTTGTTTCGTTTAAAACTGTGCCGGGTTTAATCCCTAAAATGGTAAGATCGGAAAACAGTTTAACCACTTTCCGATCATGGAACGGAATGGTTTGCGGATCAATTCCGGTTAGCTGATGTAAAATTTTTAACCCGGTTGGATCATCGTGCCCAAGAATATCAATTTTAAGCAGTTGATCGTTTAAAACATGGTAATCAAAATGGGTGGTTTGAAACGCAACCGCTTGATTATTGGAAGGATAATTATAGGGACAATAATCATAAATTTCCCGGTTTTGCGGAATAATCATCAGACCACCGGGATGCTGACCGGTTGTCCGTTTAATGCCGGTACAATGATAAATAATTCGTTCTTTGCTCCCTTTTGGCAATAAATGCGGTTGATCATCATATTCGGTTTCTAAAAAATTACGGTATAAATTATAGGCACTGCGTTCCGCGATTGTTGAAATCGTGCCAGCACGGAAAACATGCTGCTTACCAAAATGTTCTTCTAGATAATTCCGAACATAAAGTTGCGCTTTTTCCTGAAATCACCCGGAAAAGTTGAGATCAATGTCAGGTTTAGCAGTATTATCAATTCCTAAAAAGGCGGAAAAATCAATGCTGGCACCATTGGTTTGACATGCTGTTTGACAATGAGGGCAAAGTTGGGGGGGTAAATCAAATCCAACCGTAATTTTAAAACTGTTATCTGTTTCGGTAGCAAACGCAAAATAATGACATTTTAAACAATGATAATACGGTGCTAATGGATTAACTTCGGTAATATCTAAACAATAGGCTAAAAAGGATGATCCAACTGAACCGCGAGAGGAAAACAAGAAATTATTCGCCAGGGAAAAAGTCGCTAATTGATAGGCAATTAAATAAATCGTCGCATAATTGGATTGAATAATCACTTGCAGTTCATCTTTTAACCGTGCTAAAAGATGAAAATTGGGCTGTTTGCCAAATTTCGCATGTAATTTAGTAAAGGCTAATTTTTCTAACGTGGCATTCGCGGCGGGTAAAACAGGATAAATGGGGGGAGCGGAAAAACAAGTAAGCGGTTCAATTTGCGCATTTAAAAGCTGGGGATTGGTAATAACTAATTGTTCAACTAAGGCAGAAGCATTAAGAAAATGAAAGGCCGCCTTCATTTCATTGGTGGTTCGGAAATATTGGAGCGGGGTTTGTTGCGGTTTTAAATTGCGATTATAAAGCGGATGGCGTTTTCCCCGCAATAATTTATTGCTAACTAAAACATTGCGATAAATGCGATCTTCCGGGTTTAAATAATGGACATCGCCAGAAGCAATGACAAGTAAATTAGCCTGTTTGGCGGCTTTTAAAAGCTTGGTTAATAAATTTTCAATTTCCGCCGGCAAAAATTTTTCACTTCAAACAAAATGATCATAAACTTCGGGTGGTTGCAATTCCAAAAAATCATATTTGCGCATGCGTTCGATCAAAACAGGCAAAGGAGCGGAAATCGCCAATTGAAACAATTCACTGTTATAGCAAGGAGCACCAACCAACAGATTACGGCGAAATTGCGTCAGCGTTTGCTCTTGCAAAAGTGGTTGGTCATTTGCCAACGTTTGCGTGTGGGAAATCGAAACTAATTTATAAAGATCTTTTAACCCGGCTTGGTTTTTGGCAAGAATGGTTACATGATGAGGAAAAGCGCGGGGAAAAAGCGCCGGATCACCATTTAAAGCAATTAAATCATGGATTGTTTGCAACGTTGTCTTATTGATTAACCGGTCAAAGACGAAGCTTAAAAGATCAGCATCATATAAAGCGCGGTGTAAGTTTTCCTGGTTAAAATGCAGTTTTAATTTGCGCGCCAGAATTTGCAAGGTGTGGCGCTTAAAAGTGGGATTAACCAGATGGGAAAAGCGTAAAGTATCAAGCACCGGATAATGAAAAGCCGTTTGAAAGTGATTGTATAAAACTGTTAGAAAACCAATATCAAAGGCGGCATTATGGGCAATTAAAAGGCGGTTGGCAAACAGTGCTTCTATTTTGGCAAACGCCATTTTGAGCGGCAGAGCGGTTCGGCGGTATTCTGCTTCCTGAATGTTGGTTAACTTTCAAATCTTAGCCGGAATGGGTTGAGTCGTTTGAATAAAAAAACTGTGCCGTTCTTTGATTAAACCGTTTTGAACAACAACCGCGGCAAATTCAATAATATGATGGAAATCAGCAATTAAACCGGTTGTTTCCAGGTCAAAAAAAACATATTCTAACTCTTTTAACTGCAAAGAAGGCAAGTTAAAAACGGCATCAGGATGATAAATAATTTTCAATTGGTGCCGATCTAAATAATTAAATTCACAACCATAAATAATTTTAACTTCCGGATATTGCGCTTGCAAAGCGGCACATTCAGCAAAACTATGCACGTTTTCATGATCAGTAAAAGCGATTGCAGGATGATTTCAGGCTTTTGCATAATCAAGGTACTCTTTCACACTGCCAATTCCGTCTAAACTGGACATTTTAGTATGAACATGAAATTCAATCCGCTTGGTTGAAGCGTGATCTAAGCGGCGAATTTGGACGGGAATTGGTTTTAACGTCAAAACTTCATAAAAACGCTCTTTTCAAACCACTTGAAACCGTCATCAAGTTCCTAATTTCAATGGTTGAGCAAGCGATTTCGTTAATTTTTGCGTTAGATGAAGGGTAAAAACACCACGCTCATTATCAACACTTAACCGATAATAAGGGGTTTTTTTATACGGTTGTTCAAACAAACTAATAATTTTCCCTTCAAGTGTTTTTTGGGACTGCTTAACAAACTTTGCCACCGGCGTTGGTGGCGGTTGTTTTTGATGAAGAAACTGTTTGAGAAACTGATTACGACTGGTTTTCAATTCGTTAACTAACTGCTTTTTATCTGATCAAACCGGCTGAATTTTAATCCCAATTCCATAGGTTTGAAATAAAGTTTGAAAGGCGGCGCAAAAGTCTTCTAACTGTGCTTGGGCATCATCGCTTAGATTGGTAACTTTTCAGGTTTTAGCATCATGCGCAACTAATTGAAAAGCTTCAGCGGCAAACCGGGCTTTGGCACAAAACTGTTCGAAATACAGTTTAACTAATTTTAACGAACAGACTGGTAAAGTTGTTAATTGTCAATGAATTTGTCAGTCCTTGCTTTTCCATTCTTGTTCAAACGCAATTAGATAAACAAGTGGCACTCAGTTTGTTAACCGGCAATGCAATTGCTTTGTGTGTAAATCAGAACGATAAATTTCACAAGCCGAGCGTAAAATTGTAAGCGTTTGAACCGGTAATAGCGATTGCTTTCAGAAGGTGGTTAAGATTAAATCGGGTTCCGCCATCATTAAACTTTCAGTAAATCGCTAATCGCTTGGTCAACAATTGTTTGGAAAGTGGTTTTTCAACGGTTAAACTGGTTTTGCAGCGCTTCAAGGGTCTGAAATTGTTGATCTTTGGCAGGCAGATTGTTTTTAATTTGCTGTTGGAACTGTTGACGTAATTGTCGTAATTCAATTTGGGCTGCTTCGCCAAATTGGCGATAAGTTTTGCCAATTTTTGCTTTGGCGGCAGTTGTTAAAAACGGTAAAGCAAGGCGGATGGTGTGCGGTTGAATGCTAATTTGTCAATTGGTTTTGGCTTGGATTAAACTCTGATAAATCGGTTTTAAAAGCGTTTGATCAAACGGTTCTAAAAAATAATCCCCGGTTTTACCCGGTTTAACATTAACCAGGTAACGAATCGCTGTCTGTGATTCAAAGTATTCAACGGTAATTTGATTTAATAATAACAAATTAATTTTGCGATGATCATGCCGCTTTAAATTGAAAGCGAGGGTAGTTTGAATTTTTTGGGCAGAAGTTGCAAAAGCTTTGCTTCATGTATGTGAAAACGATTGATTATTCATGATTATTAATGACCGTAAAATTACCCTTTCGTTGTAAAACATTGACAATCGCATCGGCTTTTGAAAGGTTAAAAACCAATAACTCAATTTCCTTATCAATGTTAAAACTAGCCGCCGTTAAATCAAAGATTTGCAAACGTTTTAAAATTAAAGTTTGAAAAGTAATATGTTTATACATTTTCGCATTGCTGAATTTCAGCGGATCTTTATCAAAGACACCATCAACATCTTTTTTACCAAGTAAAATTTGTTTAGCTTGCAGTTGATTTGCCAGCACGGAAGCCGCTGTATCAGTTGTAAAACATGGCACACCAATTCCGCCGCAAACAATTAATAGTTTATGTTGGTTTAAAAGGGTTTCGGCCAGTTTGGGATTGTAATAACCAATCACTTGCTCATCAATTTTAACCATTGAAAGGGCGGGCATCTTCAATCCATAGTTTTCCCATGCCAGCGCTTTCAAAGCAAGGGTATTGATAACGGTTGCCAACATTCCGGCATAGTCTAAATTAGTATAATTTTTCAGTTTAAACGGTAGCAACGTTTGACTCCGACAAATATTTCCCCCGCCTAAAACAATAATCACTTCATAACCATGCTGAACAACGGTTTGAAATTGACGAATTAAATTAGCGGCAAACGGAGCGGAAAAAATGCCATCAGGCGCTTTAAACGCTTCGCCACTTAATTTCAAAACAATTCGTTTTGGATTAACGGCGCGGGTTTTCATTGTTAACAACTGGTTTGACTTTGGGAGTTGGTTTCGCTTTTGCTGGGCTACTTGGGGCTTGATCAGCAACTGGTTTTAAAATTTGTTCAAATGAAAAAAAGGCGTTATTGCGGTCTAAATCTAAATATGCTTTGTAATTAGCCGTTAAAAACTTGGTCGTGGAAGAAAATTTTCAGAACCGGCAACGTTCTGTATAAATCATCTTTCCCTCTTTTTTATAAACATATTCAAGGAAATAACTAGTTTTATTTTGACGAGCAACCTTAATAATGGCGGAATTAAGAATTGATAATCCAAACAGGTAAATTTTATCGGTGGTGAAAAGGACGACAAAATTATTCGAACAGGCAATTACAAAAACCATTCATAAAACCATCACCAATGCACTAAGAATGAAAATAATTAAATATGATTGTTGGGCACTTTCGCTCGCTTTGCTGGTTAAAACAGCTTGACCATGCAAAGAATAGTAAACAATGTTTAAAATTGCCATTGCTAATCCGAGCACGGCAAAAACAGCATTGATAATAATCAGGTTAAGATCCAGATGGCGCTTTGAAGCTTTGATTCGCCAAACCCAAATAAAACCAAAAACATTGATCAATAACAAATATAAAATAATGGCAAAGGTAAACCACGATCCATAAACTAAAACTTCTTTCAAGATTATCCCTCCATTTTTTTTCGTAAATAAAATTGTTTGACTGTCAAATTATGTGTTTTTAATCAACTTTCCACCGTCAAATGCGGTTGATGAATAAATTTTTGGGCCATTAAAGTATCAACTTCCAACTGTTTTTGCAATTTGCCCTCAATAATTTTAGCACGCATTTCAACTGGTCGATCAGGAAATTGTTCGTTCACTTCAGCTGCTAGTTTAGTTTTTAAACTGGCTAAAGTCGTTGCCGGAATAGCGGTGGCGGTCAAATATTTTGGCTCCATTGCCACAATATGCATTGCAAGTTTTTCCGCTTCTTCAGCTGGCAAATTAGGATTGCCGGCGCAAATCACTAATGCTGTTTGCTGTCAATTATTATGGTTATAAAACCCAAAAACTTCCGCGGGAGCTTTTTCAACCAGCACAGGCAATTGAAAAGCAATATTTTCCTGAAATTTATTGATTAAATCTTGGATATAAGGTTGAACAAGCAAGTTTAAGTTTTCTTGTTTATAATCAGAAGCAACTAATAATTTTTGCGCCACAGTTTGAAAGATTTGATGAAACAATTGGTTACGGGCAACAAAATCGGTTTCACAACGAAAATCAAGGATGAAAGCGCGGTCAGCTTTCAGAAAAGTTGCCACTAAACCTTGATTGTTAGTTCGTGCTTTATCAACAACAACTTGACGAGTTTTAAGCAATCAAGCCAAGGCTTTTTCATAATCGTTCGCTGTCTTTAATAAGGCTTCTTTACATGCTGATCAACTGGCTAGGGTGGCAGCACGCAGTTTTTTCAAGGTTTCTAAATTAAGTTTGTTTTCATCTGGTCCTGACTGGTTTCCTTGCCTCATTGTTGGTGTTGGTTCCTTTGTTTCCGTTGGTGATTGCTTGGCAATTTCAACTGGTGCGGAAGCAAGCGCCGGACTTGATGCAGTTGATGATTGGGTTTGCTCAGCAGGAGACCCCGCTACTTTTTCTTTCTCGGTTGGCAAGTAAAATTTGGCGGTTGCTGCTCAGTCAAGTTCAGGGAAAAGGGCTTCTAAAATATGGCGAAAAACAAACGCTACAGCACGATCAGACCGGGTATTAACCACCGCAAAATTGGCGAACCAGGCTGGATCAAGGTCAATATTGGTTAAAGCATAAACCGGTAATTTCAATTTATGTGCTTCTTTAAAAGCGGTTTGATCAGTTTGAGGAGTTAATAAAACTAAGGCATCAGGTAAACGATTCATTGTTAAAATCCCTTCTAATTGGCGCATTAAACTGGTTTTTTGCTTTTCAAAACGACCACGTTCGCGCTTGGTAGCATTGACTAAAAACTGCGGATCATTTTCCTGTTTTAACATCTGTTTTAAATGTAAAATTCGCGCTTGAATAGTTTTTCAATTGGTTAATGTTCCACCACACCAGCGTTCACTGATGTAATGATGTTCGGTTTGACTAATCGTAAAGCGTAACAGTTGGCTCGTTTTAGGATGCGTAGCAACAAATAATAGGCGTTTTTTTTCCGCTAGTAATTGCTTTAAATCAGCGATTAAACTATCTAAACTCAGCAACGTCTTTTCCAAATCAATAATTTTTAAAGTTGTTCCCTTTTTGTACCCGAAAACGTATTTATTCATTGCTGGATGAGCAAAACGCCGGTGCTTCCCATAATGTGCGCCATACAAAAAAAGATCGTCGAGACTTAAAGTAGTTTCTTTCATTATTTTAATTTTAGTTAATTTTACTATTTTTTTTTCATTTCGGCAAGAAAATTAGCGCTCTTTTCTTTCTGAGATGATTGGGAAGTGGATTTTAATTCGGTTTTGGTTGGACGATAGCGACACTTCGGATAATTACTGCAGCTAATAAAAGGACCAAAGCGCCCAACTCGTTGCTGCAATGCTTGTTGACAACGCGGGCATTTTTGACTCAAAAATGTCACCTTGGCTGACGTTTGGGCGGGTGGTTTTAGGTTTTCTAAATAGGTACATTTTGGGTAAGCACTGCAACCAAGAAAAGGCCCAAATTTTCCTACTCGTTCCGCCAAAAAAGCTTCGCACTTTGGGCATTTTTGACTTACCAGTTTGGGCGGACTATTAACTTTTAACGGTCGTTTATAATCGCATTGCGGATAGGTTTGACAACTGATAAATTTGCCATACCGTCCTTGGCGTAAAACAAGCGGATTTTGACATTGCGGGCAAATTTGATCGGGAAGAACAAGCGGATCAGGCTTGGTAAGTTGTTTTTGCTTAGCTTGAATTTTTTCGTTAAATTGCTTTCAAAAAGTTGCTAAAAAGGGCTTGCGAATCTTGGGGTTGGCGGCAATCTGATCAAATTTGTTTTCGCATTCGGCGGTATATTCTTCATTAATAATTTCGGGAAAATGCATTTGTAAAAACTGATCAACTTCCAACCCTTTGCTGGTAACTTGCAACCGTTTGGTAATCTTTTCAACATATAAACTGGTTAAAAGTTTTTCAACCATTTGATTATAGGTAGAGGGGCGACCAACACCGTTTTTTTCCATAACCCGAATTAATTCGCCTTCTGTTAATCGCGTTGGAGGCTTGGTTGTTTTCTCTGCTACTTTTAAAGCAACCGGCGTTAAGCGACGTGTTTGAAAAGGTTGAAATTGAGTGGCGGTACTTGCTTGCCCGGTAACAATCTGAAAACCAGGTTCAATGATGAATTCTTTTTGCGCTTGAAAGTGGGCACTTTGCGCTTGAAGTTCGACAGTATGAACAAAACCACGGGACGGTTTTAAAAATGCCATTTGGGTTTGTTGATAAATTAGCTGATAGAGTTTAAATTCATCCGCTGCTAAATAATGTTGGGCACGTGTTAAATCCATCTTTCAATCGGTAATCCGAATTGCTTCGTGAGCATCTTGAACATTTTGCGCTTTCGGTTGGCGAACTTTAACAGTGGTTAATGCCAACTGGTCGCGATAAGTAGTTGTTGCCAGAAACCGGCGACTAGTTTGCAAAAAATCAGCGTTAATTCGCGCCGAATCGGTTCGCGGATAAGTAATAAATCCCACCACTTCGTCAGTGCTAATTTTAATCCCTTCGTATAATTTTTGGGCAAGGAAAGTGGTTTTTTTTACCGAAAATCCTAGTTTTGCCGCCGCTAATTGTAATAATTTAGCGGTGGTTAAAAAGGTTGGAGGTTGAACGATTTTCTCGCGTTTGTTTTCCCGGGCAAATTGGACTGGTTGCGTTTCCACAAGTGCTTTTAGTTTTTGGACATCAATCTGGTTTTTTAATGGCAAAGGAAACTGGTTTCATTTGTGAAGTTCAAACCGATAATCAGCGAGAACAAAGTTCACCATTCAGTATTTTTCCGGTTTAAATGCTTGGATTAATCGTTCTTTATCAGCTAAAAGATGTAAAGCAACTGATTGAACCCGGCCAGCCGATTTAGCAAACAGTTTTTGTTGTAAAAGGCGGGAAAGGCGAAACCCAATCATTCGGTCCAAAACGCGACGCGCGCTTTGGGCGGCAATTAAATGCTGATTTAAAGCCTGAGGATGACGAAAGGCTTTTAAAACAGCGGATTTGGTAATTTCATTAAAAAGGATGCGACGCGGTTGCAAACGACTCGGCAAAGCGGCAGCTAAATGAGAAGCAATTGCTTCGCCTTCCCGATCAGGATCGGTCGCTAAATAAAGCGTATCGGCGCGGGTCGCTGCGTGTTTCAACTTTTTGATTAAAGTTTGTTTGCTTTTATCCGCTTGATATAACGGTTGATAATTGGTTCAATTAATTCCTAACTGGTAACGACCGGTTTTAGTCATTTTCCAGATATGCCCATTACAAGAAAGAACAGTGTAGTCAGCACCTAAAAACTTTTGTAAAGCCCGTGTTTTGGTTGGTGATTCAAGTAAAACTAATTTCATCTATGAATCTTTGGTGGCTGATTTTAACGTTTTGCAAAGCCGAACTGGTAAAAAGACGGTAAGCTTTTTCCCGTGAGCAAACACCTGGCACCTTTGAAAGTTTTGCTTTCAAGTTCGTGGTGTGGCATTTAAAGCTTTAGAACGATGATGCCCAAACTGCGGACGCTTGTTGACAAGGCGCAAGAGATTTGGAGTTTTACTACCAAGGGCGGCCAATCCCTTTAAACTGAGTTTTAAACTGTGCTTGGCTTTCATGAGTACAAATCACTTATTCAATAACTTCAATTACCCGACCAGCACCAATTGTGTGTCCGCCTTCTCGAATTGAAAACTTGGTTTCTTTTTCCAGGGCAACCGGACTAATTAATTCGACGCTAAATTGTAAGTTATCACCGGGCATTGCCATTTTAATATCGTTTGGTAAGGTAACAACGCCGGTTACATCTGTTGTACGAAAGTAAAACTGCGGACGATAATTAGTGAAAAAGGGAGTGTGTCGCCCACCTTCTTCTTTTTTTAAAGCATAAACTTGGGCACGGAATTTGGTGTGCGGAGTAACAGTACCTGGTTTGGCAAGGACTTGACCGCGTAAAATATCTTTTCGTTCTACGCCACGTAAAAGAACCCCAACATTATCGCCGGCCACAGCGCTATCAAGTAATTTTCGAAACATTTCGACCCCGGTTACAACTGCTTTGCTGGTTGGTTTTAACCCAACAATTTCGACTTCTTCGCCGACTTTTAAACGCCCCCGTTCTACCCGTCCGGTCGCTACAGTTCCCCGACCAGTAATTGTTAAGACGTCTTCAACCGACATCAAAAAGTCTTTATCGACTTCGCGAACTGGATCAGGAATATAACTGTCAACAGCAGCCATTAAATCTTTAATTTGCGCTTGTGCTTTTTCATCCCCTTGTAAAGCCAAAAGAGCAGAACCACGAATAATTGGCGTTTGATCACCATCAAAATCATACTCTTTTAAAAGATCACGAATTTCCATTTCGACTAGTTCCAGCATTTCTTCATCTTGAACTTTGTCACATTTATTAAGGAAAACTACCATGTTAGGAACACCAACTTGTTTTGCTAACAAAATGTGTTCACGGGTTTGGGGCATTGGTCCATCGTTGGCAGCAACAACTAAAATTGCGCCATCCATTTGAGCAGCCCCGGTAATCATGTTTTTAATGTAATCGGCGTGACCCGGGCAATCGACATGCGCATAGTGACGGTTCGCGGTTTCATATTCAACATGGGCAGTATTAATTGTAATTCCACGTTCTTTTTCTTCCGGCGCAGCATCAATTTTATCAAACGGAACAGCGGTTGCTAACTGTTCCTTTGCTAAAAAAGCGGTAATTGCGGCGGTTAAAGTTGTTTTACCATGGTCAACATGACCGATCGTTCCAATGTTGACATGGGTCTTAGAACGATTAAATTTTTCTTTTGCCATTATTCTCTATTCTCCTGTTACTCTCTGGACTTTTTCACTCTTTCATGATTAACAAATCAGGAAAAGTTTTATCGTTTTTATGTTCTTAAATTTTACCATAATTTTGAAAAAAGAAGGAGAAAACACAACCTAGGGGAAGTTTTAAGTTAAGCTAGTTTTTGGAAGCAAAAAAAGTCAACAAGCTTTTCAGCATAACCGCGGTTCCTTCTTTATTAGCATGCGGGGTAGTTGCGGTGCCGGCAATATCTAAATGAAGAAATGGTTTTTTTCCGGCAAAAGCAAATAAAAAAGCAGCGGCATTACTTGCGCCACCTCGATAATCACTGCTAGCATTAATTAGATCAGCAAATTTGCTTTGGCGCATCAATTTATGATTATATTCTGCCACCGGTAAACGCCATAATGGTTCGCGAGCGGTTTGACAAGCTTTCGCAAACTGTTGATACAATTTATCATTATTGGCAAAAGCGCCGGTAATATGATCACCTAAGGCAACAGTAATTGCCCCGGTTAATGTCGAAAGTTCAATGATTTGATTAACTTTTAAAGCTTTAATTGCGTAAGTAATCGCATCCGCTAAAACTAGGCGGCCTTCGGCATCGGTATTCGTAATTTCAACACTCAAGCCTGCTTTTGCTTTGATCACTGATTCAACCAATGTTGCATCCCGACCAATTAAATTTTCACTTAAACATGCTAATGCCGTCACATTGACCGGTAATTTGAGGCGGGCAATTGCTAAAATAGTGCTGCAAACAATTGCGGCGCCTGACATATCATATTTCATATGCTTTTGATAAGCGGATGGTTTTAAAGAATAACCACCGGTATCAAAAGTAATTCCTTTCCCAAGCAAAGCAGTTTGAAAGGTGGTGGTTGGTTTTCCTTGGTATGTCAATTTAAGAAACCGGGGTGGATGGGCACTTCCGGCGGCAACTGCTAAAAACAAGTTAAAATTTTCCTGAGCTAATTTTTTCTCATCCCAAATTTCCAACTTGATTTGTGGAAGGTTTTTAACTTCAGCGGCAATTTGGTTGGCAAAGGCGGCGGGAAACATTAAATTTGGTGCTTCGTTTTGAAGGTTGCGACAAAAAGTTGAACTTTGTGCTAGTAACATTTGTTTTTGGACCATTGTTTCAAACCGATTGGCGGAAATGGATGTTTGGCAATCAATTTTTAATTCTAAAAGGGCTTGCTTGGTTTTTTTATGGGTTTGAAGCGGAAAGCGGGTTTGAAAAAGCGCAGTCAAAAAAGTTTCCAAGATTTCGGTTGCGAATAATTTGCCAACCCGAAAAGATCCTAATTTATAACTTGCATGCGAAAAACGACTTGTTAATAACGCATGGAAAACCGTTTCTAAGTGCCGCCGGGTAAATTCTTTCCGTTTGCCAAGACAATAATAAACTGTTTTTTGGGCAGGCACAGTTGTTAAATCACCTAATTTACTGCCAAAATAGGGAGATGATTTAGCAATTTTTTCATCAGCAAAAAACCCCTGAATGGTCAAATGCTTGATTGCTTTCGCGTTGAGCGTCAAATCTAGTTTTAAAGCGTTAAATTTCATAGTTAAACTCCGTCTAGTTGTTCTTAATCTGCTTTCATTATATAATAATAAGTAGCACCTTTTCCAGGAAAGAATGTTAGAATATATCTAATATTTAGCAGAAATGGCGGAATTTGGTAGACGCGCTAGACTAAGGATCTAGTTTCTTGATAAGAAGTAGGAGTTCAAGTCTCCTTTTCTGCACCATTGAAATTGGCGATGAAAAATAACAACCTCCGCTTTAAGCTGATTGTCCTTGATTTAGACTATACGCTCACTGACGCTAGCAATCGGATTCACGATGAAGATGTCAAAGCGATCATTGCGGCGCAAAAAAGGGGAGCAAAAGTCGTCTTTTCCACCGGAAGAACAAAATCAGATACATTACAAAAATTAGCAAAGACTGTTAAATTACATCTTTATAACGGTCAGGTTTTTTGTTTAAATGGGGGGATTTTATATGATCCAAAAGATGAAAAAATCCATACCAGCAATGTTTTGAAAACACAGTTTGTGCTCGAAATTTTGCAGAAAATTGATGAAACCAAAGTGGTAGCTTTATTTGCTGGCGAAGAAAAAAACATTGTTTATGCTTTGAAAAAAAGTTGACTCCATCCTTTCATTCGTTGATGAGCACGCTGAAAAATCGAAATTATTAGTGAGGAAGAATTAACGAAGAAAAAAATTATTGCGATTTTTGCTTTTCCGCTATGAAAAATTCGTGCTTTTCAAATTCTTGGTGATTATGCGTATAACCATGGATTAAACGGATATCGCTTTAAAAATTACTTTCTTCAAATTAGTTCAACAAATAAGGCCAACAGTTTAGTGAAATTCTGCGCAAAACACAAAATTAACCATGATGAGGTGTTAATTATTGGTGATAGCGGGAATGATTTAGAATTGTTTGAAACGTTTTCCTATACAATTGCGATGGGAAACGCTGAACCGATCCTTTGAAAGCTAAGTTATTATCAAACTAAACACTATAAAAAAGCGGGTGTCGCCCATGCCTTGCGCAAGCATCTTTTTCAACCAAAGTAAGAAAAAAAATTAGCAAAATAAGGACTTTTTTAATAGAATAAATTAAATTCCCAAGTGGTGCTGTAGCCAAGTTGGTTCAAGGCGAAGGTCTGCAAAACCTTTACTCGTCGGTTCAAATCCGACCAGCACCTCCATGAAGGGAACTCATTGGGCTTGTAGTTCAATTGGGAGAACATCTGATTTGCACTCAGAAGGTCGTCGGTTCGATTCCGATCAAGTCCACCATTTTCACGGGAAATAGCTTAGTTTGGTAAAGCAATCGGTTTGGGACCGAGAGAGCGCAGGTTCAAGTCCTGTTTTCCCGACCATGGCAAGATAGCTTAATTGGTTAAAGCATTCGGCTCATATCCGAAAGACTGTGGGTTCGATTCCCGCTCTTGCTACCAAATTTTAATGGATCCTTGGCTCAGTGGTTAGAGCGTTCCGTTGATAACGGAAAGGTCGGAGGTTCAAATCCTCCAGGATCCACCATGTTTTTCCGCTTGGTTTGGAGACGTACCCAAGTCCGGTTGAAGGGAACTGTCTTGAAAACAGTCAGGTGCGCAAGCACGCGGGAGTTCGAATCTCTCCGTCTCCGCCAAACTATTGGAGATGTACCCAAGTCCGGTTGAAGGGGCCTGTCTGGAAGGCAGGGAGGCGTTTTTTTAGCGCGCGGGGGTTCAAATCCCTCTGTCTCCGCCAATTTACGGATATTTAGCTCAATTGGCAGAGCTTTCGGCTCTTAACCGAAAGGTTACAGGTTCGAATCCTGTAATATCCACCATTTCTTAGTTATTAAAGGATAATTTTCGCCGGGACGCGTTCGTTGCGATACGGGTATTTTCGTTTCAACATCAACTGAAAATTACCAATCCCTAGCTGCCCAATTAACATTAATAAAATTGTGCTAATTTTATAATATATTCACCCTTTATCTTCAAGCGGAACTGAACTTAAACCAACATTTCCCAGGGCGGAAACACCGTCAAAGACAATATCAACTAAAGGAATTGTTGGTTGACCTGACGAAAGATCTTTGTGTTCGGAACTTCCCACCATTGAAAACAAGAAAATCAACAAAACGGCGAGGAAAAAAATTAAAAAAGACCGAATTACATCCTTGTTTTTGATCGCAAAGCGACCAATTAAAAGATTTTGTTTGCGATCATAATGCCCAAAGACCCCGTACAACAAAATAATGAAGGTCGTCACTTTAATTCCGCCGCCGGTTGAAAGTGGCGCCGACCCAACCAACATTAAACCGGTCATTAAAATTTTGGTTGGCGAGGTAAAACTTTGGTTAATTTCAACGGTGGAAAAACCGGCCGAACGGGTTGATAAAATATTAAACGTAATTTCCATCGCTTTGGCATCCGGCTTAGTTTTAAAGTCATTGGTAAAAATAGCTTCAAAAACAAACGCCGCCCCTAAACCAAAAAGTGTAATCACAATATAACCGATCACCGAAAGCTTGACAAAGAAGGAAAAACGGATATTATTAGGCCGGCCTTGTCATCAATTTTGTACTTTTTCGTTTAACTCCAGGAAAAACGGAAAACCAAGTCCACCTAAAACAAACAGAAAGATAAACACAAACTGGACAAAATAATGATTTTGGAAAACAACCAATGAATTTGGGGTGTCTAAGATATCAAACCCAGCATTATTTGTGGCGGAAACAGCATGAAAAATCGCTGATCATAAACTCCGATCTCATTGTTGATAGTAGTTCAATTGTTTTAACCCTTCTGTATCGGGAACGGTAAAGAAAAAATAAAAAAACAGCAAAATGGCACCAATGATTTCAAAAATAATGATGTATCAAAAACCAACTATCAGCATTTTTTGGGTTTTGCGACGTAAAATATAGCCACGTTCAAAATGCTGTTCTTCATAATATAAATAATTATAGTTACGACTACCAAACAGAAAATAAATCGCAAAATAAAAGATCGAAATTTTAAAGAAAAGCAACCCAAACCCACCAATGATAATCAGTAACAACATTAACATTTGTCCGTAAAAAGTCATTTCTTCCGAAATATCTAAAACTGTTAAACCAGTTGTAGAAAAAGCGGAAACCGTTAGATAAAGACTATTTAAAAAGGAAAAGGCGTTTTTATCAGCATTTTTTCAGGCCGGAGGCAACATTAAAAGGGCGGTGAAAAGAAATAGGAAAAAGAAATAGGAAAAAATAATCCGGTAAATTGTTTGGCGATAAATCGAACGGATAAACATTCCAATTCATAAATAAAAGCGGCGAAAATGGGTTGTAAACTTCATAACTAAGCAAGTTTGATCTTTACTCTATCCTATTCTAACAATCATTCGTTGTTATTTCTTTTTTTATCATATAATACAAAAGATTAGAAAATAAAAGGCGGTTAAAATGAGAAAAAAAGTATGAGTATTTGGGGTTGGACTGTTTGGTGGTTTTCTGGTGGAAAATCTCATTAACGTTAAAAATATTGATGTCGAATTAATTGACAAAAACAGTGAAAAACTCCGTCGCTTCCGAAACTGAAATGTTCCTATGCATGTTATTGATAGTGAAGGACAGGAAGAACTAAAAGAATTGGGAATTCAACCCAACGATATCTGTGTTGTCGCAATCGGCGATAATTTAGGGTCATCGATTTTAACCTGTCAAAACTTAATTGATTTAGGAAATCGCCGCATTTATGTTCGGGTCCTAAACGAGCAACATCGGAAAATTATGAATTCAATGCAAATTTATGAAACAATTGAAGTCCATAGTTTTGCTGGGGTGCGCTTAGCGGCAAGAATTACCAATGATCTAGAACTTTTCACCCTGGAAAAAGATAATGAATATACGGTCATTAAAGTGAAAAACTTAAAACTAAAAAATGTGACGCTGCAAAGCACTAATATTCGGAAGTTAAATCAATCCAATGTTTTATTAATCAAACGCCGGGGCAAATCAATTATTCCCAAGGGCAATACCAAGATTCACCTTGATGATTTAATCTACATTTTTCTTCCCAAACACCAACAAGGGAAAGTGATTCGGGTGTTAGGTCATCAGTTAAACGAAGTTGAATAACCAACCGATTATTGTTTTAATGCTTGCTCAAGTAGTTTTTTAACTTGCCGGGGATCAAATTGCTTTGAACTGCTTTTCATCACCTGACCAATTAAAAAACTGAGTGTCGCACGGGGATTTTTTTGGTAACGAATAGCAAATTGTGGATCTTGCTTTAAAACAGCGCGAACCGCCTGTTTGGTCGTAGCAAGATCCACAAAGGCGGGAGCAAGCAAGATTGCCAATTCTTTTTTTCAATCGAGGTGCGGAGTTTTTAAGCACCGGAAAAATAAAGTTTGAAAATGCTTTCAGCTAAAAGGTTGATGTTGATAAGATTGCAATAAATTGACGGCGGTTTGCAAAAAGACTGGTTGCTTTTCAAATGGTTTTAATAATTCACGTCAGGGTAAAATAATTTGGCGAAAAAACTGAAAAATTAATTGCAGGTTAATTTTATGCTTAAAAAGTTGTTCTAATCAATGCTCGAGTCGGTAACGAAAAAGAAAATGGGCTTGTTCAAAGTTTAATTGATACAACCGAATATATTCTTCGTCGCGCAATTGGGGTTTTAATTCGCCCAATCATTTAGTTTGTTGTTGGGCACTTAAAGCAATTGGTAAAAGATTGTTTTCGCGAATAAACATATATTCATTTTGACTCCGTTTCCGGCGCATTAATTTTAAACTTTGGGTTGATTCGGCAAATTTTTTTGTTCATGATTGATGAAAAGCGGCATTTTGCCGGTCAAAATTAGTTTGTTGAATGATGACTTCTTGCTCAATTGCTTTTTTAATGTTGCTGAAATTATTCAGGTTTTTAATTTCGTTACGCGGATGCCATCAATTCTTTTTGGCATCCACTTTACTGGAAATATTAACATCCACCCGCATTGAACCATTGGTTAAACTAGCTTGACTTAAATCATGTTTTTTCAGCAGGCGAATTAATGCTTCAAGGAAGGTTTTGACCTGAATAAAATTTTCAAACACGGGTTCAGTGGTAACTTCAACCAAGGAATTGCCGGCTCGATTGTAATTGATTAATAATAAATCTTGCCGATACAGAGTTTGGGCGGTATCTTCTTCAAGATGAGCGGTGATAATCGGAATGCTTTTTCAAACATTATTAGGAAGAAAAAGCTCGATCATGCCGCGTTTCGCCAAAGGGCGAAAATACTGTGTGATCTGATATCCTTTCGGAAGATCAAAATAATAATAATGTTTGCGATCAAACACGACCAGATCATCAAGTTGACAATGGAGCAGATGCCCAAGTTGATAGGCTAGCTTGATGGCCTGAAGATTAACTTGTGGTAATGCCCCCGGATAACCCCAATCAATTAAATGGGTACTCATATTTGGTAGGGCAAACGTTGTTTGAGGAGCCGGGGAAAACAATTTTGAAACTGTTTTCAATGTGATATGCACTTCCAAACCAATTCGGATTTTATTCATTTTGGAAGCCTGTTTTTGGATGATAAATTGTTTGGGCAAACGTTAAAAGTTCTAAATCATTTTTAGCCCGGGTAAACAAATTAATTCCAACTCAATTCTTAGCAATTTTAAAGCCAGGTAAAACTAATGATGGTCAACCCAAAAAATTCGTAATCAACAAATAATCATCAACTAAATGCGGGCGATGGACCGGATTTAAACGGTTGCGGGCAACCGTTTTGGTAAGTGGTGCAATCCCGGCTGATGCCGGATGTAAGATAAAATCATATGGAGCAAACCGTTGCATTCACCGGTGTTTAAGAAAGTTGATCATTTTTAACGCTTTTTGGTAAATTAAACCACGGTTTTGTTCATGAACATAAAAGGCTCCCAGAACATAGCGTTTTTTCACTTCTAACCCCAGTCCGGCTGTTCGATTATGAATAATGGTTTGGTTATAATCAAACTGAGCACGGTTGGGATGTTCATTTAAACCAAAGGTAAAACCGGTTAAATTAGCATGGCTACTTAAAGCATCAGGATAAGATAAAACTTCATACAAAAAAGTTAACAAGGAAGTTAACTCATAATCAAGTTGAATAATTTCATATTCATAATTAAACTGTTCAAGACGGGGTAAAATTTGCCTTTTAAATAGTTGCAACGTTAAAGGATCAGCTAAACGTTGATCCAAACCAATAATTGCCACTTTTTGGTGATGAGGTGGTGGTGGTAAAAAGTTAATTTGTTGCATGGCAAAATCAAGCGGATCGTTAAGGGAAAGAATTTCAAGAATGATTCGCATCATTCGTAATGAACTGGTAAAAATGCCAACCGTATCAAGTGATGGCGAATAGGGAACAAGTCCAAACCGGGAAATGGCACCAAAAGTTGGTTTTAAACCAATGATCCCAACAAATGACGCTGGTAAACGAACTGAATTTCCGGTATCACTTGCAAGCGCCACCGGCGCCAGATTAAGCGCAATTGCAACAGAAGCACCAGAACTAGAACCACCGGTAATTCGCTTGGCATCAACTGATTGTTTCACAAACCCACGATTGCTTTCCAAACCAGTTCCTCCCATGCCTAATTCATCCATATTTGTCTTACCAATCAAAACCATTCCCTTGGCCGTTAAAAGTGCAACGACTGTTGCATCGAAATTAGGAATAAAATTGTCTAAAATGCGACTGCCTGCTTCGGTTTTTTGAAATTTAACCGCAAAATTATCTTTAACTAAAAAAGGCAAACCAAACAATAATTGATTGCGCTTGGCAAGAAATTGCGGATCTTTTAACTGTTGGAAAACCGCTTGTTCGAAAATCAGACTGGCGAGATTAGTATGCGGTTGAAAATGTTTAAAACGGGTAAATAATTCCTGGTAAAATTTATCCATTAAAGCCGGCTGGTTGCGAAAAAGTTCCGGAAGTTTTAATCAACTATATTCCGGTTTTAATTCGTGATTTTTGTTTCAAAACATAAACGTATCCATCAACGGTTTTATTTTTTAAATTCGCTAAAAAATCTTCCCGGCGTTTATCATCAATAATTTCATCTTGCCGAAAAAAAGTACTGATGACAAACGGAACAACAACTTTTTCATTATTAACAAGAAACTTATCACAAACGCGATGAAAATTTTGAAGATTAACACTGGTATTTAAGTGGAATTCGCGCTGAATAATTTTAATTTCTTGCGCATTGACTTCAAATTTATTCTGTAAAGCTAATTTTCTGATTTGGGCAGGTGTTAATGTTTTTAACATTGGTTAAACTCTCCGGATTAGACGTTAAACTCTATTATAGCATTAAGCTTTTAGCAATGGTTTAATCTCTTCTCAATTTAAAAACTTTAACTTTAATTGTTGGGCGCGCGCGCGTTTGCTGCCTGGTTTGGCGCCACAAAGTAGATAATCAGTTTGGGAACTAACTTGTTCGCTAATATGAACACCAAGGGCTTCGAGTTGGTGACGTAATTCCGCCCGGGAAACAGGAAATGTGCCGGTAATAACAATTGTTTTGCCGGTTAATCAATGGTTAAGTTGCTTTCTAATTGGTTCAACTGTTTGAACAGGGAAAGCAACTAATTTTGCTAAAAAAGCTTGATTTACGGGATTGGAAGAAAATAATTTTCAACTTTGATATAGTTTGGGGCCAATTCCTTTTAATTGATACCATTCGGTGCTTGATGCTGCTTGTAAGGCGGTTAAAGTTTGAAAATGCTGCGCGAGTAAACGGGCGGCCTTACTGCCTAAATGGCGAATTCCTAACGCGATTAATAAGCGTGAAAGTGGTTGCTTAGTCGCCATTTTTAAGGCGGTAAATAAATTATTTAACCCTAGTTCCTGAAAATTTAAGAGTTGTTTGGTTGCAATCAGTTTTTCAAGCCGTGCTTTTTGGTTCAATAAATGAAATAAATCGGCGCCATCCGCAATCAGATTTAAATCATAAAATTGTTTTAGAGTTTGAATTGATAATCCTTTAATATTGTATGCGGAACGGGATACAAAGTGTTCTAAACGACGTAAAATAATTTCCGGACATTGTCAATTTAAACAATATTGATCAACTTCATCGGGATAAACAACCAATTGAAAATGACAATATGGACAATGCGTTGGTGGGTTTCAAGGTTGGAAATGCGAACGAGCATCTGTTTGAATGCCAATAATTTTCGGAATAATTCCGCCTGCCTTCTTAAAAAGCACCGTATCGTTTAAACGTAAGTCTAATTTACGAATAAAAGCAGCATTATGTAAGGTTGCGCGACGAATAATCGAACCAAGTAAAAAAGTCGGTTTTAAATGGGCAATAAAGCCGATTTTCCCGGTGCGACCAACTTTGGTTTCGATTTTTAGTAGTTGGCTTTCCGCAATTTGGTCGGGAAATTTATAGGCAAGGGCAAAACGGGGAAACTTAGCGGTGGCACCTAGTTGCTGATAGTATTTAAACTCATTGACTTTAATGACAATTCCATCAATTTCAAACGGAAATTGATGGCGTTGTTTCTTAATCAATTGGATTCAATTTCAGACCGCGGCTAAATCTTTGCATTCTTGATGCGGTTTCACAACCGGAAAATGGAGTTGATCAGCAATTAACTTTAAACTTTCTGCTTGAGTTCCTGGGCTTGGCAAAGCGTTAAAAGAAGCGAAATGAAAAAAGGCGATTGCTAAATTGCGGGTTTTTGTAATTTGTCGATCTAATTGGCGTAAACTCCCGGAAGCAGCATTGCGGGGGTTTAAAAAAAAACGGTTGGATGAAATTTGTTTAAATGTCAGCAGGGTTCGTGTTTTTGTCGTTTGATTAACCGCCAGTTTTTTATAAAAACGAGCAGAATGATTAGCAATTCAAGTTAGCATTTGTGAAACCTGCTTCGTTTGCGCAAGGGTTGCAACTTGACATTCTATCTCAAACTGATATGTTGGATTATGATTTCAACTGTTATCAAGTTTTAACGGTTTAACCGGGAAAGGATGCAAAGTCAGACTCGGAAAAGCAATTTGAAGTTCTTGCACAAACATTTGAAAAGTTGTTTGATCAGTTTGAAATTGCCTTTTAATGCGCTGCTGCAGTCTTTTATTTAAAGCTTGAAATTGGAGTTTGGGCATATAAATTTCGCCACGTAATTCAAAATCTTTGAAGGGAAATTTGTTTTTGAAGCGGGAGGCAAAATCAGCAATTGCAAGAAAATTAGCGGTAACATCTTCGCCATATTCACCATCACCACGGGTCGCACAACGCTGAAAGAGATGATTTTTAAAGGTTAAATTAACCGGTAAACCATCAATTTTTAATTCACAATGATACGTAAAAGCTTTGCCAATCGTTTTGATAAGTCGGGTTTGAAAACGATTTAGATCAGCATAATCAAACGCATTATCTAACGAAAGTAACCGGTGCGGATGGGCAATTAATTTTGCTTGAGAAACTGGTTTAAAACCAACTTGGTTGGTAATTGAAGTAACTGGAATTAAACTCGGATCGGTTTGATACAAAGTTTGCAGTTGATGATAATAATAATCATAAATAGCATCGGAAACCAACGGTTGATTTTTGATATAGTAATGATAACTTCACTCTTTTAGTTGTTTTTCTAATTTGGCAATTTCAACTTGAAGAGCTTTTTTGGATGACGCACTTTTCATTATAAGGTGACAATTCCGTTGTTTATAACATGAATGATAATGACAAAAAAGAGGTTATAGCCACTGAAAACGTAAACCAAAGCAAAGATATACGCCATATATCAATAAGTGAAATTAGTTCCGGATGTTCCATAAAATAATCGATAGAAAAAATCAAAAAAGTTGCGGGGGGAACCAATTTCGTCCGGACTAATATGGGGCATTGCAAACATAAAAGAGGAAAAAAGAATGAAAGCAAGAAAACCTTGCGATTTTTGGGTAGAAAAAATCTTTTGGAGTGCAAACCGAAAAATTAATTCTTCTCAAAACGGAAAAATAATAATCAACGAAACAACATAAAAAATTTTGCCGAATTTAGTCGTATTTTCGAGGTAAAAACGAATATAACCTTCGTTGTCAGAAATTTTATCCTGCTGGTTTAAATAATCCGGGCGAGCACGAATAAACATGATCAAAATAACAATTAACGTAAAAAAAAGAACAGTCAGGGGGCGGTTGCGAAATAAATGGTAAATCCGTTTAAACTGGGTTTGTTCAAAACTAAAAAACAGCACAACTGCCAAAAAAGTAAAGATAGGATCAAGAAACAGGTTTTTAAAAAGGAGACGGGGATCAGTTTTAAAATCCATTTGATCAGTGGGAGACTTAAAAAACCAACTAAAATTTAAGTCAATGGGTAAAAAAAAGAAAATAAAATCAATTGTGACTTTAACTAAAACATAGGCAATAATCGGACTAAAAATTTTAAGCGTATAGTTGGTTTTATTGACAAAAAAATTGAGGTAAAAAATGATGGTCAGAACAATAAAAAACAGCACATATTGATAAATGTGAAAAAAATTGGTGTAACTATTCGTGTTGTGATTGCTTAAATGAAAGAGGCTACCAAACCAAGGAAAAAAAAAGGCGCGCAAAAACATTAAAGTCAAAAAGAGGAGAAACGGGATTTTCAATCACAGCGGAAAAATAAAGTTTTTATCGGGTTTAAGATTTAAATTAGCGAACGGAGAATAATTAATGAGCGGCGAAATTTTGCTGGACAAAATTGATTTCACGGGTTAAAGATCCTTGCTTGTCATTCTAGACATTGGAAAAATATTATAACCTGCTTTTTATTCTTGGAACAACATCTCTTTAATTGTGGAATAAAACTGTTTGCAACTTTCAACCGGATTAAAAGAAAAGGCTACATCAGAACCGGCTACAATTTCATTAATCTGCACATTTTGTTTTTGCAATGCCTTTAAATTTTGACTACTGATGTTGAAAAGCTTAACATTTCTCTTCAAACGATTTAGTTTGGTTAAAATGCGATAATCTGCTTCTTCTCATTCTTGTTCTTCGCCATCTTCCAGGTTTTTATAATAACCAAGGTGCTCGATTGCCAGCGGGGTAAAAAGATGATAGTTACTTTCGTTAACAAAAAAGTAACCTGTTTTTTGATGGTCAGCAAACAACTGCTGAATTCTAATTAAAGTTTTGGAATTTACGTTGCAAGTGCGGGGAAAAAGAATTGCATAAAATAATAAATTGGTTTTTTGCAATAAAATTTCCAGAAATTCAAAAAAATTTTTCTGATTAAACTGAAGTTCAAAGATGATCCGTTTCTTGGGATATCTTAAAACCAATGTGTTAACTGCTTTTAACCCGATATTATCAACAGTGGCACGGTTAATGTAAATCGCTCCGATATAACGAGAAACACCCTGCAGAAATTGATAAACACCGCGCAAAGAATTCTTTTTAATTCTTACACTTAATGAAGGAAATTTCATTAATCTTATTTTATCATAAGACTAGATTTTCTTGTAATTGTCATTAATAACTTTAATGAAATAATTAGCTGTTCGTTGAGCATCATAGTTAATTAATGCTCATGTTCTGGTATCTTTCATTAAATATTCAAGAAACGTGGAGATCGGATTTTCTTGTAACATAAACTCGCTACGGAATAATTGAAAATCTTTTTCCATTAAAAGTTCAACGATTTTCACAATATAACCAAATTTGATATTAAAAGTATCAATTTCTGATCGACAGACCGTTGATTGTGATAAACCAGCTTTGCGGGCCAGTTTCTTCTGCGTTCACGCTTTGTTCATTCGTTTCGTTCTAATAATATTACTTAATTCTGTGAACATTTTTCTCTCCTTTTTGGTGGTTTGGTTTGACAACCTTTACTTTTTTTTATGGTTTTTTGGAAAGATAAAAAATAAAAATGTATTTATGAATATTTATTTCTTCTAAAATTCACTCTATTTTAAGCAAAAGTTAGGGTATTAAGGAAGACTTGAGTTAAATTAGAGACGATAAAATTTTATCATTATTTGAGCACTTTATTAAGCAAAATCAGGTTAATTTTGTCCATTAGTTCTAAACAAACAGTAATTAATTGGATTTCTTGCGGACTGTAATTATGCTCACGGTAGAAAAGATTATTTTTTAAACCAAGGAAGAGAAGAAAATAATTTTCGATCTTAGAATCATTTCTTAAAGAGGCGGGGGATTGGTCTTTGGGAAGTTGGGTTAAAAATTTTAACACTGCAAAAATATGTCTAAACTGGGTGTTGGCACAATCAATTTCGAGTCGACAAATTGTTGATGGGGATAAACCCGTTTTGCGGGCAAGTTGTTTTTGGGTTAAATCAGCGCGAAGGCGCAAAATTCTGAGTTGTTTACTTAAAAGTTGCATAATTTGCTTATACCTCGTTCTCGCTTTATTTATAAGAACAAAAAACTGGCGATTTACTTCTTTACAAAGTTAATCACTTTGTTGACAACAAAAACGACTTGCTGATGAGCGGTTGGTAAAAGCGGTAAAAAATGCTTTTGACAATAATGTAAAACTGCGATTTTGCCGGCATTAAGCGGGAAAGGAAAGGTTTTTTTCGTTTTGCCGTTGATTTGTAAAGCATAAATAACAGTTGGTTTTTGCAATTGGTGCGGATCATATTCAGGTCAAACGGCATCAAAAATAAACCCTTTCCCCTTTCATAAGGATCATAATTCGGCGGTTAAATGTGGGCAAATAGGATGTAAAAGTTGTAAAAATGTTTTCCCATAATGAAAATAAAGTGGTTTCGTTTTATAACAAACGTTAATAAAAGTCATTAAACTCGCAATTGCAACGTTAAACTGCTGGGTTTGAAAACATTCGGTTACGGTTTTAATCGTTTTATGCATCAAATAATCCATCTGGTGGTCATTTTCGGTTTGCCAAACGAAACGATCAGTTGTAAAAAGGGTGTAAACTCGCGCTAATCATTTCCGCATTGCATCAAGATTATTCTCATTTCAGGCAATTTTAGCGGCAAAAGGACCGATAAATTGAATATACAAACGCAAGGCATCGGCGCCATGGGAAACCAAAAATTGCATTGGATCGACAACATTCCCGCGACTCTTGGACATTTTTTTCTGGTCAGGTCCTAAAATCAGACCTTGATTCAATAGAGTTTGAAATGGTTCTAAATGATCGTAGATTTGACAATTGCGCACCAAAAATTGATTCCAAAAACGGGCATATAAAAGGTGGGAAACAGCGTGTTCCTGACCACCAATATACAAATCAACCGGCATCCAATGATTTAAAATTTGCTTGGCGGTTGGACTGTTAAGAGGATAAAAATCACCATCTGCTTTTACCAAAAGGTAAGCCAGATAATATCATGAACTTCCGGCTCATTGGGGCATTACATTTGGATCATATCCCTTTCAAAGTCAACGTTTTACACTAGCAAGTGGGGTTAAGGTTTTGCTGGCAAAATTAACGGTTGAAAAAGCAGGAAGTTGCAACGGTAAAGCAGTGGCGGGCAACAGTTTTAAGCCACGACGAGTTTTGAGTAAAGGAAATGGTTCCCCTCAATAACGCTGGCGGGAAAAAACCCAATTACGAAGGCGATAATGGACAAAGGGAGTAAATTTAATTCGAGGATGCGAAGCTAAAATTGAGCGATTTGAAGCAAGCGTAGGCTTTTCATATAAAGTACGAAATTCAGCCGTTGATAAGCAATGAAAACGAATGGTTAATTTAGCTAATTGCGGAAAACGCTGGCAATTTAATAAGCGGTTTTGATAGGGGGTGTTGGGATCCAAAAAATTAACAAAATAAATCCGTAATTCTTTTTTTAAAAGCGGATTTCAAATTCGACAACCACTATCAAGCAAATATTGTTTGGCAAGGGAAGAATGCAGATGATGCAATGGTAATTGGGCAAGACGGGTGCGAATTTGCTTTAAGCGTTTCCGAATCGTTGTTGTTAGATAAGGATCAAGCTGTTGATTTTCAAAATCAAGTAAGAGAAAAGGGGCAGCGAATCAATCATTTAATTGTTGGGTAAAAACAGTTAAAGAGACGGTTTGAGAACTTTTGATTGCGGTACGAATCCGGGCTTGATAAAGAAAACCGTGTTCTGCACCAATTCATTTGATTTGGGCTTGCTTGATTGCTTCCGGTCAATTTAAAGTTGGTAATGATGTTAAGAGAAAAGGAGCAAATTTCACAATGTCTAATAATCATTGTTCGGTTAAACGTCGGTAAACCGGATGATGACCGCGTTCTGAAACCATCGTTCCATCCGCAGCGGGAATCACTTCTTCGTTGGCTAAAACAGTGTTTAAGGCCGGACAAAAATTAACCGGGACTTTCGCTTTATAAGCTAATTGGTGCTCATAAAAACGTTGAAAAATTCATTGTGTTCACCGATAATAGCGTGGATCCGAAGTTTTAAGGATTCTCTGATAATCATAAGCAAACCCAAGGGCTTGTAATTGCTCTAAAAAATTGGCAATATTTTGATCGGTGAAAAGAGTTGGATCTTGCTTGGTCTGAATGGCATACTGTTCGGCTGGTAAACCAAAACTATCAAATCCAATCGGATGAAAAACAGTGTAGTTTTGCATGCGTTTTCAGCGTGCCAACACGTCGGTGGCAACGTAACCACGCAAATGACCCACATGTAATCCTTTCCCGGAGGGGTAGGGAAACATATCTAACAGATAATATTTCCGGGCGGGAAACGCTTCTAAACGCGGACTAAACGTGGCATTTTTGCGTCAAAAGGTTTGCCATTTACGTTCGATTTTTTGGTGGGAATAACGCATGGTGTTTGATCGGTTTTATTTTATCAGCAGAAAAGGGATTTAAATAAAGTGGGATTAATTCTTCCGTTGGTTTTAAGCGGACAAAATGCCTTCAATGCGTTTTTCAAAGCGCAAGGAAATCAGCGGCGGCAAAATTTTGGACAATAACTGCTTGCGGAAAGGAAGCCGGCAGCGTTTTTAAAGCTTGGTTTGGGAGTAATTGAAACTGCTTTAACCGGTGAAAATTTTGGTAAATTCCACAATAATAATGATTTTTATTGGCGGTAATTAAACTAATTGTTAACTTTGCGCTTGCCACCTGAAAACTTAAATGATCGAGCACATAAAAAGTTCAATTTGGTTGAAAAACACGATACAGTTTTAAGTTCACCAAAAACGTTCTTAACAAGGCAAATTTATTGGGACCGTTCAAACAATAAACGCTTTTAATGTCCTTTCAACTGAAAGCGGGATGCTTAATTAGCCGTTTTCAAAAGGGAAAATATGCTTCTAAATAATTATTGTGTAGCGCAAGGGTTTGCTGATGAAGTAATTTTTCATCAACCCATAATCCGAATTGGAGTTGATGACTGTTGACAAAAAGGGTTAGACGATTAGCGACTTTTGGCATCTTTCGCAGCAAAATCGGCTTGCAGTTTTTTGATAATTGAAGGCGGACCGGTAAAAATAATATGACGATCAAAATCATGCAAATAATCAATCTTAATTTCAACGATCGGTAAAGCAAATTTAGTAAAAACTTGGGGAATAGCTCATTCTACGATGATAAAACGAGCGTCGTAGTGTTCTTGAAGAAAAACCCACACCTCTTCAACACTTTTTGTGTTGTAAGAATCGATGTGTAAAAGTTTTTCCTGGTTTTGGTTATGATAAAGGCGGACTTTTAAAAAAGAAGAAGAAATTAATGGTTCTAAAACGCCAAAGTTTTGGGCTAAAAACTTAGCAATTTGGGTTTTACCGGCCCCCAATGGTCCACTTAAACTAACAAGGGACGGAAACGGTAAATGGTGAAAAAGATGAGCACACAGTTTGGCAGTTTGCGCATTTGATTTGGAAATAAAATCAATTTGAAGGTTAGCCTTTGCTTTCATTTAAAAGATGGTTAATTTGCTGCTGGACAATTTGTAAACGCCGATGATCGTCATTTTCTCGGATCACTATTAGTTTACTATGAGGGTGTTTAAAATGGAAATAATTCTTTAATAAGGCGGTTGAAAAAGCGGGTTTGGTTGGCAACTGATAATAATGCATAGGATGCTGGAAAAAGCAGGCGGGAGCAAGAAAAAAATAAACATCAATTTTTTGAAAACGTAAATAATTTCGGATCAGAAAAGGGTTATTGGGAAATTGTAATTGAAAAAACCAGTTTGTATAGATTAAATCAGTGTCAAGAAGACAAAAAGGAGCAGTTTGTTGGCAAGCAGTTTGCAATGCCTGTTGATAATTTTGATAAGTTTGATTAGCAATCAGCAAAAAATCTTTTCGACTGGTTAGAAACTGATTCTGTTTATGAAATGCTCGGTAGTGTTTTCAACAATATGCTTTGCCGTATTCGAAAGCAACTGGAACATGAAAAAGCGCTTTGAGTTGCGTGGTTAAAACCGTTTTTCCACTCCCTTCAGCGCCAACAATTGCGATTATCAACGGACGCTTAGCAACGACGTTTGGCATAGCAAGTTGCACACAAAGCAACATATAAATCTTTGCCACCGGGTAAAAATAAAGTCTGATCAGACGACAGGCGAAACGAACGCGTTGCCTTGGCAAAGCATTGATGACAACGCGCAGTAAGCAAGGTTAATTGGGGCTTAAACGGGGTCAACTGCTGCACAAAGGGAAACGGTTGAGCACGAAAATCAAGATCTAATCCTTCGGCAACGACACGAATGCGCTGTTGTTGGGCAATTTTCAATAACGCCATCAGTTCGGCGACGGGGAAAAACTGCATTTCACTGATAAAAATGATTGGTAACTTTGGAGTGGTTTGGATTAAAGCGCTTAAATCAGCGGCGGTGTGAAAAACTTGGACATTTAACGTTGCAAACCCGTGGCTTTTCAAAAGATTACTTGGCGTGCGAGTATCGAGGGTCGAACGCCAAAGATAAAGCTTGGTAAGCCGAAAAAAGCGCCGATAATAATGAATTGTATGCAACAATTTAGTTGTTTTGCCGGCAAACATTGGACCGAGAAAGAAACGGGGAGTTCAAGCTTTTTTCATAAAAAAGAATGGGGTGAATGATGGGATTTGAACCCACGAATGCCGGAACCACAATCCGGTGTGTTAGACCACTTCACCACATTCACCATGGTCAATATTAATTATAAGCGAATTTCGGTGGTTTTGCTACAAAAGATAGTTGGAAAAGGCAAACGAAACGCCAACCGCAATCGTGGTGACAATAAAATCAACCACCGTTGTTAATAATGGTGATGACATTAAGGAAGGATCAATGCCGTATCAATGCGCTAAAATTGGCAACGAAGCCGAGAATAAAACAACAAGAAAAATCGAAAGCGCAATGACAAAGTTAACGATTCCAAAGCTAATCCAATAATTAGCATCAAATTTGCTTTCTCCTTCCGTAATTAACTGGACAAAGGCGGAACGAGGTAAGTTTAAAATGAGCGTGGCAATTAGAATTAAGACTGCCACATTTAGCTCTTTGCGAAGGGTTTGCGCGTATTGGGGGCGATCAATCACTTTTAAAATGATGTTTTTGATAATAATAGCGGTCGATTGCAGGGCAATATTTCCCACAATTGTCAAAATGAAAGGAATAAAGGGAATAATGATCATTAAGTTTTTATTTTGGACAGCGTTTTCCTGCAACAGAAAAGTTAAGACAATCTGGGTGAAAGTGGTAATTAAAATCGTTGCTGCCAACCAGGGAAAGCGGGATCAAAACATTTTTCAGGCACTAGTTGCAAAATATTCCGTATCAGGTTCTTCAATCACGCCGGCGGCTTTGTTAATATCATCAATCTGTGCTTCTTTTAAAAGTTCTAAAATATCATCACTGTTTAAAACACCAACTAAATTATTTTGGCTATCAACAACCGGGACCTCAAACAATTCGTAATAACGCATTTTTTCCACTGCTTTTTCGGTCAGCATGGAAGTGCGCAGGGAAACAACGTTGGTTTCGGTAATCGAAGCAATCCGGGTTTTGGTTTCGTTTTTCACCGCCAAAAGATCGCTAGCGCGCACATACCCAATTAATAATCCGCGCTCATCGGTAACATAGTAAAGACTCCGGTCGTCAACTTTTCCTGTAAATTTATTAATGCGATTTAACGCATCCGCAACATATCAATTAATGTTTAAGGCAATAAAGTTAACATCCATTTCCGAACCAATCGTATCTTCGGCATAACGGAGAATAAAATTAATGTCTTTGCGTTGTGCTGGCGTCGCAAACGAAATCACTTTTTTCACCAAATAATATGGTAAATCTTCAATTAAATCAACGATATCATCAGCATATAATTTACTGACCAATTCCTTCATTTCGGGTTTGGTAAACGCTTCAATTAAATCGCGCATGTGCTTGCTATCTAAGCGATTAATAATTTCGGTCGAAGCGATGGTATCCAGGCAACGTAAAACAATTAATTGCTCTTCAACGGTTAGTTGTTCAAACAGATTGGTAAAGTCAACGATGTTGGTTTTGCCATACAAAAACCGAATCTTTTTCAAATCTTTTTTTTGAACAGCAAGTTTAAGTTGAGAAATAGGCATGGCACAATTTGCTTAAAAGAGACGGAGCAACCCCGTATCTGATATTTAATCATAAATTCGGTCTTTCAATTTTTGACGTAATAAATCCAAACTAATATTATCAAAGGAAAGTTTTTTGTTATGAATAAAAGTAATCTGACCGTTTGTTTCCGAAACGACAATAATCGCGGCATCCGAATCATAGGCAACTTGACGGGCGACTAAATGACGGGTGCCGTATTTTTTGACCGGTTGGTTGCGAAACATTTTTTTGACACGAAAAAAGACGGAGCAGGAGAGAATTTTTCAGTTGCGATCAATTAGCAAGGCACCATCATGGAGTTGTACTTCTTTGTTCGAAAAAATACATTTAATTAAATCAGATGAAACATTGCCGTTAATCTCAACCCCTTCATCGGTAATTAACTGATTTAAGTTGGATTTGCCACATAAAATCAGTAAGCAACCAATTTTTTTGGTATGAAAATAATTAACGCTGTCAACAATTTCTTCAATCAACGCATCAATCTGATCACGGGTTTGGTTCAATGATTCATTAACATTGAAGTTACGTAAGCGAAAGCGGGCAAAATAATCACGAAAGGTGAAATAAAAAATGGGAATTAACGAAAGCAAAATCAACACTACCAAAACTAAAAGAACAGTTAAGAGTTGTTGATTTGACATGGTAAAAATGGTGGAGAAGGTGGGAATTGCACCCACATCCAAGAGTTAACATCAACTTCCATCTACAGTTTAACTCCGTTTATATTTAACCATAAAAATCAAAAAACGAAGTAAAAATTCTTATGGTTGCACTGTCTAATGCTTAAAACTTTAACTACAGGGCGGTTTTAAAGTTCGCAGTTTGTTTCAATCGGAACATGAAAAATTAACAAACAAAAATTTTCTCATGCCCTTGGGACTGGCAATTTCTGCATTTCCCAATCATTCTAACCAGTTTAATTCAACGGTGTTGAAGCATAATTAGGGTTAGATTGAAGTGCTAAATGGTTTTGCATTTATTTGAATGTTGACAAGCTATTAAGGTTGCTTAAACCACTGCCGAATGAAGACGTTATATCCTGTCTAATCTAAATCATCCCCGCTATAAACATATTTTAAAAATCGAGACCCCTAAGTTTTTTTAAAGCGGTGTCTAGTTCTCTTTTGCCACGCACGCTCAATCGCCTGGGCTTTGGTTTCGCGTTTTTTAATCCTCCTGCAAGCGCGATGACAACTTTTATTTTACCACTAATTAGCAAAAGTTGGAGCGGAATAATTGTATAGTTGTTTTGTTCCTTTTTGCTATTTCATAGCCGGATTTGAGCGGTGGTAAGTAACAGTTTATGGCGCAATTGGGGTTTAAAGCGGGGATTTTTTTCAACCGGGGTGAGGTGAAAATTTAACAGATAGCAATGAAAGCGGTTGGTAATAATGGCGTAACTATCTTTTAAATCAAATTGGTGCGCAAACACTGAACGGGTTTCTCAACCGGTCAAAACAATTCCGGCGGTTAATGTTTCAATAATTTTATAGCGGTGATGAAGCGAGCGTTGAAAAAAAGGGCGTGGGGAAGTGGTTTTACTCATTTAGAGAATATTTCACAGTATGCGTAAGGTAATGATTAACGCAAACAAACAGAATGTAATTGTTAGTAAAATGATGGTGATAATAGAATGGGAAAGTTTGGATTTTTGTTTAAAAACAATTCTTGGCTACCACCGCTAATTGAAGCAAGTGCTTCCCGGGCGGATGAATCTTTGAAAAGACTCAAAATAATCATAATGATTGCAAGCACAAGCAGAATGATTTCTAATCAAAAAAAACTAAACCGTATTCCATTTAAATCAACAATTGCCTTTTGCCTGTTCTATTTTATCAAATTTAAACATGATTAAATGATTTTTGTCCATCCAATCAAGTAAAGAATAATAATTGCTAACGGAATAATGAAATAAGTAGCGCGTGGTTTTACATCCTGGAAAAGCAAATGCATTCAAAAAAGCGTCGTACTAATTAAGGTAACAACAAGCAAGCGGAGGTTGCTACTATCTTGCGCAAGCAAGGTAAAAGCCGGCACAGCAAAATAAAGATTGCTGACAATAAAAATCAGTAAATTAAAAAGATGACTTCCAAAAATAACGGCAATCGCAACATTGCCTAACTTTAAGTTAAACAGACTAAAACAACCTAATAATTCCGGGAAAGCGGTCGTAAGCGCAAACAAGATGCCACCAACACTATTTTCACTTAAACCATGTTGTTCGCGAAGAAAACTTCCAAGGCGAAAAAAAACAAAGGAACCACTTAATAAAGCAATCAGTAAGACAAGCAAAATTGCAAAAACTAGCAGGGGATTAATATGAAAAGCAAAGTATTTTTCCGGACTTGGGGCGGGGTTGGTGAGTTGATTAGTACCTGCTTGTTGAGTTTGAAACCGTTTTTGTGAGAAAAAAAGAAACCCAAGATAAACGAAATAAAAGATGAGAAAAAGGAGCGCTGGAATCGAAACCTGATTAATCTTTCATTCCAATTGCCCGGGAAATAAAAGTAACAGCATAAATCAGAAATTAACCAAAATGACCAATCCTAATGTTAATTTATTCCGAAATGGAACTTCGGTTAAATAATAGTAACGAAAATAAAGAAAGTCAAACGCAATTAAAGCGGTTGCGGAAAACAAATTAGCGCCAATAATATTGGCAAACGAAAGGGAATAACCAACTTTAAGATCTTTTTGATTCAAAATTCCGTTGAAAATGGTTGATAAAACTTCCGGTAAAGAGGTAAAAAGCGAAATGAAAACCAAGCCAATTGTGACTAAACCAAGTCTGGTGCGTTTAAATAGTTCGAGCACAAACCGGGGGAGAAAATAAGCATTAAAAATGATGATGATTGCCAAAAAGAAGAACAACACTCATAAGGAAGGAAGGGCGGTTCGGGCGAAAAAAGCATCTAAACTGGTTAACATAAGCACAATTAACTAATAAAAAATTTCATATCTTCAAGTTCGACTCCGCATCCGATCCGGAGCAATTCATTGAATTCAAATGAATAAAAGACTGCCAAAGACAATTAAACTAATTAAAAGAGGAGCGGTAATTTCCATTTGATCTTTGGTTTGGCGCATTGTTTGCAAACCAAGGCGTAACCCATTGGCAAAAATTAAATAACAACTGGTTAGAACTCCAACCCGTAAATGTCCTCATCAAGGTCCGAAGTGGGAAGTTAATTGACGCGAATCCCGTCGTAAAGCCTGACGAAGCACAAAATTAACGGTTTGAAAGCGCGACACTTTGTGCTGCTTAATTTGATGCCGAAGGGGAATTCAACGTTTTAAACGGTGGGCCGGATTAATATCTCAAGGTCACCAAAAATAATCACGCTGCATAACCGCCGGACAATTCTGATTTGCTAAAGTTTGATAATAAGTTTTTAATAATTGCCTTTTATAGCGAAAAACACGCAGATAATTAATTGGCAAAAAACGGGTTTGCAAGCGTTTTTGGTGGATGAAATGACTGAAATTTTGGGCAAAATGACTATTTTTTGTTCATGGTGTATAAACTAATTGCTGAAAATATGGCAGGGAAAGCAAGCAAAGCAAAAGGAGAAAATGCCCAAATGATTCATATAGAAAAAGCGGATGATATAAGACATTTAAATTGTCAAATTTGGTTAATTTAGTCGCAAATCAAGTTGGAATTCAGCCGTATTCTTGCGGATAATTTTCGGTAAACGCCGCTTTGCCAAGCAATTCTTGATTAAAGAAATTACCTCAGCGCCCAATGATTTGTAAAATTAAAACTGCTTTAACAACTGTATCAAAGTAAAATCACAACGAAATTTGATAACGCTTACTATGAAAAAAAAACAAAAGATAAAGATAAAGACCACCAAAAAAGATTCCACCATGGGCGGATAAACCACGCAGAGCTATGCCTTCTTGGCTAAGACCAAAAAAGCGATTTCACCGCTCAAGGACGGTAAAACCACTGTTGATTCAATTTTGGGTTGGAAGATCAAATCAATATGTTCAAAGCCGGGCGCCCAAAATAACCACGGGAACAACCAGCAAACTTCAAAAGAGTAAATTTCACATTTGCGGCATTTTTTGTTGCGATCAAACCAGCAACAAATATAAAAAAGCCGCAAGCGCACCAAGGGCAATCATTAAACCGTAATAGTTGATTTCCATCATTATAATTTTACAATATTTTTCGTAAAAACTTGCCGGTGTAGGAATGGCGGTTTTGGGCTACTTCTTCGGGGGTACCGGTCGCAACAACTTTACCACCTTCTTCTCCGCCTTTTGGACCCAAATCAATGATGTAATCAGCCATTTTAATGACATCGAGATTATGTTCAATAATAATCACACTTCCGCCTTGGTCGACTAATCCATTAATCATTTTCATAAGTGTTTCGACATTACAACTATGTAATCCGGTCGTTGGTTCATCGAATAAATATAAAGTATCACTGTGGTTGGTGCGTTTATTTAAATGCGCCGCTAATTTAACCCGCTGCGCTTCGCCGCCGGACAATTCAGTTGAACTTTGCCCTAATTGTAAATAACCAAGCCCAACATCAACCAAAGTTTGGAGTTTTCGTTGAATAACAATTTGATGGGCAAAAAAGTGAGTGGCGGTTTGAATTTCCATTTTTAAAACATCAGCGATTGTTTTCCCTTTATATTTGATTTCCAACGTTGCCGCATTATACCGTTTGCCTTGACATTCACTGCAAGTAATGTAAACATCGGGCAGAAAGAGCATTGAATGGGCAATATGACCATCGCCATTGCATTTTTCGCAACGACCACCATGAATATTAAAAGAAAACCGTCCGGGTTTATAACCACGGGTTTTGGCCAACGGGGTTTGGGCAAATAAATTCCTGATGTCGGTAAAAACATCAGTATAAGTTGCTGGATTAGAGCGGGGGGTTCTTCCAATTGGTTCTTGGGAAATATAAACTACTTTCTCTAAACGATCATGGTGCAATAAGGCTTCAATTGGTGCCGCTTGGACGGTAGAAAAACGATGCAATTGTTTTTTCAGGTTTTTATACAAAACATCGTTGATCAGGGTTGATTTCCCCGAACCGGATAAACCGGTAAGACAAACTAAACAATGTAAGGGAATCGTAACCGAAAAATCATGCAAATTATTGGCATTCGCTTTAAATAATTGAAGCTGCTCGATGCCTAACGCACGACGAGTTTTCGGAACCGGAAGCGTTTTTTGCCCGCTTAAAAATTGCCCGGTGATTGAAGCAGGGTTTTTCATAATAATTTCGGGTGATCCCGCGGCGACTAATTCGCCGCCATATTTACCGGCATGCGGACCTAAATCAATCAGATAATCAGCAGCATGCATCATTTCTAAGTCATGTTCAACCACTAAAACTGTATTTCCCAGTTCGCTAATCGAACGGAGCGTGGTAATTAATTTATGGTTATCGTATTGATGTAAACCAATTGATGGTTCATCAAGGACATATAAAACACCGGTTAATTGCGAACCAATTTGAGTAGCCAACCGAATCCGTTGGCTTTCACCACCTGATAAAGTATCAGCGGAACGGGCAAGCGTTAAATAATTTAACCCAATGTTATTTAAAAATTGCAGGCGGTTGGTAATTTCGCGTAAAGCAATCGCAACAATTTGGCGTTCTTCGGCACTTAATTTTAAACTTTGCAATCATTGATAACCGGCTTTAATCGATAAGCGGCAAAAATCAGCAATGTTTAAACCGGCAATATAAACCGCTAAAGCAGCCGGATTTAAGCGTTTCCCGCGGCAAGCCAAACAAGTTTGTTCAATTAAATATTTTTCCGTCATTTTCGAATGAATTGAACGGGAAGAAGTGGTTAAAAACCGGCGTTTAATAATATTAATCACGCCATCAATAACGTGGTTAAAGCGGAGTCGGCTGCCGGTTTTTTGGTTAACCAATCAATATTTAATTGGAACCTTGGAACCGTAAAATAATAAATCTAATTGATCCGAGTTTAAAGCACGAAGTGGTAGATCACGATCAATTTTAAAATGATCGCAGAGAGCAACTAACTTCTTTCAATCCAACGATTCCGTTCCGATCACCGAACGATAAAATAAAATTCCCCCTTCATTAATCGAAAGCGCATCATTGGGAATTAAAATGGTTTGATCAACTTCCAAGGTTGTTCCCAACCCTTTACAACTTTCACAGGCACCGGAAGCAGCATTGAAGGAAAAAAAACGTGGTTCCATTTCCGGAACCGTATAATCACAGGCCAGGCAAGTATAGTTTTGTGAATAACTTAATTTGTTGATTTGACCATTGAGCGGGAAAAAAAAATCAACAAATCCATTTCCGTATTTTAAAGCCGTTTCTAGCGCGGCGTTTAAGCGTTCTAAACTGGTATGACTATTGTCAAAACTAAATTCATCAATTAAAAGGGAAATGGTATGCTTTTCGGTCTTGGTTAAGCGAATTTCTTCATCCAAGGTTCGTACTTTGCCATCAACTCAAACTTGATCAAAACCTTCCTGTACTCATTTGCGAAAAAGCGTCTGAAATTGCCCTTTTTGCTGTGAAACGGCCGGCGCATAAACGGTTAATTTAATTCGCTTGGGAAAGCGCTGTTGAACCCGTTTTACAATTTGGGTTAAAGACATCGCCTGAATGGCACCATGCTCATTAATACAATGGGCAATTCCAATCCGGGAATATAGTAACCGTAAATAGTCATAAATTTCTGTTACGGTTCCGACCGTGGAACGGGGGTTTTTGGAAATTGTTTTTTGTTCAATGGCAATCGCCGGTGTTAGTCCACTAATTTGATCAACGTCCGGTTTTTCGGTGGTGCCTAAAAATTGGCGGGCATAGGAAGAAAGCGATTCAATATAACGACGCCGTCCTTCAGCATATAAAGTTCCAAACGCCAAGGTTGATTTGCCCGATCCGGAGGGACCGGTTAAAACAATCAGTTTATTCTTCGGAATTTGGAGGGAAATATTTTTTAAGTTTTTCTCCCGGGCATTTAAAACGGTAATAAAATTCAGCGCATTTTGAAGAGAGGAAGATGATTTTTTAGGCATTGGAAAAGGTAATAACCATTATATTTATTTTTTTTGCATTAAGTCAAAAATCATGTCGCGCAGCTTGGCGGCTAATTCAAAATCTTGTTCTTTAACAGCAATTTTGATCTTACTTTGTAAAATAACAATCATTTGCTTCGTTTGCACTCTGGTTAGTTTGCTGGTTTTTTGGGCTTGAATTTTGGCATAAAATGTCTGTAAATTTTGGTCAAGAAAAATATCCTGAATTGGTTTTTGGATGGTTTGGGGAATGATTTTATGTTGCTGATTATATTGATTTTGCAGACGACGACGACGGTTGGTTTCTTCAATTGCGGCCCGCATTGCTTGACTGATAGTATCAGCAAATAAAAGGACGCGCCCCTGAGCATTACGGGCCGCACGTCCAATCATTTGAATTAAAGATTTTCGCCCCCGTAAAAACCCTTCCCGATCGGCATCTAAAATGCAGACTAATCCAACCTCGGGAATATCAAGACCTTCCCGTAAAAGATTGATCCCAACCACCACATCAAAGATGCCCTTGCGGAAATTGATTAAAATTTTCGTGCGTTCAAAAGTTTTTAATTTATTGTGAATATAAGCAACTTTAAGGTGTTGAGTTTGTAAATATTCGGTTAAATCTTCGGCCATTTTAATTGTTAAAGTCAAAACAAAAACCCGTAATTGTTTGTTAATCGCCTGCTTAATTTCTTTCATTAAACGGGGAATTTGATCGACAGTTGGATAAACAACAATTTGTGGATCAAGTAAACCGGTGGGACGAATTAATTGTTCCACCGGGTGGTTTTGGACTTGTTCTAATTCGTAATCACCGGGAGTAGCTGATGTGTAAATAATCCGGGGGGTTTTTTGGATAAATTCCGCAAACCGAAGCGGGCGGTTTTCCAATGCTGATGGTAAACGAAAACCATAATCAACCAGCGTTTGTTTCCGGCTATGATCGGCAACATACATGCCATGAATTTGCGGCAAAGTAATATGTGATTCATCAATGACAACGAGAAAGTCCGCCGGAAAATGATCCAATAATGTAAAAGGTAAACTATTTAACGAGCGATTTTCAAGATGAAAGGCATAATTTTCAATCCCTTTACAATAACCTAGTTCACGCAAATTATCCAAATCCTGTTCGGTGCGGGTTTTTAAACGGTGCCGTTTCACGAGTTCTTTGGCGCTGGCAAAGGTTGCTAATTGGGTTTTTAACTCAGCCGCAATTTTGCCGCATGCTGTTTCCAATAAGTCAGTCGCAATAACATATTCTTGGGCTGGATAAAGGACAAATTCAGTTAAGGTTGCTAAAACTTTAAAAGTGAGCGCTTTGACTTTTTGTAATTTAACAATTCGATCATCGACAATTTTAATCCGTAAATAAAACTCCCCCTCATTCATTAAACCTAATGTAATAAGCGGGCCACGAACCAAAAACTTACCGGGTTGTAAATCGGTTTTTGTTCGTTCATAACCAGCATTGACCAGAAAAGTCAATAAAGCGGTTTGCCGAACCGGTTGGTTAAGAACAAGATGACGGATAAAATGCCGATATTTATCCGGATCTAAAACGCCGTAAATGGCGGCAACAGAGGCGACAACAATGACGTTTTTAGTTGTCGTTAAGGCATTTAAAGTCGCAATTCGCAGGGCTTTAACATCTAAATTTCATTTCACCGCTTTATCAATGTATAAATCAGCATGAGGAAGATAAGCTTCAGGTTGATAAAAATCAAACGGCGAAATGAAATATTCAACTTTATTATCCGGAAAAAGTGTCTTAAACTCGCTGTATAATTGCATCGCTAACGTTTTATTGTGTGAAATCACCAATGTCGCTTTTTGGGATCTTTGAATCACATTGGCAATCGTAAATGTTTTCCCGGTCCCGGTTGCTCCCAGTAAAACATTATGCTTTTGACCGGCTTTTAAAGCAGCGGTTAATTTAGCAACTGCTTCTGGTTGATCACCACAAAGCTGATGGGAACTTTTTAATCGAAAAGGCATTTGATTAATGTAGTTACTCATTGGTCATTGCGCTAATTTAAATAATTGTTAATGATCCGACGAACTTCCAGAATAGAACGTTCTTGCAGTTTATGCTTTAAATCCTGATACATTTGCTGGGTTTGTTCAATAAAAAGTTGGAGCGGTTGTTTTTGCGCATAACTTTGAAGATAAATCGATGATTTTAATTTGTTGGTTTCACTTAAATAATTCGATCATAAATCATCTAAAATACGAACCACCAGCATTTTTGCCGGCACGGTAAAGAAAGTAATTTGATCGGAATCTAAATCAAGAAAAATCGCTTTTAAACACTTTTTAAACTGGTTTAAAACACTTTCTCAATTTTGACATGTCGTTAAAACAGCAGGGGAAATGTCATCCACTTTGACAACCTCTTTACTTAATAACTGCTGATGAAATTTTGCCACATTTGTTTGGCTAAAATGAAAATGTTCCAAACTAAATAATTGAAATTGATGCTCTAAATAACGATCAATTAACCGGGTTCAATATTCGGCAAAAGTAGTTAAGCGAAAAAGACTTTCGCGCTTCAAATAAACAATTTCCCGTTGCTGGCTAATAATATTGTCATATTCCAGAATGTTTTTCCGTTGTTCATAACTTAAATTTGTTAAGCGATGCTGTGCGCGTTTAATTGTTCGGTTTAACAAACGTGATTGTAAAATTTGATCTTGGACACGGGCAAAAACCGTTTTTAACGTTCGTGATCCAAACCGCCGAAACAAAACATCATCCAACGATAAAAAGAAACAGGAATAACCCGGTTCTCCTTGCCGACCTGATCGTCCACGCAGTTGTAAATCAATCCGTCGGGAATCATTGCGTGCTACTCCCAAAACAGCTAACCCACCTGCTTGTTTGGCGGCAGTATCCAATTTAATATCGGTTCCCCGCCCGGCCATATTTGTCGCAATCGTAATTGCTTTTGCTTTACCGGCTTGAGCAATGATTCTAGCTTCATATTCATGATGCTTGGCATTTAATAAGCGAAAGGGCAACTTTGCTCTGGTTAAAAAAGCAGCAATGATTTCGGAAACTTGTAAGGCATTAGTGCCAATTAAAATTGGTTGGTTTTGCTGATGACGACGTTTAATTTCTTCGATTAAAGCAGTATATTTATGCGTATCATTGTAAAAAATTTTATCATTATCATCATGGCGAATGACCAAGCGGTTTGTCGGAATTTGCACAACTTCCATGTTATAAATTTCACGAAATTCATCCGCTTCGCTTTTTGCTGTCCCGGTCATACCAGCAATTTTTTTAAAGAGACGAAAAAGATTCTGATAGGTAATAGAAGCTAAAATGGTTGTTTCATTTTTAACTGGTACTCCTTCTTTTGCTTCCAACGATTGATGCAAACCTTCTGATAAATTCCGCCCTTCTAAAATTCGCCCGGTAAAATGGTCGATTAAAAGAATTTGGTTGTTTTTCACAATGTAATCAACGTTTTTAGTTAACATCGTATGGGCATACAAACCGTTGTTAATAAAATGAACTAGTTCGGCGTTTTCCAGCGCAAACAAATTAGCGGTGGCGAAAAAAGCTTGGGCTTTTAAAACACCAGAAGAAACCAAAAAAACTTGTTTGGTTTCCCGTTCAATCCGATAATCAGATGGTTTTAACCGTTTAATAAACTGATTAACTTTTAAATAATTTTGCGCTCGACTAAGTGGTTTGCCGGAAATAATTAAGGGGGTTCGGCCTTCATCAATTAAAATCGAATCAACTTCATCGACAATGACAAAATCTAAACTGCGTTGTAATTTATTGTACAACACACTGCGCATGTTATCGCGCAAATAATCAAATCCAATTTCCGAATTGGTAATGTAAATAACGTCATTTTGATAGGCAAGGGTTTTGCCCTCTCGTTCCATGCTAGCCAAAACATAACCAGTTTTAACTCCTAAGAGTTTAAAAATTGGTTCATTTTCGGTTGCATCCCGTTTTACCAAATATTCATTAACGGTCACAATATAAGTTCGTTGCTGTAACAAACAGTTAAAATAGGCCGGCAAAAGGGCAGTTAAAGTTTTTCCTTCGCCGGTTTTCATTTCCGCAACGTTACCGTAATGGAGCGCTAAAGCACCATAAATTTGCACCCGGTGCAATTTAATTTGTAAAATTTCGTTAATTGCTGCGCTGGCAAGCGCAAAGGCGCGAATTAAAAAGGTTTTTTGGTTGCGTTTATTTGCCGGAAGAAGTTCAATTTCCTGGCGCAACTGATTAGCTTTGGCAATTAAAGTAGCACGAGATTGTGTTTGCAAGCGCCCAAATTGTTCCATAATCTGATTGACAAGCGGCGTATAACGGCGCAAGATTCAATAATTAGGGCGAAACAAATTGAACAAATTAAATCGGAAGGGGCTCATCTTTTAGGGCAGCGGTAATAATTTTGGCTTGATTGGCAACAAAACAGAAAAAACCATTTTGTAAAACGAATGTCCGCTTGCTGCCACTAGTATTAACAGTAATTTTACCAGGAATCACTTCGCCAAGAAGAGAAATATGATTATTTAAAACGGTAATTTCACCCGTCTCTTTCAGTTTAATCGTAATTGCACTGGCATTGGTGGTGGTAAAAAGCAGTTTTAGCCCTTGATAAATCTTAACTTCCATTTCCAAATCCTATTTTGCGGGCGAGTTTGGTGTCGGTTTTCGCGTTGGTGGTTTCACGGGTTTGGTTGGTTTGGACTGCGAAGCAGTCGGTTTTAAAGCAGCCAAATTTTTAATGTAGAAAAACTTTTGTTCTTCAACATCATCATATTTCCCTGCCAAAATCGCATCTAAATCATCAATTAATTCATTTAAATCACAAAACTGCCCTTGTTTCCCGCTAAATTTTTCTGCCACAAAAAAGGCTTGGGAGAAAAAATTCCGAATCCGGCGAGCACGCTTGACCACTAATTTATCACTTTCACTTAACTCATCAAACCCTAAAATAGCGATAATATCTTGCAATTCGGCAAAATGTTGTAAGGTTTCTTTAACACGTTCAGCAACATCAAAATGCTTTTCGCCAACAATTTCCGGGGTTAAAATTCGCGAAGATGATTCAAGTGGACTAATTGCCGGATAAATTCCTAAAGCGGCAATATTTCGGTCCAACACGATCCGTGCATCAAGATGCGACAAAACAGTTGCAGGCCCGGGATCAGTTAAATCATCAGCCGGAACATAGACAGCTTGCACGGAAGTGATTGAACCAGTTTGAGTTTGACTAATTCGTTCTTGTAACCGTCCCATCTCCTTCGCAAGGGTTGGTTGATAGCCCACTGCGGAAGCACGGCGCCCTAAAAGGGTTGAAACTTCGCTTCCAGCCTGGACAAACCGATAAATATTATCAATAAAAAATAGAACATCCCGTTGTTCATAGTCACGAAAATATTCTGCCATTGTTAAAGCGGTTAAAGCAACCCGCATCCTTGGTCCTGGTGCTTCATTCATTTGCCCAAAAACCAAGACGGTTTTATCAAGCACCTTGTTGTTTTTCATTTCAAAATACAAATCATTTCCTTCCCGGCAACGCTCCCCGACACCGGCAAACACGGAGATCCCTTTGTGTTCAGTTGCCATATTATGAATTAATTCTTGCACAAGAACAGTTTTTCCCACGCCGGCGCCACCAAACAGTCCAACCTTTCCCCCTTTTACAAAGGGCGTTAAAAGGTCAATGATTTTAATACCGGTCGGTAAGATTTCATAAAAAATCCGTTGTTTTTTAACCGGAACAGCGGGTTTGTGAATGGGTAACTTTAATTTACTTTCAACGGGTGGTAAATCATCAATTGGTTCGCCTAAAACATTAAACATGCGCCCAAGCAAATGGTTGGAAACAGGAATGGTAATTGGCCGAAACAAATTATAAGCTTTCATGTGCCGTTTTAACCCAACCGGTGAACCCAATGCTAAACAGCGAACGATGTTATTACCAATGTGCTGGGCTACTTCTAAAATCAAATGCTGGTTGGTAGTGATAGTCACTTGTAACGTGTGATAAATGGGTGGTAAACGATAGTTAGAAAATAAAACATCAACTACCGGACCATTTACTTTAATGACCAGACCAAATTCTTGTGGGGAAGGCGAAGGGGTTGTTTTTTTCATCATTAAGTCTTATTTTAACCGGTTTTTAAGCTTGACTAACCTCTAATAACTGGTTGGTAATATTTTCCTGACGCGTTTGATTATATTTTAATTTCAAATCATTGACCATTGTTTGAGCGTTTTCCGTTGCGCTTTCCATCATCCGTTGCCGAATTGCTTGTTCGGACAATTTAGCCAACATAAAAACCAACCGAAAAGCAGTTTCAAGGTAAAACGGCAATTGATTTTGCCAAATTATGGTGGCGGAAGGTTCAAAAACTAGCTCGGAAGGGGATTGTTCATCAGTTGCTTGCTCCGGGAGCGCACTAGCGGGTCAAAGAATAAGGTGGCGATTTTCAAATTCGGTTAAAGAGGTAGGATGGGTATAAAAAAAGTTGATTTGATGTTCGGTTTCTGCGACTAGGGTCACAATTTTAGTAATTAAAGCAAGTAATGTCGGTTGGGATTGCAAATCACTTTGTTGGGTGGCAAATCAAATGCTTTTTCGGGCGAACCGAAAATAATTAATTCCTTTCCGACCAATGACAATTCATTTTGTTGCCGGAACTTGTTTAATAAACTGGAATAAATTGGTATTATATGAACCACATAATCCTAAATCACTTGTAAAAAGAACATTTAACTGGGGCAATGGTTGATTGTTTTTTGATTGGGTTTGGGGGGGTTGGAAAGGTTGAAATTGGCGGATTAAAAATTGTAAATCCAGCATCAAAGTCGTTCAATCAGCCAGTTGCGGAGCTAATTTTTGAAAGCGCATCCGGGCAATAATTTTCATTGCTTTCGTAATTTTAGCAATCTTATTAACGGCTTTAATTTTTTGTTCAAGCGCTTTTTTACTTAGTTTCATTTGGTGATTTTAATGGCTTAACTTTCAAATCGGTCGAGCTGGTTTGTAAATTCTTTTTGGCTTGCTTAATTTCGTTGGTCAAAAATTGTTCCTGTTTTGGGTCTCAATCGTTATTTTGAACAAAAGCCTTTCATTGCTTAGTTTTCAAACCGGTAAAATGGGTGATTAAAGCGGAGCGAAAAGAAGCAATTTTGGCAACCGGTAGCTCACTAAATAAGCGTTCACGAATCGCAAATAAAAAAACCGCCATCATTGTATGGGACAATGGTTGCGCTTCGGGTTGTTTTAAAAGCTCTAAAATCCGTTGTCCATGTGCTAAAATTGCTTGGGTTCCCGCATCAAGATTACCACCAAAGCGGGCAAAAAGAGCAAATTCTTTATACTGCGCTAAATCTAATTTTAATGATCCAACCAGCTTTTTGATTTTGCCAATTTGGGCGGCCGAACCAACCCTTGAAACCGATAAACCATAATCAATGGCTGGTTTAAATCCGGCGTTAAAAAGGTCGGGCATTAAAAACAGTTGCCCATCGGTAATGGAAATGACATTTGTCGGAATATAAGCGACTAAATCTTGTTGTTGAGTTTCAATGACCGGTAAAGCGGTAATTGAACCATTGCCGTGCTTTTTGTTTAATCGCACGGCGCGTTCTAATAAACGTGAGTGTAAGTAAAAAATATCACCAGGATATGCTTCCCGACCAGGTGTTTTATTTAACAATAATGATAAGCCACGATAAGCGATCGCATGTTTGGTTAAATCATCAAAAACGATGAGAACATTTTTGCCTTTAACTAAAAATGATTCGGCAATTGTCATGCCGGTAAAAGGAGCAATGTATTTTAATGATTCCGAACTGGAAGCCAACGCGGAAACAATGATTGTATGTTTAAAAGCATGATGTTTTTTGAATTTATCAATAATTTCCAGTAAACCAGAAGTTTTCTGCCCAATTCCAACGTAAATACAAATCACCTCCTTGCCGCGTTGGTTGATGATTGTGTCGGTTAAAATGGTTGTTTTGCCGGTTTGCCGATCACCAATGATCAATTCTCGTTGCCCTTTGCCAATTGGAAAGAGGGCATCAATTGCTAAAATGCCGGTTTCAAGCGGACTATCAACTGATTGTCTTGTCATTACACCAGGAGCAATTTTTTCGATGACTGCTTTTGTTTTGGTTCGAAGTGCTGCTTTGCCGTCCAGAGGGTTACCAAGCGGATCAAGGACTCGACCGATTAATTCGCTACCAACTGGAATATCAAAAATTTCCCCGGTTCCCATCACACGATCATATTCTTTCACGTTGTTTTCTTCCGCTAAAAGAATGATGCCAACATATTTTTCTTCCAATGTAAAAGCAATGCCTAATTGTTTGTTTTCAAAGATGACTTTTTCTAAATAAGCAACGTTTTCCAAGCCTTGGACAATCGCAATTCCATCACCAACCGAAATAACCTGTCCACCTTTGGCAATCCGGGTTTTAAAATGATAGGCATTTAATTTATTTTCAATAATTTTACTGAGTTCACTAAGTTTAATTTTCATTTTTCGCTTCCTGTTTAAATCAAAGTTGGAAATTTTTTAATTGGGTTGCCAAACTATTATCAAAATATTGGTCGCCAAGCTCTAATACTACTCCACCAATCAAATGCTGATCAAGATAGTTTTCCAATTCAATCCGCTTGTGAAATCGTTTGGTTAAAGCGGTGGTTAAAGCGGTAATTTGCTTAATTGTTAAGCGAATAACACTGTAAACTTTACCAGTTTGAATCTTTAATTGCGTTGCTAGTAAATTTTTAATTTGCTTTAAGATCGCTTCCACCAATCACCAGTTTCCATCATCAAAAAGGAGCGTAAACAATTTGTTTCAACCAGCAGCAAAGGGAGGATTGAATAAATTTTTAATGACTTTTTGCTGACGATTATTGTGCAGTTGATGTAACTTTATCAGTCATCGTGGATGGGTTTGGAAAAGCATTAACAAAGTTTTTCCTTCTTCATAATAACGGTTGTAAGTTGTTTGCTTGGCATCCAAAAATTGGATAAAACCACGACTATAAGCAAGAATTAAATTAGTTTGTTTCGGATCCATTGATATCTTGAATAAATTCGTCAATTAATTTTTTATGATCATGTTTCGTTAGTTCGCGACCCAATAATTTGCTGCTTAATTGCAAAGCATTGTCGACAATTTGAGTTTTTATTTGCTGATTAAGGCGTTGTTTGGTCGCAAGCGCTTCCTGGCGACTTAAACGAATATTTTCGCGGGCCTTTACCCGTGCGGCCTGTAAAATGGACTGCGCACGTTGGTTTGATTTGGTTTGTGCATCAAACAAAATTGTTTTGGCGTCCCGGCGGGCCTTAGCTAAATGTGCTTCAGCAAGTTGCTGGGTTTGCAGGGCTTGTTGTTTGGTAGTCGCTGCGGTCTGATAATAAGCTTGCACAATTTGATGACGCTTTGTCAATCATTTGCGAAACGGACGAAAAACAAACCGCACTAAAAAAAAGCCAATTACCAAGACCGCAATTAAATGAGCGATTAAAATCGCCACATCAAATTTGAGATGATCATTAATAAATTCTTTGAAAGACATTTTAAGTAAAAAGTAAAATGAGTGAGATGATTAATCCGTAAATAGCACCTGATTCAGCAATCGCACACCCAATGACCATCATTGTTCGCACCTTATTTTCGGCCTCCGGATTTCTTCCCACTGCTTCTGCCGCTTTCCCGGCGGCATATCCTTGCCCAATTCCACTTCCAATGAAAGAAATGGTGGATAAACCAATTGCAATTCATTTATAATCAGCAGTCATAATTTTAACTCCTTTTTTCTATCTTATAATTTGGAATCTTTTTTTCCCTTAAATCCTCATTATACAACTTTGCTGGTTGAAAAGGCTGTCCTTTTTCGGTTTCATAACTTGAATCAGGCCGTTCAAACGATCAATACGTAAAGGTCAAGATGGTAAAGATAAATGATTGAATAGCGCCGGAAAAAAAATCAAAATACAAGTGAAACGGGGCGGCGAAAACTGCTAAGAGATTAAAATAACGTAATTCCGCTCCTAGTAATTCAATTGTGGTGTATTGGTAAAAAAGAAACAAAATAAACGAACCAGCCATTAAATTGCCAAACAAACGAAACGAAATTGAAATAAAAGGGGCAAATTGCATGATTAATTCCAACGGATTTAAAAACTTTTTGAAATAACGTCAACGGCGGAAAACAATTCCAAAAAAATGAATTCCAAGGAAAGTAATAAAACCTAAAAGAAGCGGAACCACCAAAAAGTTCATCGGATTTTCTAATCCTAATAATCCTAGTAAATTGGAAAGATTAATATAACTGAGTAGCAAAAAAGCATACGGGGTTAAAAAACGGAACCGCTGCCCTAAAAGATTAGTAACAATTTTCTGCAGAGAATAAAGCGTTAAATCAACGACTAAAACAAGCCCGGTTGGCGCTTTTGAAGGATCAGCATTGCGTTTGCGATATCAGTATCAAAGTGCAAAGGCAACAAGCAGGAAAACAACAAGTCCAATTGAAACAATCCCTTTAATCGCGGGAAGGTTGGGGGTCAAACTATAAGCAATTTTTAGATATCTCATTGATATAAGACTATTTTAGCAAAAATAAACTGACTTGCAAAAAAACTCCATTGGTAAGTGAAAGCATAATATAATTTCAATTAAAATAAGGGGATAGCAAAGAAAGATATGAAGAATTCAGTTACTATTTTTGATCATCCTTTAATTAATACAAAACTAGCACAACTTAAAGATCGTCATAGTAGCAAGCGGATTTTTCGCAAGGCTTTACATGAAATCTGTCTTTTGATGATTCCGACTATTTTTGCTAATGTAAAAACCAATGCTACTACAATTGAAACGCCGTTAGCAGAGCAAAAAATTAGGGTTTTAAATGATGATATTATTTTTTTGCCTATCTTACGGGCTGGATTAGGAATGCTACACGCTTTTACAACCCTTTTGCCGGAAAGTAAATTAGGGTTTGCTGGTTATCGCCGGGATGAAAAAACTCATCAAGCGCAGAAATATCATTTCACAATGCCCAAATTAAGCAAAAACAGTTTGGTGGTTGTTTTGGATC